>DATBUK010000152.1:0-41059 GCA_036516155.1 Yaniella sp.
CGAGCTCGCAGACAACGCGGTGGCCGTCGGGCTGCCGATGAATACGACCTTCCGCAATACAACACTGCGCGAAGTCATGCTCATCAAGGGACCGGTCGGGTGGGCTGAGTTCTCGCCGTTTCCGGAGTACGGGCCAGCAGAATCTTCGCGTTGGTTGTCGGCCACCATCGAAGCCGGCTGGCACGGCTGGCCGGAACCGGTCCGTGACACCGTGCCCGTCAACGCGACCGTTCCCGCCGTCGCACCCGACGACGTGGAACGTGTGCTGGCGCGGTTTGGTCCGGTCGAAGCAGTCAAAGTGAAAGTCGCCGAAGATGACCTGGCCACCGACATCGCACGGGTGAACCGAGTACGCGAACTGCTGCCAGGGGCAGATATCCGAATTGATGCCAACGCCAAGTACACCCACGATGAAGCCTTCGAAGTCATCATGGCCCTGCCCTTTTTGGCATACGCTGAACAGCCGGTGGCCGGGATCGAGCCACTGGCCCGGCTGCGCACAGCGCTGCGGGAAGCCGGAAATACAGTGCTGATTGCCGCTGATGAGGCCGTCCGGAAAGAAACCGACCCGGTGGCCGTAGCACAGGCGCAAGCCGCTGACCTGATCGTGGTGAAGGTCCAACCCCTCGGTGGGGTGCGGCGAGCGCTGTCGATCGTAGAACACGCGGGGCTTGAAGCCCTGGTTTCTTCGGCTCTGGATTCGTCGGTTGGTATAGCCGCCGGGGTCGCGCTTGCGGCTGCTCTGCCGACGTTGCATCATGCCTGCGGGCTAGCCACCGCGGCGTTATTTCGTAGTGAACCGGCCGAACCGGCCCTTCCCCGTCAGGGTGTTTTGACGCCTGGCCCAGCTCCGGCACCGGATCCGAAGCTTCTTGACCAGCTGAAACTGCCACCCGACCGGCAGGCCTGGTGGCATACTCGTCTTGCGAAAGCCCACCGCGAGCTGACCCAAAACGCGTAGGATGGTCCGCATGGATTCCATGGATACCGCACGCGCCATCGTTACTGCGCTGCGCGATTCCGGCGTACGCCACGTGGTAATCGGTCCCGGTTCCCGCTCCGCACCGCTGGTTTACGCGCTCGCCGAAGCAGCTCATCCTGAGCGACTCAGGCTGCACGTACGCATCGATGAACGGTCTGCGGCATTCACTGCGCTGGGGATTGCGCTAGCTTCCGGACGTCCGGCCGCGGTGGTGACCACTTCCGGAACCGCGACCGGGAACCTGATGCCGGCCATGATGGAGGCCTCCCACGCTGATATTCGCTTGGTCGCGGTGACCGCTGATCGACCCACCGAAGTGCAATTCACCGGAGCGAATCAGACCACCGACCAACGCGATATGTTCGGTGTGCACGCCCGGACCTCGATCACCGTGACCGGTGATACCGCAGACTATGCCAAAACCCACGCTTCGGTGATGGGTGCGCTGGCCGTTGGCGCAGGAACCGACACCTCACCGACCGGGCCGGTTCACATTAACGCACGATTCCGCGAACCACTCATTCCAGAACCCGATGATCTTGCGGTGCGCCAAGAAGCCGAAACCGGAGTGCTGCCGGTCATTTCACCAGCTCAAGCCCAACCTCGGTTCCAAATTGATAAGCGATGGCAGGAGCGGGGCCACGCATTTTCAGAGCAACTGGTCGAAGGCACCGGCCTGCGTGAACGTCACACCGTGGTGGTCGCCGGTCACGGTGCCGGACCGATTGCGCACGATTTCGCGCTGGCCCTTGGCTTGCCGCTGTTTGCTGAACCATCCTCGAATGCCCGGTTTTCGCGCAACGCTATCGCCGCGTACCCCTATCTTCTTGGTCCCGAAGGTGGGCACGGCGAACATGCTCACCGGTTGGGCAGCCATATCCGACGGATCGTGTTATTCGGCCGCCCGACCTTATCTCGCCAGTTACAAGCGCTCCTCAAACGCGACGACATCAAATCGGCGCTGTACCACCCGCGGCCAGTAGGCTGGTTCTCCCCGGGGGCCCGCAAAGAACAGCTCATCGGCGACCTCGAGTCGCTGGCCGAATTCGCCGGGACGGGTCCGCCAGGTTGGTTGGGTTCCTGGCAGTCAGCGGCCCAACGCGCCCAACGCGCACTCGAACAAGCACTGACCCAACGGCAGTATGCGGTCGGCAAACCCGGTGCGATGCGGACCGCTCAGCTGGTCTCGGCCACCGCCCTTGGGCAACTGGTGCTGGGATCATCCTCGGTCATCCGAGACGTTGATCTCGCATGGCGACCGCCGACCGAAGCAACCTCAACGGTTTTTGCCCACCGCGGTCTGGCCGGCATCGATGGAACCATTTCAACGGCATCCGGCATCAGCCTAGCCACCGGGGAGCAAACGACCCTCATGGTGGGGGACCTCACGTTCCTCTATGACACCAACGGGCTACTGCTCGGTCCGACCGAACAAGAGCCGGACCTCGACATCGTTGTGATCAACGATTCTGGTGGAGCAATCTTCCACGGGTTGGAACACGGTGAAGTCGCCGAACGCCCCGGGATGGCTTCGGTGGTTGAACGCTTCTTCGGCACCCCGCACACCGTCGATATCGGCGCGATCTGTGCCGCGCATGGCATCCGACACGAGCGCCTCACCTCGGAACAACAACTCATCCACATGCTGGGAGATCCCACCAAGGGCCGGCGCGTGCTGGAAGTGGTCTCGGACCGCAGTCAGCGAGCCACGGTCCATGCCAGTGTCCAAGCCGCTGTCCGGGCAACGTTCGTGTAGCGCCACCATGGACCTGATACTGCGTCCGCCACGCATCGAGGACGAAGCTGCGGTGCGTCTGCTGCACGAGCAGCTTGCTGTCGAAGGCTTTGCGTTTCTGCCCGCCGATGGTTCGTGGGAGCATATTCTGTCGGTTATCGAGGCTGAAGCCGCCGGTATCAATCTGCCGCCAGGCAGGGTGCCAGCCGATTTCCTTGTCGCTGAGATTGACGGTCAAATCATTGGACGCGTCTCGATCCGGCATCGTCTTACCGACATCCTTTTCGAAGTCGGCGGCCACATTGGTTACGCGGTCGGTCCGCAGTTTCGGCGCCGAGGTTATGCCACCCAGATACTTCGACAAGCTGTGCAGCGACTCACCGCTTTAGGTGTCCATCACATCTTGGTCATCTGCGATGCAGACAATGTGGCATCGGCCGGGGTGATCGAAAAATGCGGCGGCGTGCTCGAGCCTGAAACCCCGGAGAGCGACACCGCGATCAAGCGGTATTGGGTCCGACAGAAAACTGGTTGACGCAAGCGTCGTCGGCTGGCCTCGTAGAATGGTCTGCATGAGCTCATTGAACACTTCGCCTCGGGTGCTGTTAGCCGGATGCGGCCAATTAGGAACCGAACTGGGTACCATGCTGCTTGCCGAAGGATGGCACGTTTTTGGACTGCGGCGGACTGCACGGCAGCTGCCAGCCGAGTTCTCCCACCTTGAGGTGGATCTTACGTCTCCGGTGACGCAGACACTTCCTGCGGTCGATGCCATGGTCATCACCTTGACACCCTCGATTCAAGATCCTGCCGGCGGCAATGGGTATCTGACGGCACTGCGCCACCTCGCCGCAGCACTTGACGAGATCCCCTCGCGCGTCCTTTTCGTGTCATCGACCAGGGTGTTTGAGGGTGCCGCAACCGACCGTGCACTCACCGAAGCAGACCCGGTGGCGCCGGTGTCTGAGCGAGGCCACACCCTGGTGGCAGGCGAACAGCTCGCCCGCGAATTATTTGATGCTCATATTGTCCGTCCCGCTGGCATTTATGGCCCGGGCCGAGAAATGTTACTACGCAAAGTACGGCAACATGAACCAGTCCAATACGCCCGTCGTACGAACCGAATTCACCAGACCGATCTGGCACGCACGCTCCAGCGGCTGCTGACACTCGACGATCCGCCACCGGTATTGCATGCCATCGACCGGACACCCGGGGTTTTGCTCGGTGACGTCGTCACGTACATCGCCTCCCGACTAGACGAAGAGCCCCCGCCAGCGGTAGAACCAGCCGAAACAAGCGGGCGAGTACTGAGCGGCGATCGGCTTCATCACCTGCTTGGCACACTGTCATATCCGACGTATCAACACGGTTATGACCAAATCATCACAGCACACGAGACAACCCTGTGACATAAAACCTGTCATCTCCCAGGGCCACAATATATGCTGGGGCAGATCCTTCCCCAACGAAACAAGAAGTGAACTATGCCGAGACTGTCTCGTGCCATCGCTGCGTTGATGGCCACTGCTTTTTTCTTTGTCAGCTGCGCGAACGAACCCTCACCTGAGCAACTAGAACCGGCAGCCACACCCGAGAAAACGCAAGAACCCAGTCCGGAACCCTCACCAACCCCGACGGAAGAGCCCCCTGAACTCATCGGTGGTGGCACTGAACTCTTCCCTGAGAAGCGCTTCATCGCCCTGTATGGGCACCCGACATATCCTCAGCTCGGGGCGCTGGGCGAACAAGGTCCGCAAGAATCGGTCGAGCGGGTGAAAGACCTGGCCGAATACTATGAAGCCCACACGGACGCCGAAATTATCCCAACCTTCGAGATCATTGTGACCATGGCCTCTTCAGCTCCGGGCGCCGATGGCAACTACTCGGCAGTCGTCGATTTTGACGACCTGGATCCCTATATCGAAGCGGCCGAAGAACACGATGTCTATGTCGTGCTCGACTTACAACCCGGGCATAATGACTTTCTCACGCAGGCCAAACTATTCGAAGACTACCTCAAAGAGCCCAACGTTGGCTTAGCTTTGGACCCGGAATGGCGCCTCGCACCCGGCCAGGTGCACATGCAACAGATCGGCTCCGTTGATGCGGCCGAGATTAATGAAACCACTGAATGGTTGGCCGAACTGACCGCTGAACACGAACTGCCCCAAAAGATGGTCGTCTTGCATCAATTCCGGTTGTCGATGATTCAAAACCGTCAAGACGTCAAAACAGATCACCCTGAGATCGCGATGGTCTTACACGCTGATGGCCACGGCACCGCAAGTCAAAAATTTGACACGTGGGAGGCGCTGCAACAAGACCTCCCCGAAGACATGTATCTGGCTTGGAAGAATTTCTACCGCCAGGACGACCCGATGTTTTCGCCGAAACAAACTTTTGAGGTCGAGCCAAAACCCTGGTTTGTGTCCTATCAGTAAGGAACTGCCAAGTTAGTCGGTGAGCCCGGTCAGCCCGTGGGTGTCGATGACGGTCTCGACGATGTGTTCAGCAATCGCCATGGACGAAGTCGCACCTGGAGACGGGGCATTGCGGAGAAACGTCGCCCGCCCCAGATGTTCAATGACAAAGTCATCGACGAGCCGTCCGTGTTCATCCATCGCCTGGGCTCGAATGCCACGAGTAATTGGGGTCGCGACCGCTCCGTTAAGCTGTGGCACATAGGCAGCCGCCCCGTGGAGGAACTTCTTTCGAGACACGACCGCAGAGAACTCGCGTAGCGCTGCTTGCATATTGCCGGCGGCAAATTTCCAGAATCCAGGATGAGCCAAGACCGCAGCAGTATCTTTGAACCCGATCTCCCAGCCGGTATAGTTTTCGCGCCCAAACGATAAGAAAGCGTTCGGTCCCACGAGCATCTCGCCATCCACACGTTTTGTCAGATGGACGCCGAGGAACGGATACGCGGGATCCGGGACCGGATAGACCAGACCGTTAAGAATATCGCGGTGAACCGGATCCAGTTGAGCGTATTGGCCAAAGAACGGCACAATCGCTGGATACCGGGCCCCTCCGGCTAACTGCGCTAGACGATCCGACTGGAGTCCGGTACACGAAATGATGAAATCGAAACACTCGGTCTCCGTGTTACCCATCGTGTGGTCCCCACGGGTTGTGACCGCGCAGCCGTGGGATTCCAGATTGATATCAATCACCTCAGTATTCAGCCGCAATGAACCACCTGCAGTCTGCACGTCGGCAATGAGCGCTCGAGCCACCGCAGCAAAATCGATGATGGCGGTATGGGGAGAATGTAGCGCTGCCAAGCCCACGGCATTTGGCTCTACCTGACGAATCGTTTCGGGGCCGATCAAGGCGACATCGGGAACTCCATTGGCAACGGCTCGTTGGTAGATCGCTTCGAGTCTTGGACGTTCTTCTTCACGGAGAGCTACGACAAGCTTTCCGCAAGCTTCGTAAGGAACCCGTTTAGCGCGTGCATAGTCAGTGACCAGCTCGACGCCTCGTCGGCACAGTCGGGCCTTGAGGCTGCCGGGTTCATAATATAAGCCGGCATGTACCACCCCGGAGTTATGGCCGGTCTGATGCGCGGCGACCGTGGATGATTTTTCAAAGATCGTCACCGAGGCGGTAGGTAGCCTCGTGAGAATCTCTCGGGCCACTGCTGCTCCGATGATGCCGGCACCGATGACCGCGAAGCTCGGGGACGTGTCTTGTATCATCTGCGACTCCTTAGCTGAGGATGAGGGCCACATAGGTTGCTCTAAACCAGAGCTTTACTGTTTGCAGAGTATATCCAGGCAGCTGACGTGGCAAAAAGTACTTCGAGACTCGGGCGGGTTTCTCAGTCCCAGCAACTGTGTTACTGTATTACTTACCTAATACAATAATATGATCGAGGTGGCATGGAGTTTGATTCTTCACAGCCAATCTGGCAGCAACTCGTGGCTGAATTCACTCGCCGCATCATCATCGGTGAATGGAAGCCAGGGATGAAAATGCCGTCAACAAGAGAATTGGCCCTTGAATACAAGGTCAATCCAAATACGGTTCAGCGGGCTCTGACAGAACTGGACCGCAATGGAACAACACGAAGTGAGCGCACTACAGGGCGGTTTGTGAATGATGACACCGAGGCGCTGAACGACCTGCGAAACGAATCAGCACGAGAAATTATCACGACTGCTATTGAGCAGCTTCAAGGACTCGACGTGACACGTGAGCGAGCTGTCGAGCTATTGAACACCTACTGGGAGACACATGATTAATATCGACAGGTTGACCAAAGAATATGGCAGCGTGAGCGCCCTGCGTGACGTTACACTGCATCTCGAGGCCAATAAAATTATTGGACTGCTAGGAGAAAACGGTTGCGGCAAGACAACCTTATTACGGATCCTGGCCGGTCTGAATCAACCGACAAGTGGACGCGTGACCATCGACGGGCACGAGCCTGGACCTCAGACAAAAAGTAAGGTGAGCTTCTTATCTGATACGCCGAACTTGCCCGGACGGGCCGAAGTTGGCTATCTGGTGCAGTATTTCGCCGACTTTTTCCCTGACTTCAACCGTCCAACCTGTGAAAAGCTACTTGCCCAGTTCCACATCACAGAAAATGATCGCTTGAACGAGATGAGTAAAGGCCAGTGCGAAAAAGTGCACGTGGCGTTGACGATGTCGCGCGAAGCACAGGTGTATTTACTCGATGAACCCATTAGCGGAGTCGACCCGGCAGCTCGTGATTCCACCTTGCATGCCATTTTGTCAGCGATGCATCCGGGAGCGCTCATGATCATTACAACGCACCTCGTTGCTGATATCGAACATATTCTTGACGAGGCCATCTTTATGAGACACGGCAGGATCATCACGATGGGGGCTGTCGAGCAGATGCGTACTGACAGTCAACAGTCGCTCAATACGTATTTCAAGGAGCTGTATACCTGATGACGACCACACTTCTTCGACACGAACTCATCCGAACGAAAAAGCCGTTGCTGATTATTGGTGGCATTGCCATTGTGCTCATTGTGTTGGCAGATCTCTTGGCGCTTCTCACCGGTGCGGTCGGCATCGTCTTCGCGGTCCTGGTGACGCTGATTGTGGTGCCAGCTGTGCAGCTCTATTTTGTCATCGATTTTTATCGCAGTTGCTACGGGAGTGGGGCAATACTCACACATTCGCTACCGATACCGGGCCGGCAACTTTTTTGGACAAAGTTGCTGTTTGCACTGCTGGTGACGGTACTGGCCAGTGTCTTTGCCACACTCGTGCTCTTTGTCCAAGGCCAATTCGTGCTTGAGATGGCCAATCTGACGCTAGCGCAGGTTTACCAAGAAGTGCAGCAAGTATTTCGACAATTATCTGGTCTCGGGCCCCTGGTTGTCATGAGCGTTCTCTGGGTGGTCGTCATGCCGCTCGCTTCGATGTATTCTAGCGTTGTTATCGGCAGTGGGGGATGGGCTCGGCGCCTCAGTATTGGTGGACCGATTATTGTCTTTATGTGCTACTACGTGCTGATGCAACTTCTCGGGTTTGCGTCGGTTTTCGTACCTCCGGTATTTGACGTCGTCGACGGTCGAATTTTGGGCACGAGTCTGTGGCAGAGCGCGATGGGAAATGCTGATACGCCACTTCTACCGGTGAGTATGCTCATTGCTCATGTCGTGGTCATTGCCGCATTGCTGGTGTGGGCCAGTCGAGATATGCAGCATAAGGTGGAACTGCGCTAGTCAACCGGACCCTAGGCCTGAGAAACTCCACGTTCTATGGTGTCATTGTTGACGAACGCGAAGTGCTTTCTTCATAGGTCGCATCTTGGCGTGCGTCTCGGCCAATTCGGCCGCCGGATCAGAGCCTTCAACAATGCCACCACCAGCATAGACCCGCACGTGGTGGGCATCCTCGATGACACTACCGCGCAATGCGATACCAAACTCTCCTTGGCCTTTGGCGTCTAACCATCCGACGGCGCCAGCATAGAGACCGCGATCCATACCGTGGGTTTCGGCCTCAAGCTGCCAGATCGTATCCATCGCAGCTTTGCGAGGTGTCCCGCCAACGGCTGCGGTCGGGCTGATTTCTGCCACTAAATCCAAAATCGACGTGGACGCGGTAAGTTCAGCTGAGACATCCGTGGCGAGATGGTAGACGTTGGGTAGTGGTAATACGAATGGTTTATCGGAAACCTGCAAATCCGTGGCGAAGGGCGCCAAAGTCTCAACGAGCGAGTCAACCGCGGCTTGGTGCTCGAATATTTGCTTGGGACTGTCTGATAGCTGCTCAGCAATCAACTGCTCATTGACGGCCACATCCCGGTCGATCGTGCCGGCCAACACTCGAGCCCTGGCGGCATTGGCTTGTCTGGCAATGAGCAGCTCTGGGGTTGAACCGATAAGGTTTGCAACCTTGTACGTCCACGCGGTCGGATTATCCTCCGCTAACGCTCGCATGGTTGCAGGGAAATGAAATGGGGCTGCGCCGGTCAGGAGCTCATCACGGGCCAGCACGACTTTTTCAAAGTCATCTGAGGCCAGCATGTCAACCGCCTCTGCAACGGACTGTTCAAATGCCGCTTCGGACAATTGCGCTGAGACGGTCGTGAGCCCAGTTTCAGCAGCAACGGCGGGTTCGTCGGGTAACTGCTCGACGAAAGACGCAAAAATCTCATCGGCTGAGGGGACCACGCTCTTCGTGCAGTAGATATACCGCAACCAGGTACCATCCCGGCGGCGATCCAAGACGAACTCTGGCACAATCATCACAGAATCCACCGCAGAGCGCGCGTCAAAGGTAAACGCTGCAAAGCAGATCGGTGCCGAGGGACTCAATGATGCCGGCAGCTTCGTCGCAGACGCATCAGTCAACTGACTCCACTGGTCACGTGCAGCTGCAAAGCGCTCAGGGCCACGGGTTGTGAAGCGGTAGCGCTCGCCGAAGCCAAATTTGCCAAGCTGATGACGTGAGAACGCACTGGTGGCTTGCCCAATGATTGCATTGGGCAATTGAGCCACTTGTGCGTCAGACAGTTGAAAAGCTGCGGCAATAAAAGACATGATAGGCAATAATGTACCGGTTTTTCCGATGCTTCGGGTTCGGCAGACATCATTGCTCGCCACTGCGGGTCGGGAGGGCAGAAGGAGTTCGTGATGCGAGTTCGCCAAGCACTCATCTGGCCGCGTCGAGCCTTCTTATTCCGGTGGTTACGGAAACGGCATGGTGGTGCGGCAACGGGCCCCAGCCGTCGCAAGCTTGGTCGATCCAAACACTAGAACCAGACCGCATAGCGTGCCTCGGGTCTTGGCTGGAGGAAAGCCATCGGGTGATTGAGCGCTGCTCGGACAGCTGAAAACTGGTGTGGAGTGAGGTAATCTCTGCCGACGACGGTACTGAGCGGGTAGGTTTATGAGCCAGACGAATACAACAGGGATTCCAGCAGCCCAAAAGGGTCGCTAGTGTAGGGTTATACGGGTGGATATTTCTATTTCGCTGCCTCCGGGTATTGACGCGCTGCAAGAACATGAGCAGCTATTCGACGCGCTGCTGACGAGCTTGGCAAGTATTGAAGAAGACCTCGGCGAGGCGCTGGTCTACGCTGACCAGCTCGCGCACGAAACGACGCGTCACCTATTGAGCGCCGGGGGCAAACGAGTCCGCCCGATCGTGACAGTACTGTCATCAATGTTGGCTGATGAGCATGTCAGCACAGGGATGGTTGCTGAACCAAATGAAAATATCCGCAAAGTTGCTGTAGCGCTGGAACTCACGCACTTGGCTACCCTCTACCACGATGATGTGATGGATGAGGCCGATCAGCGACGCGGGGTGACCGCGGTGCACCAGCAGTGGTCGAATTCGATTGCCATTTTGGCCGGTGACCTCATCTTTGCACGAGCATCAGCTGAGATGTCGACGCTCGGGACCCGGGCGGTGACGAAACACGTTGAGACCTTCGAAAAACTCGTCATGGGCCAGCTTTGGGAAACCGTCGGCCCGTATGCCGAGGATGATCCCTTAGAACACTATCTGCGCGTGATCGACGGCAAGACCGCCTCCCTGCTTGCCACCAGTGCCTACTTAGGAGCTCTCCTAGCCGGGGGATCCGAAGAACTCATCGAAATCGCTGCCGAATACGGTGGGAATGTGGGCATGGCCTTTCAACTTGCTGACGACATCATCGACGTGACAAGCCCCTCAGATACTTCAGGCAAGGTGCAAGGTACGGATCTGAAAGAACGTGTCGAAACGCTGCCGGTCTTGCTACTGCGAGAAGCGGCAGGTCAAGGTGACGCCGATGCAGTTGAAGCTCTGAAATTCGTTGATGGTCCGCTGGACACCGACGAACAACTTGAACGTGCCGTACAAGCCGTTGCCAGCCATGAGATTATTGAACGAGCCTGGGAATTGACCGAGCAGTGGGCGAAAAAAGCCACCGACGCCCTCAACGGGCTGGAAGATTCGCCCGTCAAGACGGCCCTACAACTTTTTGCCGAGTACGTTGTCTCTCGTGATGCTTAGAGCCCCTCGGGCAGAAACGTCGTAGCCGGGTTTAACGTGGCTTTGATGTCCTGAGCGATTTCGGCTCGGTATGCCACATCCATCGGCTGGCGCAACTGTCGGTAGAGCATATCGTTGGCATACCGCGGAAAAACATGTAGGTGGTAGTGCCATACGTGCTGATTGCCGGACGGCTCATTATGCTGCCGGGTCGAGATCCCTTCCGGATTCCAGGCCCGTTTCATCGCAAACGCCACTTCACGCACCATCAGTGAGATTCGCATGAGCACCCGGTCTGGCAGATGGTACAGCGCCTCGTAATGCTCGGTCGGACACACCATGACGTGGCCCGCGCGGGGCCCAAAACCATCCGCTGCCGTGAACACAATGAGCTCGTCGTCTTGATAAATCACATCGGATAGTGCACAACGGTTATTGGGATCGGCAACATCCCCATTGACCAGACCGCAGAATGGGCAGACGTAACCGGCAGGAGCATGCGATTGAATCTGTGGGGGCGTGGGGTGTGGGCCGTGGCCGGTGTAATCGGTCAAGATTCGTCCTCCGTGTAGTTCCAGGTCAAGATGTCTGTGATGAATTCTGACACAGTTGAGTCTGTCGTTTCCCACGTGCCGGCCCCGTCAGGTGCCTCGGCTCCCACGGTCCGACGATAGACGATCGGATCGGGCAGCGTCACCTGGTCGAGTGGAGCAGCCCAGACGGTGGACTCATGGGCGTCTTCAACAAACATGACCATATTGTCACGGATTTCTAGCTCATCGGGATCGAAGAAGAAATGATTCGTCTCCATCATCTCGGATACTCCGAGTGCTAAATAGAACTCTTGCAGCGACATTGGCACGAACGTGACCTCGGCCGGATCGTTTCCCATTTCTATCAGCTGGTGGGCAGCAACTGACCGCAGCAGTTGCTCCTGAAGCTCGGCGGTGGCCATCCCGTCCGAAGGTTGCCATCCACGGTCCAAAAGTTTGGAAACCAAGCCTTGATATGCGGGATAAAATACCGGTGTATTGCGTCGAGCCATAGCTACCAGTGTAGTCGTCATTTTTATCACAGCCACTGTTGCTGATCGCTGAATTCATAGCTGACAACCAGTATTAGGGGATACGGTAGTTACGTAATTATTCTTGCAGTACTGAAGTCGTTCTGAACAAAGGGAAGTTTGTGTCCGAAACTATGCATCGTCCATTGCGGATCGCCATTATCGGTGCCGGTCCGGCCGGTGTGTACACCGCTGATTCACTCCAGAAAGCTGATATCGACTTTGAGGTTTCCATCGACCTGTTCGATCGATACCCAGCGCCATTCGGATTGATTCGATACGGTGTGGCACCAGATCACCCGCGCATTAAGGGCATCATTAAAGCCCTCCACCGGGTCATGGATCGAGGCGACATTCGGTTCATCGGCAACGTCGATTACGGAACCGATATCCACTTAGACGAACTGCGCACTTTCTACGATGTCATTGTGTTTGCCACAGGCGCCATCAAAGATGCCCGGCTCGATATCCCCGGTGTGGACGCTGAAAACTCCTTCGGTGCCGCCGACTTCGTCAATTGGTATGACGGACACCCCGATGTTGACCGGCATTGGGATCTTTCAGCACGAGAGGTTGCCGTCATCGGGAACGGCAACGTAGCCCTAGACGTGGCTCGTGTTCTGTCCAAACCCGCCCGACAAATGTTAGAAACTGAGATCCCTGACAACGTATACGAGGGCCTTGCCGCGTCGCAAGTCACCGATGTTCACATTTTTGGTCGTCGTGGTCCTGCACAAGTGAAATTTACGCCACTGGAACTTCGCGAGCTCAAATCGATCGAAGACTGCGACATTATCTTGTACGAAGATGACTTCGAGTTTGATGAAGCCTCGGAAAAGGCCGCCGAAGAGTCCAACCAAGTGCGCAACATGGTCAATACTTTGACCAACTGGTTGTTAGAGCAAGAGGAACGCCCGGAAGGCACCGGTGCGTCGCGGCGTTTGCACTTGCACTTCCTCGAAGCCCCAGAAGAAATTCTCACCGACCACGGCAAGGTTGCTGGCATCCGCATGCAACGCATGGAGCTGGACGGTACCGGCAACGTTCGGGGGACCGGCGAAATGAAGGTCTACCCGGTGCAGGCCGTCTATCGGGCAATCGGTTACTTTGGTTCCGCTGTACCGCAAATCCAATTCGATGAAGAACGCGGCATTATCAAAAATGATGAAGGACGCGTCTTAGATGCTGACGGCAACCATGTACCTGGGCTGTACACCTCCGGCTGGATTAAACGCGGCCCGGTGGGACTGATCGGACATACCAAGGGTGACGCCCTTGAAACAATTGGCCACATCATCGAAGATGTCGAACATCTCTACACCGCAGAGAACCCAGACGAAGATGCTATCTTGCACCTGTTAGCACAACGTGGCATTGAATATAGTGATTGGCATGGCTGGAAGAAGCTCGATAACCACGAGATTTCCCTCGGGGACTTCGAGACAGCCAACGGTCCGGTAGAACGAGAACGTGTGAAAGTCGTGGACCGTGAAGAACAAATGCGACTCGCACGAGCAAAAGCTCGAGAAGCCGCACACAGTTAGAGGTTCGCATGCAACGCGCAACACGAAATCGTACGAAAACTTGGTTTCTTTTTGCCCTCATGCTGGGCATTCTGGTTGCGATTGGTGGTGCGATCTCGGCCTCCAGTGGCAGCTCGATGTGGATCATCTTGTTCACTGGTATCGGGCTGGTCACCACCGCTGTGACCTATTGGAACTCCGATAAAATCGCGTTGCGCAGCATGCGTGCCTATCCTGCAGATCCACAACAGTTCAAGGGCCTCTATGACATGGTCTACGAGCTGGCGCACCGAGCTGGCGAGCCCGCCCCGCGGATTTATATTGCTCCCACCCAGCAACCAAACGCGTTTGCGACCGGGCGCAATCCGGACAATGCAGCGATCTGTTTTACCGAGGGCATCATGCACTTGCTCAGCCCGCGGGAGCTACGAGCCGTCACAGGCCACGAATTGATGCACGTCTACAACCGTGACATCCTCACATCATCAGTTGCCGCTGCCCTCGGCACCGTCATTCAAGGTGTCGCTTACATGTTGATGTTCAATCGTGGCAATAACAGTAACGGCTTGCTGAACTTACTCGGGGCGATTCTTGCACCCCTGGCCGCAGGACTTATCCAAGCGGGGATTTCACGTGATCGGGAAACCTCAGCCGACCACGATGGTGCGCTGCTGACCGGTGACCCCTTGGCTCTGGCTTCTGCGTTACAGAAAATTTCGGGCGGAGTACAACGCCATCCGATGCCTGCAGAGGATCATCGCGTCAAATCAGCAGCCCACATGATGATCGCTAACCCCTTTGCGGGCAGAATCCGCAACTGGTTTTCTACCCACCCGGCGATGGAAGATCGGGTAGAACGACTCACCCAACAAGCTCGGGATATGGGCCAGCACCGCTAATCAGCGGCGTGAGCTTAGCCGTTTTCCCAGTACTCCTGGAGTCCTGAGTCAAGAGGACGTTCCAACAGATCTTTCCGCTCGGTGTGGGCCCACTGGAGGGATTCTTCATGATCGAGCCGTGCCTCACGTGACAGCTGATCGATATGTTGTGCATGAGCGGCTTGTGCTACCGGAACAGCGCCGGTCTGTAACTCTTCTAATTGAGCTTCGACGGCCAGTTGGGCCGCAGAGGCTTCTTCGAGACGCTGTGGTGCCGTCATGATGTCCACCAAGCTCTCATCAACTAGCAGCCCGTCGGGATGACGAAAACCGCTGCGTAGAGCAGGTTGAAGCACATCATCAATTCTTATGGACACCTCGGGTTCGGAAAACGACATTTGTTCAAAAGCATCGCCGTCTTCGCGCATCACGAGGAACTGTCCCACAGAGGTCGGGGTGGTATAAATAATCTTATTAAATGTGATCAGGTACATCATCGAAAATGCCTCCTCGAGCTTACTTGAAGTTGATGAACTGTAACGGCGCGTCTTCAAAATCTCGGAGCAAGGCCATGGTGGCTTGGAGGTCATCTCGTGATTTCGAAGAAACGCGCAATTGATCGCCTTGAATCGTTGCCTTGACGGACTTCGGCCCCTCGTCGCGAATCAGTTTTGTGAGCTTCTTCGCGGTGGGCTGGTCGATGCCTTCTTTGATCGTTGCGGTGATCTTGTGTTGCTTGCCCGTGGCCACTGCTTCCGACACATCCAGCGCCTTCAGAGAGATTCCTCGACGGACGAACTTGGATTGCAGCACATCTACCGCGGCCTTCGCGCGCTCTTCGGCATTGGCCGTGAGTGTAATAACGTTGTCTGTGTGATCAATCATGGCGCCAGTATCTTTAAAGTCGTACCGTTGCTGAATTTCTTTGGCCGCTTGGTTCACAGCGTTGGCCACTTCCTGTTTGTCCACCTCGGACACCACGTCAAAAGTCGCTTCCTTGGCCATGCGGCCTCCTAAAGAAAGATGAGATTGGTCCTGGTCAAAGTTTAGCTTGAAACCACTATTCACCACACGATTCAGGTGGCGAGAACAGACGCCAAGGGCAAGTGAAGACCTCGATTCGCAAAAATAAAAAAGTGCTGGTAAGGTAATCATTCGTGCACGCAAGACGGGCACATGGCAGATTACCCAAGCGGCCAACGGGGGCTGACTGTAAATCAGCTGGCATTGCCTTCACTGGTTCGAATCCAGTATCTGCCACCAATGCTTTTCAAGCAGCAAGACCTCGGATTCCTCCGAGGTCTTTCTATTTTTTGCTTTTAGTCTAGGAGCCGCCCGTGGCGCTGGACGAAGCTCTGTAACTCTTGAGCTCGATCAGCAAAAGTCTCCGGAGGCAGATCATGGGTGAAGCCCGTAATGGTCAGTGCCGCAATGACGCGATCGTGGTTTCCTTGCACCGGTACTCCCACGGCGGTCATGTCCGCATCCCATTCATTATTGGAGACCGCCCACCCACGCTGTCGGATGGCAGCGAATTCGTCGGCTAAAACGGACCGGGTCGTGATCGTCTGCGGGGTAAACCGTGGTAATGCGTCTGCCAGAATTTTGTCTTGCACCTGCTGAGGGCCAAAAGCCAGCAAGACCTTCCCGCTGCTTGTGGCATGTCCTGGCGTACGACGGCCGACATATTGGCGTGGCGTAAAGAACTTATCGGGTGGGTCGGACTGCGCAATGTTGACCGCAGAGATATCGTCGAGAATCGCCACGTTCGCCGTCAACCTGAAATGGTCGGCAGCTGCCTCGGCGAGTAATTGGGCGGATTTGGTGAGATCATGGTGAGCATTGACTGAACCGGCGAGTTGCAAAATGCCGTGGCCGAGCTCGTAGGCCAGGCTGTCAGGTTGTCGCACGACGAGCTGATGCCGTTCTAGTGTACTGAGCAGGCGAGAGGCCGTAGATTTGTGCACTTCGAGCTCTTGGGCAATTTCATCACCGTAGCTTGCTGGAGCCCATTGAGAGTCCAAAGAATTTGGAGCGCGCGATCCACTGACTGATTTGAACTCACTGGTGCACGCCTCCGATGGATAACTCTTGAGTCCTCTTGTGTCCTGCGGTGGGGGATCGCTAGACTCTGTGGCACATGTCACAGTTGCAGTTTATGCATGAGTTGCAACATATGCAACCCAGGGGTGGGGAATGAACACACTAGCAACAGCAGATTCCAAAGTGCTCATCATCGGCTCGGGGGTGGTGGGCGCCGCCCTGGCTGACGAACTGACCCAGCGTGGCCTTCCGGACGTGATCGTAGTCGACCAAGGACCGTTGTACGCCACCGGGGGTTCATCTTCGCACGCACCGGGATTTGTTTTTCAAGTGAATCCGTCGAAAGCGATGTCTGAACTTGCGCAACGGACCTTAGAGAAATTGGACACGCTCAATCCCGGCGGCGAGACCGATTGGCTGCTGAAACGAGTAGGTGGTCTCGAACTCGCCTATACCGATGAGCAGATGCGAGAGCTCAAACGCCGCCTCGGCTTTGCCCAGTCCTGGGGTATACCCGCCGAACTGCTTGATGCCCCAGGTGTCCAAAAGCTGTGGCCAGCCATCAATACGACCGATCTGGTCGGGGCACTGCACACGCCCACCGATGCAGTGGTTCATTCGGTGCGGGCAGTGGCTGCCCAGGCTGAACGGGCCAAAGCACACGGAGCGAAATTTCATGAATACACTCAGGTGACAGACCTGGTGGTCGAAGACGGGGACGTCACCGGAGTGCAGGTCGTGGATGCGCTCAGCGGAGAAAACGAACGGATTATCGCAGCTGACATCGTGGTGGCTGCCGGTGGGATCTGGGGACCCACCATCGGTAAGTGGCTTGGTCGCAACCTGCCGATGCAACCCATCGAACATGGCCTGGGCTTCAGTCACGAACTCGAAGAATTCCACGATGCAGCCAACGACGAGGCCTGTAATTTCCCGATGGTTCGACATCAGGGCGCCGGAATGTATTTCCGGCAGCAAGGCAAGCGGCTAGTGATCGGCGCCTATGAGCACCGCCCGCTGGAAGTGCGCCAAGATGAGATTGCGACTCCAGCACAAGCCCAACGCGCAGGTCGTCAACCCTCCATCCATGAGTTTACGGAACATGACTATGCACCGACCTGGCAGGAATTGCAGCGGGTCTATCCCTCGGTCCGTGATGCCGGACTCGATACGCAACGGTCTTTCAATGGATTGTTTTCGTTTACTCCTGATGGCGGCCCACTGCTGGGTCCGTCCCAGACCGTTGCAGGTGTGTGGTTGGCGCAGGCCGTGTGGGTGACAGCCTCCGCCGGTGTCGCACAAGTCGTCGCCGATTGGATGACAACGGGCCACCCGGGTATTGATTCCGCCGGGTTAGACGTCGCGCGTTTTGATCGGCAACTGCTTTCTCCCGAATTCGCTCGGCAGAAAGGACTCGAAAATTATGACGAGGTATACGACATCCGGCACCCGCGAGCGGCCTCAGCGAAATTGCGCCGCTTGCGCACCTCACCGTTTTATTTCCACCAGAAACTCGCAGGAGGCCATTTTGTTGAGGCCAACGGTTGGGAGCGGCCCCTGTGGCTGGAAGACAACCGTCGTGTCCTTGAAGAGGCCGACCTAACTTTTCCGAAGGTCCCACCCTGGGATGCTTCGGAATTTTCTCCGATTGCTGTCGCCGAAGCGTGGGCTACCCGCAATCGGGTTGCCATGTATGACATGACCTCACTGATGCGATATCGCGTGACAGGACGAGACGCAACAACCCTCCTCGAACGGGTGGCCACCAACACGGTCGCGAAGGAGCCCGGCGCCGTAACATATACGCTCATGCTCGATGACCGCGGCGGCATTTTATCTGACATCACCGTTACTCGAATTGCTTCCGATGATTACTTCCTCGGGGTCAATGGTCACCGAGATCTGGTGCATTTACGCAACCAGATCCGTACCGGTGAACAGGTCGTCGTGACCGATGTTTCCCCTGGCACCTGCTGCATCGGGTTGTGGGGGCCCCATGCCCGCGACGTCTTGTCCCGGCTGACCGACGATGACATCAGTAACGAGGGCTTTGGGTATTTCCAGGCGAAACAGCTTTATGTGTCAGCCTTGCCGGTACTCGCCTTACGATTGTCCTATGTGGGCGAACTCGGCTGGGAGCTCTATACCACGGCCGACCATGGCGCTCGGCTATGGGAAGAGATTTACACCGCCGGGAATCCGTATGGGATTGTGATCGGCGGTCGATTGGCATTCAACGCGCTCCGGCTGGAAAAAGGCTACCGGTCATATGGCGCTGACATCACCCAAGAGCACCGACCCGATCAGGCTGGGCTTGGCTTTGCCGTGTCGAAATCCAAGACAGACTTCATCGGGTATCAGGCCTTGTCGACGCCGCCGGTGACCAAGCGGCACATGGTCTCATTGGTCTCGGAGTTCCCCTTTGGCGCGCCAAATCCGGGCTCTCCGGTTCGGGATACGCACGGAGAATTAGTCGGCTATACTGCGTCGTCGGATTTTGGTTATACCATCGGCAAGACCATTACGTATGCATGGGTTGACCCGGAGGTCACCTCGCCGGATACGGAAGTGATCATCAAACACTTTGATCGTCCGGTCCCAGCTCGAGTCGCTACCGACCCGCTCTATGACCCGGGAGGCCACAAACTTCGGCACTAACCATTGCTAGCGCCGAATGGACACATACTTGGGGTTGGGCCCCACCCCAAGTGTGAGCATCATCAGTTGGTCGTCGGGTCTGAGGCTTTCGGTGCACCGATTCCCGGATCGATTTGGTGTGGACCATTTGCTGAGGGACGCACATCGAAATCAAAAATCGCAGTAGGAATATAGACAGTTGAACACGAGTTTGGAATGTCGACCACTGAGGAGAGTCGCCCTTCGATTGGCGCCCCACCTAACAGGAGATAAGCCTGTTCTTTGGAATAGCCGAATTTTGAGAGATACTCGATGGCGTGCAGGATGGCCCGTTGATATGACAAATGAGAATCAAGATAGCGCTGTTCGCCGTCCAAGGTGACCGAGGTACCCGAAAAGGAAATCCATTCGCTGTACTGCGGGGCTTGTCGGCCTGGAATGAAGATTGCGTTTTCGCTGACTCCATAGGTTTCCATGCCGCCTTTGATCAAGTCGACGTGCAGCTCGAGGAAGCCACTCATTTCGATACCACCGCAGAACGTGATTTCGCCGTCACCCTGGGAAAAGTGGAGGTCTCCAACGGAGAAATTCGCGCCCTCGACAAAGACCGGATAAAACACCCGTGTGCCTTTGGTTAGGTTCTTGATGTCCTGATTCCCGCCGTTTTCTCGCGGTGGTGCCGTCCGGGCTGCTTCGCCAGCAACACGATCCCAATCGCTATCTGGCACGCCGCCGAGAACTGCTTGATCTGGTTCCGGAGATAGAGCGAGCGGTGGTAGCCGGTCTGGGTCAGTGGCAATGAGGTCACCCTCGCGTTGATTCCACTTATTTAGTAGCTCCTGGCTGGGCGCGGTTGCCATCAGACCCGGATGGATCATGCCCTCAAATCTCACTTCCGGAACGTGACGTGAGGTGGCCCAGGGGCCTTGGAAGTCCCACACTGCCTTATAGGCATCAGGAAAATGATCGACTAAAAAGCTGCCACCATTTGACCGTGCAAAAATTCCAGTGTAGCCCCACCCTTGGCCGGCTAGCGGACCTTGCTCTTCGGGAATGGGGCCGACATCGAGAATGTCAACGATCAGTAGGTCACCGGGTTCCGCCCCTTCGATCCGGAACGGCCCGGAAAGACCGTGCACCTTATTCATGGGGGCATTGAGAATATCGTCGGCAGAGTCGTCGTTTCTAATGAACCCGTCGAACCATTCGCGGGAATCGACCCGGAAACTATCGCCGGGTTTTACGGATGCGACCGGTGGGATTTCGGGATGGTATCGATTGTGGCCGATTTTTTCTTGGTCAGTAAATGGTTTCGTGGAATCCAGCGGGAAAATATTGCCGAGCATTGACGCCCTCCTAAAGGCAAGTGAATGAACGTGGGCAGCGCTTTGTCTGCGCGCTTAACTTAAGGACGAGGGAGTTTTTGATGCAGGGGATTCGTAGAATATTGTGTTGCTTGGTGACCAGCGGTTCGTGTGCCAGTCACGGAACGTACGACGTTGGGAGATTCGGCGGTGGCTTGCGTAGCATCAAGCGCCCGCATTTGCGGGGAGTTGAGTTTCGAAGGCCCGATAGCCGGTAGGACGCTGGTGGCCACCTGACCGCACTGTGGGCAGTCGATGCTGTCGGGTTTTTCGTGCATAGGAAAGAACTTTTCGACAACATCATCAGAGGGACAGCGGTAATCATAGAGCGGCATGGAGGATTTCCTCTCGTGGACGACATGCGCGTGATACGTTGAGCAAAACATAAATTGCCAGGTCACACAGCAGCTGTCACTTGGAATGGTCTCGACAGTGCCAACACCGAAGGTGCGACAGTCCAATGCCCATGCCGTGCAGCCGTAGTGGAGCTCGCCCCGGACAGTCGAGAGATTTCTTTCAACAATCACGGCTCAAACACTTGAATTTTGAACGGTTGTCGCGGTAGGCATAACAGCGTAGTGTGCCAATATGAGTAGCCCAAAAATCGTGATCAAACGTATTTACGACGATGTTGCTGATACCGATGGTCAACGTGTGCTCATCGATCGGATATGGCCACGCGGTGTGAGTAAAGAAAGCGCAGCATTGGAGCACTGGTTCAAAGAGGTCGCTCCCAGTAAAGAGCTGCGTGCCTGGTTTGATCACGATCCAGAGCGATTCGAGGAATTCGCACAGCGGTATGAAGCAGAGCTTTCTCAGGACGATCACGCCGAAGAAATCGATCAGCTGATTGAACTGGTGCACGACCATGAGAGAGTCACTCTGTTATATGCTGCCAAGGACGAGAGCAATAATCACGCTGTGGTCTTACAAGACTATTTGAGACGGCATAGCTGATGGGTGACCCTGCCTGCTTGCTCAACCAGCTTTGTCCTGAATGCTCGGCCATGCTTGAGCCGCCGCGGGATGATGCGGTCGACGTAGAATGCTGGCGTTGCGGGGCCACGGTTCGCTTCGGTGATGACGGTCCGGTTGTCGTAGCGTAGAAGCGCTAGCCCGAGAAACACGTTGGGCAGGACTTGTATAAAGTCCTGCCCAATGATCTGACGATGAAGAGTTTATTCTTTGAGTGGTTTGTCGCTGGTCTCGGGGGATAGTGCCACTGCGATTAGAGCGATGATTGCGGCTCCCACGAGATACCACCCAGGAGCAATAGCGCTTCCCGTGGTAGCTATCAACATAGTTGCGATTGCTGGGGCAGTGCCGCCAAAGACAGCGTTTCCTACGTTGAACGAAACGGCGAAACCTGTATAGCGGACTCGAGTGGGGAAGTTCTCTGCAAGGAAGCTCGCTAAGCTACCGTCGTTGAGGGTCAGCATGGCACCTAGTAGTACTTGGACTAGGAGGATTACCACAAAGTTCTCGGTACCCAGCAGCAGGAATGCAGGGACCGTAAATAGGGCAAACAAAATAGATGCGCTCATAAGTACCTTGCGGCGCCCGAACCGGTCAGACAAGTAGCCTGTGAGGAAGATAAAGCCGATATATGTAAATAATGATGCTGTCGTCGAGACGTTGGCTAGCGTTGGATCGATCCCTACTGTCTGGGAGAGATAAGTAGGCATGTACGTGAGGATCACATAGAATCCGACAGCGTTCAGTAGCACAGCAGCAGTGGCCCGCACGAGTGTACGCCAATGGTCGCGAAAGAGCGCCCATACGGGGGCTTTGACGACTTCGTCTTCTTTCGACATCTCTTGAAACGCTGGTGAGTCTTCAAGTTTACGACGAATGTAGATCCCTATTAGCCCTAACGGAGCAGCCAGGAGAAACGGCAAGCGCCAGCCCCACGATTCCATCTGAGGATCGGACAATGTGCCGGTTAATAGAGTCGCCATCAGGGACCCAAAGAGCAGGCCGGCAGCGGTAGAACCTGGGACTACGGCGGCGTACATGCCGCGTTTTCCATCCGGCGCGTATTCCACTAGGTAGGCGGAAGCGCCCGCGTATTCGCCTGAGGCACTAAAACCCTGCAGCATGCGAAAGAACAGCAATAAGGCGGGAGCCCATAGACCGATTTGCGATGCCCCCGGAAGCAGCCCAATGCACACTGTGGCCAAGGTCATGAGCAAAATGGACCACGCGAGTGCGTTGCGTCGACCGACGCGGTCACCAATGTGCCCCCAGATGAATCCTCCGAAAGGTCGCACAAGGAATGACACGGCGAAGAGGGCAAAGGTCCAAATGAGACCCTCGGTGAGATCTTCGGAAGGAAAGAAGACGGCAGCGATTACGACCGCCAAGTAACTGTAGGCGCCATAATCAAACCATTCGACGAAGTTGCCGATAAAGCTGGCTACGACGACTTTACGGCGTTCTTTCTTGCCTATTCCGTAAGGGTGAGTTCGTTCTTGACCAGAAAGGGTGGGACCCAAAGGCTGGTCGGAGGTTTCAGGGTGAATACTAGGCATAACTACCACCAAACTAGAGTCCGTTGCATTTATAACAACACCGTTGCATCAGAATACATGTGATGTGTCACACAGTCAATCACTGCTGGCGCGACCTTGACTGGCTCAGCAGTTTCAGGGGTCGCGTAATGGCTTGTGCTATTCAATGCGGGACGCCTTTTGGGGTGGCAATAGCTGACGCGAAGGGGTCGCTGTTAAGGTTCGCTAGACGGCTTGACAGTGAGTGCGCTCACACATAGCATTTAGTGCAACGGCGTTGCACTAACTACAACATAGGTGTGTGGCCGAATCTTATTTAGAGCAGCAAGAGGCTTCTTCGCGGCTCGCCCCTCTACTTGTCAGGATATTTCAGCACCGGGCATGCGGGCTGAGAGAACATAAGGAGAACCGATGGCTAATGTCACCAATGTCAGCGACCTAGAACGGTTGAAGACCCTGCATAATGGCGAAAAGCAGCCGCTGACTTTCTCTGATGCTGAATTTGAGCGTCGCCTAGCTGGTTTGCGGTCGATTATGACCGATAAGGAGCTGGACGCGGTGGTCCTGACCAGTTATCAGAACATCAAGTATTATTCCGACTTCCTATTTACCTACTTTGGTCGTTCATACGCGCTAGTGGTTACTCAGCAAGAATCCATCACGATCTCGGCGAACATTGATGCCGGCATGCCATGGCGCACCAGCTACGGCGACAACATCGTCTATACAGACTGGCAACGTGACAACTTCTACTACGCGTTACAGGAAGCATTGCAGCGCCAGGGCATCAATGCCAAACGTATCGGGATTGAAGACGACACCGTACCGACTATGCAGCGCAAGGCACTCCAGGATACTTTCCCTGAGGCCGAATTGCTCGATGTGTCTCAGGCCGCAATGCGCCAGCGCATGATCAAGTCCGCTGAAGAAATCGAGGTCATCAAACACGGTGCTCGCATTGCGGACATCGGGGGCGAAGCGATCAAAGCTGCGATTCGCGAAGGGATCACCGAATACGAAGTCGCACTCATCGGTGTCGAGGCAATGACTCACGAGATCGCAAAAACCTTCCCGCATCGGGAAGTCCGCGACACCTGGGTCTGGTTCCAATCCGGTATCAACACCGATGGTGCACACAACTGGGCGACCACCCGCAAACTGCAGCGCGGCGATCTGCTGTCGCTGAACTGCTTCCCGATGACTTCGGGCTACTACACAGCGCTGGAGCGTACCCTGACCCTTGGTCAGCCTGATGAACGCACGCTGGAGCTTTGGAAAGCCAATGTTGAAGTCCACGAAGCAGGCCTAGAACTCATCAAACCAGGTGCCGTGTGCAAAGATATCGCCCACGAACTCAACAAGATCTTCATCGGCCACGGACTCCTGCCGAACCGCACCTTCGGGTACGGCCACTCATTTGGCGTGTTATCGCACTATTACGGTCGCGAAGCCGGTCTGGAACTGCGCGAAGATATCGATACCGTATTGGAACCTGGCATGGTTGTCTCGATGGAACCGATGATCACGGTTATGGAAGGTGAACCAGGTGCCGGTGGTTATCGCGAACACGACATTCTGGTCGTTGGTGAAGACGGCGCCGAAAACATCACGAAATTCCCATACGGACCAGAACACAACATCATTGATGTCTAACAGCCTATTCGGACAGGTTTAGCTGCCGCCTGTCGGAGAGCGCACGTGATGTGCAGCGAGGGCCCCGAACAGTTTTTCGGGGCCCTTGAATGCTTTCAGTGGCCCTAGAAAATATGAGATGTGTCATGCAGGATGAAAGTGCAAGCCAATCCACTTCTTGGAGGGACAGTATGAAAGCTGTACGCCTGCACCGTTACCACGAGAATCCTAATATTGAAGACGTTCCTGAACCGAAAATCACCGGGCCCTGGGATGTGATCGTTGATGTCGGGGCCGCTGGTTTGTGCCGCACCGACCTGCACGTTATCGAAGGTCAGTGGGAGCCACTGCAAAAGCCTGAATTACCGTACATTCTGGGCCATGAAAATGCCGGGTGGGTCCGTGAGGTCGGCAGTGCGGTGACGAATGTTTCGGTGGGAGACACCGTTGTCATGCACCCGTTGACCAGCTGTGGTCTGTGCCCGGCATGCCGTATCGGGGAAGACTCACACTGCGAGAATGCGACCTTCCCCGGCTTGAACGCTGATGGTGGAATGGCAGAACAACTGCTGACAAATGCGCGTGCGGTGGTCAAGCTGGATCAAGGCACAGACCCGAAAAGTGTTGCTGCCTTGGCAGATGCTGGGTTGACCGCCTATCACGCGGTCCGTAAGGCGACCGATGTGCTATTTCCTGGCACGTATGCTGTCGTGATCGGTGTGGGCGGACTCGGTCACATCGGTATTCAGACACTGGAAGCTCTGACCGCTACCGAAGTCATTGTGATTGATAAAGAGGAGAAGCACTGGAACTTGCTCGAGGCATCGGCGCTGATCACACCGTCTTATCGGCTGACGGCGTTGATCAACAAACCGTCATCGATCAGGTCTTGGACATCACATCGGGCGGTGCTCACATTGTCTTCGACTACGTGGGCGAACAGGGTATGGAGAAATTATCGCCACAGCTGCTGCGTCCGCGCGGTTCTCATTATGTGATCGGGTATGGCGGAGCCGTTCAACTCGATACCATCGATATTATTTCTCGCGAGATTAATGTTATTGGCAATCTGGTCGGGACTTACCATGATCTGGCCGAACTCCTGGCGCTGAATGCTGCTGGTAAAGTCCAGATGCGCACCAAGGAATATCCCTTGGACGCCACGCTGGATGCGATGCACGACTTGGATTCCGGCCAACTTGCCGGTACCCGCGGTATCTTAGTGCCCTGACCACTAGATGATTAATTCCTATTTGATTTTAGTGGTCGTAGGCGATCAGGGAGCGTTTCTGTGGGGTGTTCCGGTTTTCCAGTTGTGCCAGATTCCGGCGGCCATTGCCAGCAGTTTGGCCCCAATCTTGGCCAGTAATCCTTGGATGGTGCGGGCCCCGTGGTGTTCCAGGCCCAGTTGGCCTTTGAGCGTGTCGAAGATGGATTCGATCCATTGGCGGATGCCGCCCAGGTCGCCAAACCGTGGGGCTTCGTCTCGACGATCTGGTCGAATGAAGGTGGCCTGCAGATCCTGGGCCATGAAGGTGGCAAAATCTTTGCCGGAGAAGCCTTTATCGCCAATGATCACTTGATCATCATGCAGTAGATGGCGACTGCCGTCTAATAGGGTCTTGGTGATGTCACGTTCGCCCAGTTTGGGGTTGCCCAGCCCCCAAATCACGGGCATGCCATCGGGGGGTGGTGATCAGCACCAGGCGCATGCCCCAAAAATACTCGCTGTGTGCGGCGTTATAGCGGTAGCCGGCATGACCAGCCAGCTGGGAGCGTTGAGCAGTCTGGCGGGATCGACCGCACGGGATTGGGGTGGCATCTAAGAGCCGCACCACATCGTGCCAGGTGTCGGTATCTTGCGCCAAGGCCACCAAGGTTGGCTGGATCAGCCCAAAGGCTGCCCTGATGCGTTTGTTATAGCCCGATTGGCACGGAATGTAGGGGAACATGTCGCGTAAATGTTCTCGGGCATAGCGGATCCACTTCGTTTCGGAGGCTTCCCCGTGGGTCAGATGCTGAGCCACCGCTAGACAGAGCAATTCGGCATCGGTGAGTTGCTTTTTGCGGCCACGCCGGACCGGTAGGTCATAGGCTGGGATGACTTTATCGGTGATAAAAACGTACAGTGTTACCAGGAGGGTGTTTAAGTTTTTGTCCACAACATAGGCTTAACACCCTCCAACCTGCTTTAACAGACCCCACCGCCTGCAACATGCCGCAAGTTCCGTTCCTCGAATCGGTACTTCCCAAAGCCCAAATTAGGAATTACTCATCTAGAAGGTGGAGTACACGGCGCCCCACTCTGTCGAAAGGCTTTCAAGATCACGGGAGCGGGGCTGCTGCAGCTCAACTTGCCCGTCCTCAGCGACCTCAGTGATGTCGGCGACGAACCAATAGGCGCCGTGTACCATCGGCACCGGACCGCCATGCACCATGGACATCATATTTTGAATCTCCATGATCACGGTGTGGTCTTCGGAGTGCGCGATGATGATCGTATCACCGCAACTGCGACCTTGGACAAACTCTTTGGCATGATTTGGGATAGCAAAGTCGTACTGGTTGCTAGCCGTACTGGTTGCTAGCCGTTTCAGGTCAGTCAGGCGCTGCATCGACCGCAACGAAAAGTTCGTCGAGATTATCAAATGACGCGGCGTCGACTTCGCCCAATTCGGTTGGCATACTGCACCCTGCCAGTACGAGGCACAGCACCGCTAGTTGGCCAAATGTGCGCCGACGAAGTGTTGAGCCGGACAACGGTTTATCCTCTTCGCCATCGACGGGTTGGTGGTGATGCACCGAGCGTGTCATATCCACGACTTTAGCCATCCAACTGCGCGAGGTCACGAGCCGACTACATCAGCGTATCGGTTAGGGCTTGCGCCGGTGGTCCCAGCCGGGTGTCGCGGCGACGAGTTCTTGAGTGTACGGGTGTTCTGGTCGATTGATGATCTGCTCAGCGGTACCCGTTTCGACCAGCTGCCCGGCGGTTATGACCGCGATCGTGTCGGACATATGCTCAACTACCGCCAGATCGTGGGTGATAAATAGATAACTTGTCCCGGTTTCTAATTGGAGCCGATCCAGGAGATCCAGGACGGTCGCCTGGACCGACACATCAAGTGCCGAGACGGGTTCGTCGAGAATCAACACATCGGGTTCGGGTGCCAGGGCGCGGGCGATCGCTAACCGTTGGCGTTGCCCACCGGAGAGTTCTTGTGGATTTCGTGACAATACACTGGCGTCGAGTTCGACCATCTCGAGTAACTCAATGGCCCGCGGCCGGTATTTTTGGGACCGTGATGTCTGACCACCAGATAACGCATTGATGAGAATTTGCGACACCGAATAGCGTGGATCAAATGAGGCCAGCGGATCCTGGTAAATCGCACCGAGCCGATCGCGTAGCCCGCGGCGTTCGCGCTCGTTGGCTGGAGCGAAGTGTTGACCGAACACTTTGACGGAACCGGTATCCGGAGTGGTGAGCCCCAGGATCATACGGGCGGTTGTTGTCTTACCCGAACCGGATTCGCCGACCAAGCCAAGCGTTGTGCCCTTGGGAATGGCTAGGGAAACATCAACCACCGCACGATGGTCACCGAAGGTCTTCGATAGACCGTCGACCTCGACGGCGAGCTCGTCGTTGGGTTGAGGTTTGGGCTGCTCGTCGGCCGCAGACGTGGTCGGTGATGCAATGCTGCGAGTTAGTGGGGTAAATCGTGGCACGCCACTTGGTATGGCCGCAAGGAGTTGCTTGGTGTATTCGTGAGCGGGTTGCTGCAGAATCTGTTCGGTGGGGCCAGCTTCGACGATCTGGCCGTGGCGCATCACGATCACTTCGTGGGCCACGTGACTAATCTGCGCTAGATCGTGCGAGATAATAGCCAATGCGATGCCCTGCTGGGTCAGTTCCGCCAGCTGATCCAACACTAATCGGGTCAATCTGGTATCTAATGCAGTGGTCGCTTCGTCAGCGATCACCACGGATGGCTCACCGATCATAGTCTGAGCGATCAGAGCACGCTGGCGCATCCCGCCAGATAATTGCGGGCTGCGGTGGTCGGCGCGCACCGTGGGGTTCGGCATTTCGACCTCACGTAGTGCCGTAATGGCTGCCTGCTTGCGCTGTTTTCGAGAAAGCGGTAGCCCATCAGCAATTTCCCGATGAATCGGACGCAATGGATCCAGGCTATTCAGCGCGTCCTGCATGATCATCGCGACCTGGTTGCCGCGGATCGTGCGCCATTGTTTGGCCGAAAGATTTCGGGCATCCGTGCCCAGAATGTTGAGGGTCTCAGCGGTAACGGTACCGCCGGTGAGCCCCAGCAGGGCACGGGCCGTGACGGATTTACCGGACCCAGATTCACCCACGATTCCTAAGGCTTTGCCGGGGGTCAGGGTCAGCGATACGTTCTTGACGGCTTCGATCGCGGTGTTGTTTGGGCCGGGGAAAGTCACGGACAGGTTGTGCAGCTCTACTGCTGGTGGTGTGTCGTGCGTCATGAGTTACTCCGTGTGGCAGATCGTCCCAGCAGGGTGGCCCCGGCGGCGACGGCGACGATGGCTAAGCCGGGAAACACCGTTAACCACCAGGCAAAGTGCAGATAGGTCCGGCCAGATGCCAGCATTGCGCCCCACTCTGGGGCAGGTGGGGGAGTCCCGAGGCCTAAAAATGACAGTGCGGATGCCCAGATCACGGCTTGCCCGATGCCCAACGTAATCAGCGCCAACAGGGTCGTGAGGGTATTGGGGATCAGGTGGTTGCGCACTTTATGCCAGGTGGAATGCCCAAGGACGGTCGCGGCGTCGAACATTTCTGAGTTCACCAGGGTGCGTAGGTGGGTGCGGATGAGTCGGGAGTATCCGGGGGCGGTGGATAGACCGACCGCAATGATCGCCGGTGTCGTGCCGGGTCCGGTAAAGGCGATAATGATCAGCGCCATCAACAGGGTTGGGATGGCATAGAGCACTTCGAGTGCGCGCAAGATGACAGCATCGATCCAGCGGGGTCCGAAGGCTGTGACGACACCCAGGATGATCGCAATACCCAGACCTAAGGCGGTGGCCGCCAGACCAATGGTGAGCGAATCGGACGTACCGTGGATGACACGAGTGTAGACATCTCGACCGGATTCATCGGTACCGAACGGGTGTTGCAGTGAGGGGGCTTGGAACGCTTCGGCAGGATTCACGGCCAGTGGGTTGCCGGGTGCGAGCAGACTAGGAAAGACCGCCGCGATCACGATGAGCCCGACAAAGATGGTAGCGAGGATTTTTGCGGTGCGACTCATTGGTCATCTCCTCGGGCGGCAGCCGGGTTGATGAACGCCTCGATGGCTTCCACGATGAGCATCACGACCATGTAAATGAGCGCCGAAAACAGTGCTATCCCGGTCACCATGGGCATATCTCGAGCAAGCACCGCGCCAAGGAGTGAGCGGCCTAATCCTGGGCGCGCGAAGACTTCTTCGACGACGACCGCACCGGAAATTGAGGCGGCGACGGCCCAGCCGGTGAGATTCAGGGCCGGCAGGGCGGCGTGGCGGAACCCGTGCCGGAAAAAGACCTGGCCCTCTGAGGCGCCGCGGGCGCGGGCAGCCAGCGCGAACGGCGAATTCATGGCGGTCATGAGGCTATCGCGCATCAGCTGTGCCAAGAACCCGGACAACGGGATGGCCAGCGTGACAGCCGGCAAGATAATGCCTTGCACCGTCCCGGTATCGACCGCCGGCAGCCAGCCCAGCCAGGTTGAGAAGATAATGATCAGCATCGCGCCCAACCAGAAGTGCGGCACCGCTGCCGCGACCACTTCAATCAGCGTGCCCATCACCCGCCCGAGCCGTGAGCTGCGTGCAGCGATGGCGGCCATGACAAACGCGATACCCCACGCCAAGACCAGCGCGATGAGCGTCAGCTGTAGCGTCGCCGGGAGTACTTCGGCCATGACTTGGGCCACCGGCCGATGTTGCGCATACGAGGTCCCCAGGTCACCGGTGGCCAGTTGGGCAAGGTAGAGCCCGTACTGCACCAGGATCGGCTCATTAAGATGATACTGCTCGCGGGCGGCTTCTAATGCCTCGGCCGAAGCCTGGGAGCCGGGTCCTCCCATGATCGCTTCGGCCGGGTCACCCGGGATGAGCCGGATGGCAATGAAAATGACGGTGGCCACCAGCCACAGCAGGATGACTGCGGCACCGACCCGGCGGGCCAACCTTTGAACAATGTGCATCAGGGGTTACTGATCGAGCCAGACGTTATCGTATTTCAGTGCAGCAATGGCTGAGGCGTCACCCATGCCCTGCACCGAGTCGGCATAGAGGAAGTGGTTCTGCTGATCGTACAGCGGCAACACGTAGTAGTCCTCGAGGACGATCTGTTGGGCCTGTTCGTACAGTTCAGCCCGTTCGGTGTCATCGGTGGTTTCTTCGGCCTGCATCAGCATCTCGTCGAGTTCTGGGATATCGACCTGGGCGTTATTGGCGAAGTAGCCGGATGGTGCTGGTTCAATCGAATCAGAATGGTACAAGATTCGCAGAACTGATGGTCCAACCTTGGTGTAGGGTGCCGAGACGAGATTGTAGTTGTGTTCGGCCAGGGCCGCGTACCAGCTCGACAGATCCAGCAGGTTGATCTGCATATCAAATCCAACCTCGGAGGCTTGGGCCTGGAATTGTTCAAAGAGGGACTGTTCGGCAGGGATCGACTGATTCGTCGAGACCGGCATGACAATTTCCAGACGCTCGCCGTCTTTCATCCGGACCCCGTCATCATCGCGTTCGGTCCACCCGGCCTCATCGAGCAGCTCATTGGCTTCATCGACATCCTGGTAGAACAAGGACTCATCCGAATAACCCAGTGGTTCGACTGAAGACAGCAGGGAGTGCGACCTGGGTGCGGTGTCGAAGAAGAGCGCTTCGACACCACCGTCGACATCGACGGCGCGGATGAATGCCTCTCGGACGAGCACATCGTCAAATGGGGCTTGGGAAGAATTGAGCTCCACGCGGTTCGAAGCCCCGGGACGTGGGGAGTCAAGATGGCCGATGTTGGCATCTTCGGCCGACTGGATGGTGTCGGGCTGGGCGTTGTCGATGACATGGACTTCGCCCGATTGCAGCGCCGCGTAGCGGGTAGCCGCCTCCGGGATCATGCGCCAGGTAATGCCGTCCAAGTAAGCTACGTCATCGCCATCAGTGTCGACAGGTGAGACGTAGTCCTCGTAGCGCACCAAATTGATTTGTTGTTCCCGCTCCCACGACTCGACTTGGAACGGGCCGGTACCAACCGGGGATTCACAGTTTTCTTGGACATCCCGAGCCAACGCATCGGGGGATTGGATGGCAGTCCAGTGCATCGACAGCGATTCTTCTAACGCATTATCCGGTGCACTGAGATGAAGGTCAGCGGTGAGCTCATCAACGATTTCGACTTCTTCAATCTTCTCTACGGCCAGGAAACCCGTTGATGACGCCGTTTCTGGGTCTTGCAGGTGCTCAACATTGGCTTTGATCGCCTCGGATGTCAGAGGAGTACCGTCGTGGAAGGTGATGCCGTCGGTGACACTGATGGTGTGGGTCAGCCCGTCGTCGGACACTTCGGAGGTTTCAGCCAACCAGGGGACGGTCTCGCCATCGGCGTTTTTGGTAAACAACGTTTCAAGATATTGGGTGGCGATCAGACCCTGCGGATAGTTCCCACCGTAGTGGGGGTCGAGGCAGTCCGGTTCAGCGTCGCCGGAAGCATAGATGAGTGTCCCGCCGGATTGCGGTTCACCGGTGGCTTCGTCTTGTTGCTGCTCGGGGCTACTACAGCCAGCCAGCGCCAGCCCACCAATCGCGGCGGTGGCCAAGACCTTCAGGTATGAGGATGAAATATTTGCCATGGCAAATACTCTACGGCCACAAGGACAGCTGGCTTCTTCTAAAAGTCACATGAACTTCACCATTCGGTGACGACGAAACGTACCGGCTAAGGGCTATAAGACCGGTTCCATGAGGACCTTGTTGCTAGATTCAAGCGTCAACTCTTGTCATCGCTCCTCTGGACGCGTAGCGTCGAAAAAACCTGAACCGTATGAAGCTCGAGGAGGCATTATGACATCCGACAGCAAGACCACTACTGATCACGACGAAATTCGCAAGTGGGCAGAGCAGCACGGCGGCAAACCGGCTGTGGTTCGCGGGACAGATGAATCCGGTAGCGGAATCCTCAGGATCGATTTTCCTGGCGGCGCCGGCGAAGACGAACTCAAACCCATTGAATGGGATGAGTGGTTCAGCAGATTCGACAAAGAAAACCTCGCGTTCTTATACCAACAAGAAAAAGCTGACGGCTCGCACAGCACATTCTTCAAGCTCGTCTCCCGTTAACATCACGATGAGCACTAGCAGCCGCCACCCCGAAGGTGGCGGCTGGTGTGTGTCCGGTGGCAATCAATCGGGCTGAAGTTTAGCGCCGGTGCACGGCAAAGCGTGAAGAGAACGGGCTGAGCGTACCGGGTAGGTTCTGGAGGTCCAGCGGTTCGGACGCTGTCGGATCAGCCGCGAAGTCATGGTGCTGCAGCATTTCGGCCAGCACCACCGAGGCGGTGAGCAACACGACGTTTCGGCCCGGGCAAAATCCCGGCCCACCGCTAAACGGTACCAATGGCCAGTTCGTATCGTCACGGTCCTGCAACCACAATTCGGGTGCGAATCGGTGGGCTTCGGGAAGAGTCTCGTCGTCGCGGTGAAAAAACGGGGCAAAGATCAACACTGACGTTCCGGCATCCAGCGTGCCATTACGCCAGACGGTCGTTTCTCGAGCTTCTCGCAGAATCATCGGAGTGGTCGGCCATAACCGTAAGGACTCCAACATCACCGCCCGCAATTGTGGCAGATCCGGGAAGCTGGTCTCGGCCTCATCGCGAGCTATGGCCGCTGTGCCGGGGGCGGCTGCCAGGAGGCTCAGGGCACGGAATGCAGCCCAGGATGCTGCATCAAACGCAAAAAGCCACTGGGGCATCTGTTGTTCAGGCACCGCCTTGTCCGTAGCCGGCACACTTGCCGCCATTGCAGCGAGGCTGCCGGGCTCAGCCTGTTCCACATACCCCCGAAGTGTTGTGAGGAAGCGTCGGCGTTGGGTCCGATTCTTCGGCACCAAATACGATAGGTTGCCGCGCGCTCGCAGGTCGTTGAGGTCGTTGGTGACTTGGGTGTCATCTCGTGCCGAATCACCCAGGGTGATCCGTCGCACGATGCGCCACCACATCTGGCTGAACGCTTCCCACGCCAATGTTTCGGTGAAATCCAGATGCCCGCGCAGAGCGTCGACTTCTTCGCGGATCGCACGGGTCATGGTCTCGGCATGAGAGTGTACTGTCTGACCGGCTTCTAATGCTGCTTCGTTGAAGGGGCGGCGCTGCTGTCGCTGTTGAGGATTGGAGACGAGCACGCCGGAGGGCTGGAAATGATTCAGAGCACCGCGTTTTTCCATGCTTGCTGGGCTAAACGGGTCTGGCGTGTCATTGAGGACGCGGTGCACATTATCCGGGTCCAGCAAAATAGCCACCCGTCGACCGGGGAACAACTGCAGCTGGACTGGTCCGGAACCATATTTGGCGCGAAGTTGTTTCAACTCGTCGACGCCAGCGGAATCTAAATCGATGCGTTCTGCCAGATTCAGGGCTTTGGGCCGACGAATAATCGGACCTTTGAGTATAGGGGAGCCGAGCACACGGCTGATGACTCGGGCGTGTTCCATTGCGGTCAGTTGTGGAACGGGGTTTTGAGGGCTGCCTTGTGGCGTGTGTCTCATGGTTCTACGGTAACTGGTGTCCCGAGGTGGTGAAAGAGTTCAGTTGTGGCTTAGCGTTCGCGTTCGACAGATCTTCTTGGACTAGGCACCGTTGAAGGCTGCAAGTAGGCTGGCCTTATGGCTACGACAGATTTAACCCAAGAAACATTCCAAGAAACCATCGAAGGCAACGACATTGTCCTCGTGGACTGGTGGGCCGATTGGTGTGGACCGTGCAAGATGTTCGCTCCGGTCTATGACGAAGTCTCCCAGAAGCACGACGACATTGTGTTCGGCAAGATCGATACCGAAGATCAGCAGCAGCTGGCAGCAGCAGCCGGGATCTCATCGATTCCAACACTGATGGCCTTCCGCGAGAACGTCCTGGTCTTCTCCCAGCCGGGTGCGATTAACGCTCAACAGCTGGATCACCTGATCGAGCAGGTCCGCGGCCTGGACATGGAAGAAGTTCACAAACAGGTTGAGGAAGCTCGCGCGAAAGCCGAGCAGAACAACACCTAACGATCCCGGAAATCGGTTGCCGCCATGCGCGGACCGAAACGCGAAAAGCGGATCCCCGAGGCATAGATCAGCCTGACAATACGTTGGCGATGACCGGCCCACGGAGCTAACAGCTCGAGCATACCGTCATCATCAGTCCGACGCCCCGTCAGTGCTTCTCCGACGTGGTGGGCGAGGTGGAAATCCTTGACCGCTACATAGTCGGCTGCCCCGTGGGTCCGCTGAAGTGTTTCCGCCACCGTCCAAGGGCCGATCCCCGGCAGAGAATTCAGGCCTGCGCTGATCTGGTCCAGTGGCTTATCGGCCAGCCGATGCAAAGCCGTCGCCCGCGATGCGACCTTCTGCAGTGTTCGGACCATGAACGGCTGGACCCAACCGCGATGCCATTCCCAGGACGGAATGTCTAAGACGGTTTCAGGCTTTGGCGAGGTCTTCGGAACAGGATCTCCGACCGGCGAGGGATCGCCGTACGTTTTTGCTAACCACCCCCACGTCGCACGGGCCTGCTGCTGTGTGACCTTCTGCTCCAGGACCACCGTCAGCAGCTCATCGACAAGTTGGCCGGTTGCTATAAATCGCATCCCCGGATTCCTGCGTCGAGCTTCGACCACCCGCTCCGGTAACAAATGTGCGGTCTGGGCTAGCAGCTCATCGAACTCGGCCCAGCCGGCTAGCGATTGTTCATCAACGCCAAGTAAGACCGGCATCCGTTCCACCGCGTAATGAATTGCCGTCTCGTGACCGGCAGCCCAGATATGGTACCGAATTTCTCCTGGTTCCACCGGTGACGGCGGATGGATGATCGCAAGACTGATCGGCCCGGTTGAGGGCGGTTGAAAGGATAACCAGCTGACCCCGTCGTGGGTTGCAGCGGTGGGATCAGCCTTGCCGCGAATTAATGGCGCGATATTTGCCCCAACATTGACCGGGACGCCAGGGTGAAAGACGTCAGAATAATCAGGCTGCAGTCCAGCATTCATGGCGATTTATAACCTCCCTCATCCCCGTTGAAGTTGTGACCAGGTAGCGTGGTGCACATGAGCCAAAATCAGCCTACGTCAGACACGCCCAAGTACGCCGACACGATTCTGGACCTGATCGGGAACACACCGTTAGTCAAACTCAACTCCATCGGAGCTGACCTGAAACCAACGATCCTGGTCAAATGCGAGTTCCTGAATCCTGGTGGATCGATAAAAGACCGTATTGCCCTGAAGATGATCGAACGGGCTGAAGCTGAAGGCAAACTCTCCGAGGGCGGAACCGTGGTAGAACCCACATCCGGCAACACCGGGGTTGGCCTGGCCATGGTTGCGCAGCAAAAGGGTTACCGCTCGGTCTTTGTCACCCCGAGCAAGGTGGCCCAAGAAAAACGTGACGTTCTCAAAGCATACGGGGCCGACGTCGTGGTCTCCGAAACAGCCGTTGCCCCGGACTCGGAAAACTCCTACTACGGCATCACGAACCGTCTCGAAGAAGCCATCGACGGGGCCTACCAGCCGAACCAGTTTTTCAACTCTGCCGCGCCAGAATCACACTATGAGACCACCGGCCCAGAGATCTGGCGCGATACTGCAGGTCAGTTGACACACGTTGTGATTGGTGCCGGTACCGGTGGCACGATGACCGGTACCGGACGGTATCTGCATGAAGTGTCGGCTGATCGAGAGTCTGGACCCGTCAAGGTGGTCGTCGCTGATCCCTCCGGATCGGTGTATTCAGGCGGAAGCGGCCGCCCATACTTCGTCGAAGGCGTCGGTGAAGACATGTGGCCGGGTAACTATGACCCAGAGGTACCGGATGCTATCCATGAGATCACCGATGCTGAAGCGTTCCACTACACCCGCAGGCTTGCCGCAGAAGAAGGCATCCTGGCTGGTGGGTCGTCGGGCATGGCGATCGCTGCGGCACTGAAAGAAGCCGAGCAGCTGACCGAAGACGATCTCATGGTCGTGATCCTCCCCGACTCGGGGCGCGGCTACCTGGGCAAAATCTTTTCAGAAACCTGGATGCGCGAACACGGTTTCGACACCAACGCGCCAGAACCAGTTGCTCCACAACGAATCGGCACCGCCTATTTGGACGGCACCGACCCGGTTGCCCCAGCATCTGAGGCTCCCACGGCCGAAGTTGCGGGTCTGCAAGATCACATTGGGGCCATCCTCGATGCGAAAGCGCAATGGCTTCCCGGTTCACTGCCAGAGGTGGTTGTTGCGGTGCTTGATGAACCGGTCTCCGATGCGATTTCAACGATGAACCGCTACGGTATTGACGCTCTGCCGGTCGTGGCAGGCGTTCAAGAGCACTACCGAATTGGTGAGCTCCGCGGAGCGGTCACCGTGCGTGATTTGATGCAACAGCTTGCCAGCGGAACGATCAGTGCCGACACGAACCTGGCCGATACCCGCTTGACTGAACTGCCCATGGTGGGCCACATGACCACGGTGGACCAAACCAAACAGGTACTAGATACCGCACCTGCGGTACTGGTCACCCGCGATGGCAACATCGCAGGCATCCTGTCCGCGCACGACATCCTGATGCACCTGATCGCCAAATAACCGTCCAGGAGACATATCTCATGACCTTTATTGATAAGCACAACTCCGGGTTCAACACCCGAGCCGTCCATGTCGGACAAGAACTCGACCCTGTCTACGGTGCCGTCGTACCCCCGATCCACCTGTCCTCGACGTATGCGCCAGAAGCCATCGGAAAACTGCGGAAAGGCTACGATTACGGGCGCGGGACCAACCCCACCCGGGACGCGCTCCAAGCCCAAATCGCTGGCCTTGAGACCGGAAACGCTGATACCGGTTTTGCCTACACGTTCTCGTCCGGACTCGCTGGCGAAACCGCACTGTTGATGGCAGCTTGCGTCCCCGGAGATCGGGTCGTGGTCGGAAACGATGTGTACGGTGGTACCTACCGGCTGCTGGACAAAGTCTTAGGTCCGTGGCAATTGAAACACGCGGTCGTAGACATGTCTGACCTCGACCAGGTCCGTGACGCCTTGGCAGCTGAGAAAACCCGGGTGCTGTGGGTAGAAACCCCCACAAACCCGATGATGAAGATCGCTGACATTGCGGCCCTAGCGGAGCTGGCCAAAGAATACGACGCACTTCTGGTCGTGGATAACACCTTTGCTACCCCATACCTGCAGTTGCCGCTGAAACTTGGCGCCGACGTCGTCGTGCACTCGACCACCAAATACATGGGCGGACACTCCGATACCATCGGTGGGGCAGTGGTCACCGAAGACAAAGAACTGGCCAATGCCATCAACTTTCAGCAGTTTGCGGCCGGAGCATCCAACTCACCGTTGGACTCATACCTGGTCACCCGAGGGCTGAAAACCCTGGGGGCACGCATGGACCGACATGTCGCAAACGCCGAAGCGATCGTCGAATGGCTGATCGAACAGCCCGGCGTGGAGAAAGTTCATTATCCTGGCTTGCCAGATCACCCGGGTCACGAGGTCGCGAAAAAACAAATGTCCGGGTTCGGCGGGATGGTCTCTGTCCAGTTCAAGGCCGGCGTGGACGCGACCAGAAAAGTTGCCGAATCGACGCACGTTTTCCGGTTGGCAGAATCGCTCGGTGGCGTCGAGTCACTGCTCAATTATCCAACAGCTATGACGCACGCCTCAGTAGAAGGCACAGAGTTGGCGGTTCCGGGTAATCTAATCCGGTTATCTGTGGGTATTGAAGACATTGATGACCTCATCAACGATCTCGACCAGGCATTAAAGGGACTCTAGAGCCCACGTCGATTATCGAAAAAGCCGGATTTGGCCTAGAATAGAACAGTTCAGCCAGATCCGGCTTCTTCCTTTAACCTTATCTCCAGTCAATGGGACTGTTGAGTGATGCGTAGCGTGCAATGCAAGGAAAACATCCGGATCCTTACATCACCTTACGAAAACTAGGAAGTTTTTTGACCGAAGAATCTTTGCTGCCCGAAACTGAAACAACCTTTGAATCCCTGAATCTCGCCGAACCTGTGCACAAAGCACTCGTGGACCTTGGCTATGAGAAACCTTCCCCGATTCAAGCCCGGACCATTCCACTGCTACTTGAAGGCCGCGATGTGGTGGGCCTGGCACAGACCGGTACCGGAAAAACCGCAGCCTTCGCGCTGCCCGTGATATCCAAGCTCTCTGACGCAGATATCAACCACAAATCGCCTCAGGTACTTGTGCTCGCGCCAACCCGCGAACTGGCACTTCAGGTTGCTGAAGCGTTCAGCTCCTATGCCGAACATGTGCCATCGGTGTCTGTATTGCCTGTTTATGGTGGATCATCCTATGGGCCCCAGCTCGCAGGACTGCGCCGCGGTGTTACCGTGGTCGTGGGCACCCCGGGTCGCGTCATCGACCACCTAGAACGCGGTTCCCTCGACCTGTCTGATCTGAAATATCTCGTGCTAGATGAAGCCGATGAAATGCTTCGCATGGGCTTTGCCGAGGACGTCGATCGCATCCTGTCGTCAGCGCCAAAAGAAAAACAAACCGCGCTGTTCTCAGCGACGATGCCGCGTGCCATCCAGCGCATCACCGGTGACTACCTCAATGACCCAGTCCAGGTCCAGATTGAAGGCCAATCCAAACCGGCCCAAAACATTCGTCAACGCTACCTGCAGGTTACCCAGCCCTGGAAGATGGAAGCGATGACCCGCCTGCTAGAGACCGAAGATACTGACGGTATCATCGCGTTTGTGCGGACGCGGAACATGACCGAAGAACTCACCACAAAATTGGTGGCACGCGGGTTTGCCGCGGCAGCCATCTCTGGTGATATTCCGCAGAATATTCGTGAAAAGACCGTCGAAGATCTTCGCGCCGGACGGATCGATATCCTCGTGGCCACAGACGTTGCTGCTCGCGGACTAGACGTCGAGCGTATTAGCCACGTCATCAACTACGACATCCCACATGACACCTCGTCCTATGTGCACCGCATCGGCCGAACCGGTCGTGCTGGACGTCAGGGTGATGCCATCTTGTTGATGACCCCTCGGGAACGCTACTTGCTGCGCTCTATTGAAAAAGCCACCAAGCAGTCGGTTGAAGAAATGCAGCTGCCGACGCTGGAGGAGGTCAATGCTTCGCGGCGTGAGGCATTTTCAGAAAACATTACCAAGACATTAGCCGCTCATGATGACAGTGATGAACTGTCGGTGTACCGCGATCTCGTTGTCAATTACATTGCTCAACACGATGTGGCTGCAGTAGATATTGCTGCTGCACTGGCGCTGATGGTCCAAGATGGTCGCCCACTCGAGGCTGAAGAGCCGAACCTGCCACCGATGAATATGCGTGGCCGACGCAAAGAGCAGCAGGGTGGCGAACGTGAGCGTGCACCGAAACGGGCGACCAAAGAAGGTCACGCCACCTACTGGATCGCAGTGGGACATAAAGACCGGGTGGGGCCCGGAAACATCGTTGGTGCAATCGCCAACGAGGGCAACCTTGATATCTCCGATATCGGAGATATCACGATCCGGCCGACCTTCTCCTTGGTCGAACTTCCCGAACAGTTGTCACATAAACAACAAGAGGCGCTCAAGAACGCGGTGGTTAGTGGTCGCAAGCTCAACCTTCGCTTAGATCGTGGCGCACCGAAGTCATTCGGTTCTCGCGGCGGACATGGCGGGGGCGGATTCGATCATTCTCAACGCGGACAAAAGAAGAAACAACGCTGGTCCAAGGCCAAAAAACGCACCCATTCGAGCGACTAAAATCGTCCGGGGTGACCTTGGCCATAAACGAGGATATTGATTTTGCCTTTTGATCATTTGTTGGTAAAGTCGTATCTCGTTGCCCCGATAGCTCAGGGGTAGAGCGCCATCTTGGTAAGATGGAGGTCCCGGGTTCAAATCCCGGTCGGGGCTCTGGTAAAAAATAGCCTGCG
>DATBUK010000153.1:0-2653 GCA_036516155.1 Yaniella sp.
CCCAGTCAGGTAGTTGTACGGGGGAGAGCTGGCCGTCGGTGTCTGGGTCGAACTGGAAATCCGGCTGAAACCAGATTACGGTGTCGCTTTGACCAAGGGACCACGTGGCTAAGGTCGCGGTACCGTTGTCGTAGAGTCCGGAGTTTGACAGCATCTGCCACTCGGCAAAAATAATGGAACCGTCGGCCGTCTGGGCAAAGGCATACGCGGTGTCATTGGTTGCGGCGTCATGGACTCCAAAACACCCGTGAGCGGAGTCATCGAGTACGACACCTTGCCTGAGGCCGGAAATATCCCCGGCTTCGCGGGCTGCAGCTATCTGACAGGTGGGCTCGACCTCGAGAAACTCTTCGAAACCTATCGATCGACTGGCTTCAACGCCATCGAGCAAATACTGTTGCTGCCGGTCCGAGACCCCGGCAAAGACACGTTGGTCAGCCGGGATGAGCGCGGCCAGATCTTCAAGACGCTCATAGGACGCCGTCTGCATGGCCGAGTACTTATCGTGGATGACGACGGTGGCCTCGGGCCGACGGTTGAGCTCGGACTCTAACTGCGTCATTGATTGGGCCGGTCGCACCTCGATGCCGTGATCCTCTAACACATCGGTGAGCGCAGCAGCCCCCGAAGGTGTCTCGTCGTCGAGGCCCAATATGCCGTCGTCACGGTGGGGTTGCAGTGCAATCCAGATCATGACGGCAAGCCAGGTGGCAACGAGGAGGACAACCAGCAGGATTAGACCCATATTTTTACGGCGGGTGGTCATCGCGGTATCAACCTCGCGGGATCGCGCTGAACATCGGCCGGTTGGGGCGTGGCGGTCGCGACGGTGTTGGCTAACGTCAGCACGTTTTCTGTCGCATCACGGCTGGGGGTATTCCCCCCGTAAATAATCCGGTTGAACTCGGTCGAAGCTTCGTCGATTTGCTGCCCATAGCCAGGCAGGACGGAGCCCAAAGACCAGCCGAATGTGGTGGCGGTCGTCGCCGGGGTCACTTCGACCAGGCCACGCTGTGCCGCACTGCGCACCATGAACCGGTAAGCGGCCAGATACGCTTGATCCAACTGTTCCGCCGCAAGATAACGCTGAGCAGCAGCCAGGTACTCCTGAGCCGTCACGGTCGGGTCTGCCAGCTGGTCGCCGGTGTCCGAGCCGGCTGTGGCACCTGCGGGCCGAAAGTATCGGACCAACAGGAATATCAACACACCGACGGCTGCGATCAGGACAAGCTGAATCAGGATATTGCCGGTGCCAGCCGGGTCGATGTTGAGAGTCAGTGCCTCATTGAGCCAATTGATCAGTCGTTCCCACAGCGTCATGCCTGCAGGTTCGACATCAAAGGAATCAATTCGCTCGTTGAGTTCGCGCCGAGCCTCGTCGTCGTCAGGAGTCCAGGGAATGGTCATTGACCAGCTTCCGGTGGATGTGGGGGAGCTGGTGGACCCTGGTACGGGCCGGGTTGGCCGGGATTGGGTGGCTGCTGCGGTGGGTAAGTACCCGGGGGTCCTTGCCACGGTCCGGGCTGGCCAGGCTGTCCGGGTATGCCAGATTGTCCGGTCGGTGCTGGGCTTGCATGCCGGCCCGGGATGATGTCGTCGGCGTCTGCGTCGCTCCCTGACTGTTGCTCCGTCGAGGTATCAAACCGATCCGCGGTAGCACCTGTACCGTATTGGGATGCCAACTGCTGAAAGTGTAGGTTGAGACCCTCTCTGCGGAACCGGTAGTCGAAGTAGAAGAAAATCGAGATCAACACCGCCATATTCGTCACGATGAACGTGATGAGTGACGAAATCGCGCTGATGAGTAGGTTCACCACCAAGATGGTGCCAAAGAGCTGGGCCTCGGTCCCGGCGGTCGCCACGATGAACCCACTCACAAAGCCCAAGGGTGCGGTGATGATCGCTGCGACGACACTCAGGATCAATGCAAACAGTAAAACGATCCCCAAGGTTCGCCAGAAGTATCCGCGCGTCAGCTGCCAAGAACGCCGAAGCGCGGCCATGATCCCGATATCTTCGATAATCATGGCGGGTATGACCAAGTGCCACCGGATAGCAAAGAACGCTCCGGCCAGCAGGGGCAGCACCATGACCAGCAGTGCACCGAGAATGGCTGCGGCCGCGCCGGCGTTGGTCTCCGGTTCTCCACCGGCAAATGCCACGGCGAATACTAAGAACGCTAAAAGCAGAGCGACCATCCAGACGACAATGACGGCGGCGATGATGAGCGCGATCAAGCCGATCAATCTGCCCCATTGGCCGCGCAGGAGTCGAAAGCCCTGGCTCAGCGACGTTTTAATCCCGATGGCACCGCGCGCGATCATCGCCGAGTACATGCCCCAGCTAAAAACTTGGCCCAGGAGCATGACCAATTGTGACAGTAAGGCTGCAGCAAAGAAGCCCAACCCGAGGCTAGGGAACATCTGGTCAAATTGCGCGGTTGGGTCCATCAGGCCCGAACCCAACGACCTCGTCACCAGGAACTCACCGGTGGCGGCCAGAATTGCGGCACCCGATCCGAAAATCAACGCAGCGCCGAAAAACAGTCCGGGAGATTTCCGAATGGTCGCAAACATCGACGAGAAATAATCGCCCAGTTTCATCGGCCGTAGTGGCAACGTACCCGGTTGCGTCGCTGCCATATATGGCGGTT
>DATBUK010000154.1:0-1893 GCA_036516155.1 Yaniella sp.
TCGGGCTGTTTGGTCTGGTCGTCAGCACTGGCGGCAAAGGTCTTGCCTTGCTGTCCAGTTGGACCGGATGCTTCGTGGATCTGGGTGGCACCCGTCGGTGAGCTTGCAGCTCGACGACGTCGCGGTGCCGGTTTCTTCTCGGCTGGCTGCTGCTCGGCAGATTTCTTCGCCGCAGGTTCGGCACGCTTCTGGCCTTGTCCCTGAGTCTCCTGGGCTGGCTGACTGTCTTGTGCCGGAGCGCTTGCGCGTCGACGCTTCCGGGTTGGACGCGACTGGCGTTGACCGCTGTCTTGCTCGCCTTTGTTGTCGGTGGAGTCTGCGTGTTGTGTCTCAGCCTGTTGTGCATCGTCTTTGGCACCGCGTGAGGTATTGCGTGAACGACCGTTTTTGCGACGACGACGTGAGGACCCATTGGACTGGTCAGTCTGCTGATCCTTCTGCTGCTGACCGGAGTCTTGCTTCTGGGTAACCTCCTCCTGCTGCTCATTGCCATCTTTACTGGCCGCAGCAATCGTAGCGATCGCAGAGCGTGTCTGTTCGGCTTTTTCATCCGGTTGTTGTTCTGTAGCCGGTTTGTCCTGAGCCTGCTGTTGGTCGTGGGACTGGCGACGACGGCTGCGTCGGCTACCGGCGTCTCCCCCGCGGCGACGCTGCGCTGCGGTCTGATATGGCTTACCGCGCTCAATCGGTTCATCATGGACGATGATGCCACGGCCCTCACAGTGCTCACACGTATGCGAGAACACTTCGACCAAGCCGGTGCCCATCCGCTTCCTGGTCATTTGCACCAGTCCAAGCGAGGTTACTTCAGCCACCTGGTGGCGTGAACGATCCCGACCGAGACACTCTACGAGGCGACGAACCACAAGATCACGGTTGGACTCCAGGACCATGTCAATGAAGTCAATCACGATGATCCCGCCAATATCGCGCAGCCGCAGTTGGCGGACGATCTCTTCGGCGGCTTCGAGGTTGTTTTTGGTGACGGTTTCTTCGAGGTTGCCCCCGGATCCGGTGAATTTTCCGGTGTTGACATCGACCACGGTCATGGCTTCGGTGCGGTCGAACACCAGTGACCCACCTGAAGGCAGGTTGACCTTGCGGTCCAGGGCCTTATGCAGCTGTTCATCAATGCGATAGTGCCCAAACAGATCGGCGCCATTGAAGGCTTTTGGTTCCCACTGTTCTAGGCGGTCGACCAGATCCGGGGCAACATAGGTGACATAGGCCTGAATCTTTTCCCAGACCTCTTCGCCCTCGACCAGCATCTTGGTGAAGTCTTCGTTGAAAACATCTCGGACGACTTTAATGGTCAGATCGGGTTCGGAGTGCAGCAGTTCAGGTGCGAGCACCTTATTGGATTTGGACTGCTGTTCAATTTCTTCCCACTGGGCTCGCAACCGGTTGATGTCGTTGAGCAGTTCATCTTCCGAGATGCCTTCTGCCGCGGTGCGCACAATGACACCGGTTTTCTCGGGCAGGTGCTCTTTCAGGATGGATTTGAGACGGTTGCGTTCGGTATCTGGCAGTTTCCGGGAAATACCGGTCATCGAACCGTTTGGAACATAAACAAGGTACCGGCCGGGCAGCGAGATCTGTGCGGTCAGACGGGCGCCTTTGTGTCCGACGGGGTCTTTGGTGACCTGAACTAGAACGGAGTCACCAGATTTTAGTGCGTTTTCAATTTTCTTTGGCTTGCCATCAAGCTGGGCGGTGTCCCAGTTGACTTCCCCGGCGTATAACACGGCGTTTCGACCGCGGCCGATGTCCACGAAGGCCGCTTCCATCGACGGAAGAACGTTTTGGACTTTGCCAAGATAGACGTTACCGATGAGCGAATCCTGCTGGGTGTTGGACACGAAGTGCTCAGCAAAGATTCCGTCCTCAAGTACG
>DATBUK010000155.1:0-2971 GCA_036516155.1 Yaniella sp.
CAGATTTTGGAAATCGAAGTCGGCGTCGTCGGTGGGGAAGAAGACGGCTACGCTGCCGAGATCGACGAGAAGCTCTACACGACCGTCGAAGACGCCCGCCAGATCGTCAACGCGTTGGGCACCGGCGAAAACGGCCGCTACATTACCGCACTGATCTTCGGGAACGTGCACGGCGTGTATAAACCAGGCAGCGTCAAGCTCCGTCCTGAACTACTCAAAGAGATCCAGGATGAGATCGGCGCCGAGCTCGGCCAAGACCGTCCGTTTGACCTGGTCTTCCACGGGGGTTCTGGTTCATCGGCGCAAGACATCGCCGATGCCGTGTCCTACGGCGTCATCAAAATGAACGTCGATACTGACACTCAGTACGCGTTCACCCGCCCGGTCGCGACCCACATGTTTGAAAACTACGACGGTGTGCTCAAGATCGACGGCGGTGTTGGCGATAAGTCGAAATACGATCCACGCTCCTGGGGTAAAGCCGCCGAGGCGAACATGGCTGCTCGGGTTGTTGAGGCCTGCCAGAACCTGGGCTCTGCAGGGAAATCGTTGAAGTAAATGGCAAACACAAAGTGGGTACAGATCAGCATCTATGTACCAATGGGCAATGCCGAAGCCGTCCGCACCGCGCTCGCTGATGCCGGTGCCGGGCGGCTCGGTAACTATTCTGGCGCAAGCTGGTCCACCACCGGGGTAGGGCGCTTTACCCCGATGGAGGGCGCGAACCCCACCATCGGTGCTGTCGGGGTGCCCTCCGATGTACCCGAGCATAAGATCGAGGTCTTAGCGCCACGGGAGATCGCCCGCAGCGTGGTGGAAGCGGCAATTGCAGCCCACCCGTATGAGGAGCCTGCCTATTACGTCACTGATGTGTATATGGTCGATGAGCTCTAGCTGATCTTGCTGCATTCGCTGACCAGGTGGGGACATCTGGTCAGTGAGTTCTGGTAAAAGCCGCATCGGCACTGTGTTGGCCTCCGTGACGGTGCCGGTCGGATATTATCCCAGAAACTGTGAAATCCTGCCGGGTTTTTCCACAGTGTTTTCACTCGCTTCGGGGTTGTCCACAGTAGGCTCACCTGGGCTTATCGTGTCCGTCCGACTTCGTAGAATAGGGGCATGGATACAGCATTACAGGCAGCGGAGACAGTTGAGGACCTGGCCACGGTCCTGAACACGCTGCCGCCGGCTGATTCCGAAGCTGACAACATCGAAGTCCTCCAACAACTCGAGCGCGCCAAGCGCATGATCGCGGCAGCCCAGGCTCGAGTCACCAACGCGTTTGTCGAGCAGCGAGAAGCTGCTGAAACCGATGCTCGGATTCCGACGTCGATGCGGTGTAAAGGTATTGAGGCCGAAGTCGGTCTGGCCCGCGGAGAATCCGCCTTTGTCGGGGCGGCCCTGACCCATACCGCGATCGCGTTGTGTACGGTACTCCCGAAGACCTTGGCGGCGTTGCAGGCCGGGCAAGTCAGTGAGTTTCACACCCGAATCGTCGCCGAGCAAACCAGTCATCTGTCGGATGCACATCGGCGCGAGATCGATGAGCGCATTGCGCACCGGCTCGGAAAAGCCTCCAGTTCGCAATTGCGCAAACTTATTCAAGGTCATGCCTTGCGGTTGGACCGTGAGGCTGCCGAGGCACGAGCTGCGGCGAATAAGACCCAGCGTCGCGTGTGGATGAGCCCTGCCGGGGAGGGCATGTCCTATCTCACCGCCGAAGTGCCCACACATGATGCAGTAGCCGTGATGGATATCTTGCATCAGCGGACCAACCAGCGCATGGCCGAAGTCGCCGAAGAAAACCCTGAGGCACCACCTTTGAGCCGAGATCAGATCCAAGCCGATCTGTTCGTGGAATTGCTCACCGGCCAACTCACCGGCCCCGGGGTCACTGCCGAAGTTGTCCTGCTCATGGAAGACGGTACATTCTTCGGGGATGATGACCAGCCAGCCTGGATCCCCGGCCATGGACCGGTCCCGGCTGGGATGATCAAAGACTGGCTCGCGAACCCGGAGACGAAAACCTTTATTCGGCGGATGTATACCCGCCCCTCAGACGGCCAACTAGTGGCCATGGAGTCGCGACGCCGGGCCTTCCCCGCCGGACTCGCCAAGATGCTGAAGCTCCGCGACGATACCTGTGCGACTCCCTTCTGTAATAGCCCCGTCGAAGAGGCCGATCACCGCACCCCCTGGGCCAAAGGCGGTGCTACCAGTTGGGACAATGCCACCGGGTTATGTCGACGATGCAACCAACGGAAAGAAAATCGTGGTTGGACCTACAGCGGCACCCCGGACGAGTTGACGGTGACCACCCCGACCGGGCATCAATATACGGTGCCGACATTGCCACCGCTCACCGAGCTCCGGCCCACCAGCAGTGACCCACCCACGTGGATCGGTCCCATCGACATCGCCTGGCCCGCCGCCGCCTAACTCTCGCGTCCGCGCGCCCATATGAAGAGGTCGACGGGCTCTAGCTGATCTTGCGTAGATCACTGACCAAGTGGTTCTGCATATCCTCGCCGACTGCTGCCATATCAAACTCGTGGTGGAGTTCGGTGCGGTCTGCGTTGAATACGTAGTGCCGCATCGTGTTCTCGACCCACTTCGCGCTGGTGGTATTTCGGACTTCCGAATACCCCAGTACAATCGTCAAACTGCCGTCATCGTTTGCCGTTGCAGTGCCCTCAAGAAGTTCGGTTTGGCCCGTCGGCTGAGCGAGCACAAACTCGATATGGCCGCCCGCCCTCGGACGAAAATAGCCGACCTCGGTGTGCATCGGACCGCCATCAGGATTCGTCGTCTGCTGCTCATACCGCAAAAACGGTTTACCGGGCGTCATCGAAAACGTCAGCGTTTCGGTGTATTCAAAACTCTCAAGGGTCGGATAGTGGCCCCGCCCGGGACCCTGCCAAGTACCAATCAGAAATTCGTAGGGCGCTACATCCTCATGCATAGTCATGAA
>DATBUK010000156.1:0-4039 GCA_036516155.1 Yaniella sp.
GGCGGGATGACGGTCTCCCCCGACGGCAACCTCCTGGCCTATCTCGTCGACGAAACCGGTGATGAGCGTTTCACCCTCCGGGTCCGAGACTTGCGCACCGGTGAGCAACTGCCCGATGAAATCTCCGGCCTGGCCTACGGGGTCGCATTCGACCCATCGGGGACCCGCCTGTTTTACATGGAGCCCGACGAGTCGTGGCGCCCCTACCGCCTGAAATCCCACCGACTGGGCACCAACGTCGACTTCGACACCCTGCTCTACCAGGAAGATGACCCTCAAATGTGGGCCGGATTCGGCCTGAGTCCAGACAAAACCAAGCTCATCTTAGAACTGGGCAACTCCGAGGTCACCGAAACCCACGTCCTGGACCTGGAAACCATCGCGGCCCCGCTCGAGCTGGTGATCAGCCGAGAGGAAGGCTCACTCCACGACGTCCTGCCCATCGACGATCAGTACCTGATCACGCATAACCGTGCCGCCGATGGCACCCATCTGCCCAACAACGAAGTGTCAATCGTCGACGCTGACAAGGTGGCTGACCGTGCTGCTTGGCGTACCGTTTTCGAACACTCCCAAAACATCAAACTTGATGGTGTGGGTGTAACGCGCGAATATGCGTTTGCTGCGGTACGAGCTGAGACCACCCCGCGGATGTGGGTGGTGCCGCTGAAAGGCTTGGGCACCGATGCCCAGGCCGACGTCGTCGAACCGGCCTTCCCCGAAGAGTTGTACACGGCGGCTCCGGTGGGCCAACATATCGATTCCCCCTACATTCGCTTGGCGTACACCTCGTGGATCACACCGTCCCAAATCCTGGACTATGACCCGAAGCAGAACGCCTCGAAGCTGCGTCGACAAACCGAGGTCCCCGGCTATGATCCGGAGCAATACGTGGTCGAACGCTGGTGGGCTCCTGCCGAATCCACCGACCGGCGCGTGGCCATCCCGCTGACAGTGATCCGGCATAAAGATGTCGAGTGGAACGGCGATAACCCGGCCCTGATCTATGGTTATGGCTCCTATGAGATGTCCATGGACCCGGGCTTTGGCCCGTCGCGACTCTCCCTGTTAGATCGCGGTGTCATCTACGTCGTCGCCCACGTCCGAGGTGGTGGCGAACTCGGCCGCGCCTGGTACGAAAACGGCAAGAAACTGCACAAAAAGAACTCGTTTACCGACTTCATCGACGCCACAAGATTCGTTGCGGCCTCCGGACGGGTACACCCCGACAAGATCGCGGCGATGGGCGGGTCCGCTGGCGGGCTGCTCATGGGTGGGGTATTAAACATGGCACCGGAACTCTACCGGGTGTGTGTCGCCCAGGTGCCCTTCGTCGATGCGCTGACCTCAATTCTGGACCCGGACCTGCCATTGACCGCTCTGGAATGGGAAGAGTGGGGTAACCCGATCGAAGACAAAGAAGTGTTCGATTACATGCTCAGCTACACCCCGTACCACAACGTCCGTGAGACGACCTATCCGGCCATCGCGGCGGTCACCTCGCTGCATGATACCCGAGTGCTCTACGTTGAGCCCGCCAAGTGGGTGCAGAAACTCCGCGCAACCGCACACAACGATCAGGAGACCCCGCTGGCTGAAGGCGGGTCACCGATCGTGTTGAAAACCGAGATGGAAGGCGGCCACGGTGGCGCCTCTGGGCGTTACCGTGCCTGGGAAGACCGGGCCTGGGACTTCGCCTTCATCCTGACCGCCCTCAATGCTCAAGACCTCAAATTCACACAGGAGAACGCATGACAATCCAAGCTGGAATCGTTGGCTACGGAAACCTCGGCCAAGCCGTCGAGTACCTGATCAATGCGCTCGACGATTTTGAACTTTTTGGAATCTTTTCGCGCCGCGAGACCCTCGACACCGACGCACCCGTGTACCCGGTAGCCGATGCCCATCAATACAAAGACGACATCGATGTGATGTTCCTCTGTGTTGGGTCGGCAACTGACATTCCGGAACAAGCCACCGGATTCGCTGAGCACTTCACGACGGTCGACACCTACGACAACCACGCAAAGGTCGCAGCACACTACGCGGCCATGGATCAGGTTGCCAAGGCCAATGACAACGTCTCGATTGTGTGCACCGGCTGGGATCCGGGCCTGTTTTCGATGAACAGGGTGCTGGGCCTGTCGCTGTTTCCTGAACCAGTCCAGAACACGTTCTGGGGTAAGGGATTGTCCCAAGGACACTCGGATGCGGTCCGCCAAGTGGCCGGTGTCAAACGCGGTGTGCAATACACCATCCCGGCTCAGGATGCGATCGACCAGGCACGCGCCGGGAACGGTCAGGGACTGTCGAAGACAACTTCGCACGAACGCATCGTTTACATCGTGGCTGAGGAATCCGAGCACGACCGGATTCGTGAAGAAATCACCACGATGCCCGACTATTTCGAGCCGTATGAGACCACCGTGCATTTCGTCTCAGAAGAAGAGTTCGAACGCGATCACCAGGGCGCACCGCACGGCGGCTACGTGATCACCACAGGAGACCTCCAGGGTCACAACGCCAGTGTCGAGTTCAGCCTGGCGTTGGATTCCAACCCGAATTTCACTGCCGCAGCAATGGTTGCTTTTGGACGGGCCGCCGCTCGCCTCAAAGACCAGGGCAACTCGGGCGCCTACACCGTACTTGAAGTTCCGCTGTATCTACTCAGCCAGCAGCCGCTGCAAGAAATCATGGAAACCGGTCTGGTCTAAGCCCGCTTTCACCCCACGACAGCACCCCGTTCCTGACTGGAGCGGGGTGCTGTCTTATCATCACTGAGTGAGCATGGCTGAGCGCTCGAATCTCCAAGGGTGAACTTGTAGCGTGGAAGTTATATGGCTCAGTCGACTCGTTCCAACCAGGCCAGACGTCATCTACCGATGCTGGTGACTGCAGCGATTATGTTCGTGTCAGCTGTCATCGCCGCCATGCTGGGCGAATGATACCTGGCCGTCGTGGCGGTCTTGACCATGATCCCAACCGCCGCCCCGATAATCGTCGAGAAGTGGGCCAAGATCCATATCCCGCTGAACCTGCAATGGCAGTACGCTGCATTGCTGCTGGCCGGTCCCTATATCGGTGAATACTTTGGCATGTATCAGCGAGGTCCCTGGGATAAGCTCGTGCATTTGTATTCCGGGTTTGCCATCGGTTTCGGCATCATTTTTGCCTGGGGCATTCTTCTTAGAAAATACCAACTGTGGCTGCCGTTGTGGGTTGAAGTAACCATCCTGGTCGTCACCAAAGGATTCATTGCCATGCTCTGGGAAGTTGCAGAATTTTTCTGGGACGTTGTGCTCGGGACATCAGCCCAGGACCATAACTTCGACACCATGACCGATATGATGCTTGGCACGCTGCCAAGCATTTTCACTGGGTGGGCCCTAGCCCGCTACCGGACCACAGGACGCTTCGCCTATGTCGGTTGGCTACTCACCGCTCCCCAGCCGCCGAGCCTTCTGAAGAGCTAGTGAATACCCCGCTCGTGAGTCTCTAGCAGCTCCTGGACTCGGTCTGCTGGCCATTCACGTAAGAACTTGGCATAGCTGGCCAGACGATCGTTGAGTTCACGTTGAAAATCCTCGGGCTCCAGGTAGGACTCATAGGGATGCGGTATCGGATGAACCCGATGGTGCTCATTGATGCCGTAGGCGCCCGAGGCATACACGCTGGCTTGTTCTTCCCAGTCGGCTGGCCCGCCAGGAATATCCGGCAGCTGCAGGACGAGCCCGAGCACCAGCCCCGTCCGGTCACGCCCCGCGGTACAGTGCAGGACCGTCCCGCCGGTTTCCCACGAATCCAAGACCGTCGTCATGGCAGCAGCAACACGGTCACCAAACGTCTCCATGGTGTCCTGGTATGCATCAGGATGCATCGGGTACGGCGCATTGCGTTCCCAGAACGTCGCATGATTGATGTCCTCAACCGGCACATGGATCCGCTCGATCTCGTCCGGGACGACCGGCACAGGGTCAAGCTGTCGGCGTTTGACCTCGGGTGGCGTGCGAACATCAACGACGGTTGTGACGCCGTCGTC
>DATBUK010000157.1:0-2657 GCA_036516155.1 Yaniella sp.
CAAACCGAAGTCATTTCCGAAGGGTTGGACTCGTTTACCCCGACCGGACTGGTCACCGGTGACGAGCGCGAACTCGACGTCGATGTGGTCATCTATGCCACCGGTTTCCGACCATCGGATTACCTCGATCCGATCGAAATCATCGGCCGAGACGGCATCGAGATCCACGACTACTGGGGCGGCGATGCGAAAGCCTTTGCAGGCATCACCGTGCCGGGCTTCCCGAACTTCTACATGCTCATGGGCCCCAACACCGGTGGGGTAGTGGCCGGTGGTCTGCACTTTATGATCGAACGTGCCGCCGAGTACGCGGTCAAGTCCATTCGAGAGATCTTCGAACACGATGCCAAGGCCCTGGACCTCAAAGAAGCAGCACTCCAAGAACACATCGCATGGGTAGACGCCGAAAACTACAAGATGACCTGGGGCCAGCCCTACGTCAAAACCTGGTACAAGAACAAATTCAACCGGGTCTCCCAGGTGTGGCCATTTAGGACCACCGAATACTGGAATATCACCGAAGCCGTTGACCTGAACGACTACGACGTGTTGAGGTAGGTCGTGGACCAGGTTTTTCAGTACGCGACGGCAGGTGCCGGTCGGTTTGATCCGGCCGAGCCTGTCATGAGTGTTCAACCGGTCGAAACCCCGCAGGCGTTTCCCCAGCGTCCCGGGATGTTGGATGCTCTGCTTGGCCAGGCCAACGGTGAACTTACCCAGAGTTTGGATGCCTACCAGCTACGCGTCCAAACCAACGACGGCCTGCAGAAGGCTCCAGTGCTGGTGTTTCTACCCGGTGGCGGCTTTCTCTCCGGGACCGGCATGGCGCGATGGTTTACGCAAACCGACCGAAACGAGTCGATCGTCCACGTCACGGTGAACTACCCGCTCGGCATCCTGGGCCATCTGAGTCCGAGCGGTGACCCTGCGGACTCCGATCGGCCGCTGCGGGCGCTCGTGTACGCCCTGGAATGGGTAAAAGCCCACATTGAGCAGTATGGCGGCGATCCCGACAACATCACGTTGGCGGGCGATTCCGCTGGCGCCTGGTATAGCTATGCGTTGGCCACACTGCCCGAGACTCGGGGCCTGTTCCGTCGTCTTGCGCTGATCAGTTTCCCGCGGGAGACCCCGCTGTCCGAAGATGCCTACCACCAGCGTTGGTGTATGGCCGAAGAATTCCTCGCCGACAGTGGTGGGCTCGAAGCCGCGCCGATCAGTGAAATTCTGGACGCTCAAGCCACGCTCGCACGGCACTTTGCCAGCCGCGGGATGGCGCTCATGCCAGCCGTCACGGCTCGAACACCGGCCAACCTGCACGATTTCGCGCAGACTGTGCCGCAATTGCATGTGGACGAACTGTTGTTGCTGGTGACCGAACACGAAGCTCAAGCCTTCCTCCATCCGGCTCCCGAGGCTGCCTTCAGCCACGATAATGTCGCCGGATACAGTGCTGCGCATTTTGAAGACCCCGACGCGGTTCATGCATGGCTGCAAGCCCGCGGTGTAGCGTCGCCGAAACACCAGATGGCCCAGCTGTTGACGCTCTATCAGTTTCAGCAAACCCAATACGAGGTCGCACGCGCAGCATCCCTGGCAGGTAAACGCGTGTATGCCGCTGAATTCGGTGTTGCCAGTCTGTTGACCGGGGGTAGCCCACACTGCATGACGTTGCCATTTCTTTTTGGAAACCGTGAGCACTGGCAGGACGCCCCAATGCTGTCAGGCGTCAGCAAGTCAGTGTTTGAACGCACTTCCACTGCGGTCCGAGCCTGGTTCCACGGCTTCGTCAGCTCCGGTCGGCCCTATTGTGGAGACTCCGACGAGGTCCAAGCCGCGTTCGAGCCGACCGCACCTCAACGTCTCGTCTTTGGTGGTGAGGCGCTGGCTTCTCCGAGGCTTGAAACACCTCGTGAGTGGGAGCTCACCGTTCGGTAGGGGCACTGCTTTATGACATCCGGGACGAGTTGGGTCTTCATTTCAGGGGCTGGAAGTGGGATCGGCGAAGCAGTCGCGCGCAACCTCGCAGCACGTGGCATGAAACTGATCGTCACTGATGTGGACGCAGACGCAGCGCGCAGAGTCGCCACTGCGCTGAGTTCCGAGTACGAAGAGGCGATCTGGTTCGGACTGGATGTGAGCAAACCTGAACAGATCGAAGACGTCTTCTCGAACCTTCACCGCAATGATGTTTGTGTACAGACTGCAGTGAATTGTGCCGGCGTGCCCGGGAGAAAAGAACTCCTCCACAGCATCGACGATTCGTCATGGACGGATATGCAAGATGTGACACTTGGCGGGGTTTTTCACTGCATGCGGGCTGAAATCCGAAGTATGTTGCGCAACGGGGTGGACGGCAGTATCGTCAATATCTCTTCCGTAGCTGGCATTCTTGGCAACCCCGGGTCGGCCGGATACACTGCTGCCAAACATGGCGTGATAGGACTGACCCGGGCGGCAGCTGCCGAATATGGCGAGAAAAATATCAGAATCAACGCTGTCTGTCCCGGCGTGACCTCGACGAACCTGATGCGCGAAGTCGATGCCTCCGACCCTGGCACCATAGAGCGTGCGATGAGCAGAACACCGTTGCGACGTATCGCCGAGCCCGAGGAGATCGCAGCAGCTGCTGCCTGGTTAGCCAGTGATGAGGCATC
>DATBUK010000158.1:0-5897 GCA_036516155.1 Yaniella sp.
CCAAAGTTGTGTTCTGCCATGACATCCTTTTCATTTTCAGCATCAGCAAGTGGCGTAGGTCTTGGCCTATTGTCCTCAATAAGCGCCCACGCCCGCGCAGATATTACCTCAGACGACAATTGATCCTCTGTCAGCATACCCGCGAACACTTCTGCTACCGTCCGAATATGACCATTACCCGACCAGTCCAGCCGGATGCTGTGATATCTGCGCGAGCTCTCAGCCGAGCCGACTAGACTGGATCGGTGATGACTTCACGCGATCCGGGTCAGGCACGACGCCAACCCACCAGCTCCGAAAACCCGCCCCAGGCACAAGAATCCAATTTCTGGACCACGGGGAAGGGCGTGCTGACCATCATCGGGATTGCCGTGGCCGCAACCGTCGTCGTCATCGCGTTTATCTTCTCGACCCTGGACCGGGACAACGAATTCGGGCAACCGGCAACCTATTCGAATCAGCCGACGGATTCGGTGTGTGATCTGGGTCGGGTCGCGCTGGAAGGCTCAATTGCCGACACTCCCGAGGCCGACTGGGTCGAATATCGTGGCGCCTGGTTACCCGTGTCCGAAACCTACGGGCCGGGACTGTATGAAACCGAAGGCGAATTTGCCTGTTTTGAACACTCACCGCGCGGGATGCTCTTTGCCGCATCGGCCTATACCGGCCAGTTGACCAATCCGTCGTACTGGGAAGACACCCCTGATGTGTTTGCGGGTGATTACGCCGAGGAACATCGTGCCGCAGCCGCCGAGTTATTCACCACGGTGTTTGCAGAGGCCGATACCGCACTGGGTGGGTTCCGGCTGGTCGACTACGACGGGGACCGCGCCCAGATCGATATGGCCGTGACCTCGTTCGATGGCTCGGAAACCTCGCGCACCTCGATTGTGCTCGACATGATCTGGACCGAGGGCGACTGGTACATTGATGCGAGCGACCCCGAACTGGCCATCACGCTGAGTCCGCTATCCGATCTGATCGGCTACCAGCACTGGTCTGCTTAGTCGAAAGTGGTGTACACCAGAAGTTATGCATACTCGGGTCCATAAGAAAACACTTCGTCGTCACACCATTGCCGGCATGGCAACCCTCGGCATCGCTGCGCTGGTTTTGACCGGCTGCGGTTCCGATAACGGCGACTACGACGCCCAGGGCCCGCCGCATCAGACGTTCGTCTCGCGTCCGGACCTACAACCGGTAGAACTGCAGCTGACCGAAGGTGAAGCCTGGAGTGCCGAATACGCTGAGTCCGACGAGTACGTGTTCCTGACCACGGAGTTCGACACGTCGAGTCCTGCGAGCGCGGCCATGATCGTCGACGCGACCGGGGAGCTGGTCTGGATGGATCCGGTCAAACAGCACATCAACGATCACGGCTACTTTGACTTACGCGTTCAGGAGTACCGTGGCGAACCGGTGCTGACCTACTTTAAAGGCCCCGCGGCCTTAGGGTGGGGCTACGGTGACATCTACCTGATGGATTCCAACTACCACGTGCTCACCTCGGTTACCACGAGTGGTTCGCTGCCCGCCCACGAAACCGATTTCCACGACGCCGTGATCACCGAGGACGACACCATGCTGGTCATGGCCTACGTCGCAACCCAAACCGACCTGTCAGAGGTTGGCGGCGAGGAAGACGGCTGGGTGCACGATGGGGTGGTCCAAGAAGTCGACATCGAAACCGGTGAGGTGCTCTTCGAGTGGAGCGCTCTGGACCATGTCCCCGTCACCCACGCGATGAACGACCTGGAGGGCGAGGAAGGCAGCCGTGCAGAACCGTTTGACTACTTCCACATCAACTCGGCCACCCTGGATGACGACGGCAACATTCTGATCTCGGCCCGTCACACCCACGCGGTCTATAAACTCGACCGGGAGACCGGTGAGATCATCTGGACGCTGGGTGGGTCGGACAGCGACTTCGACATGCCCGACGACGCGGTGTTCAAATGGCAACACTCTGCCGCCCGCGACACCGACGGGACCCTGGTATTGTTCGACAATCACGTGCGCGAAGCCGACGCCGATGAATCCTCGCGCGGCCTGCGCCTGGCCCTAGATGAAGAGGCGATGACCGCCGAGGTCGTCACCGAATACACGCCCCCGCAAGAACGTCCGGCCGGTTGGATGGCCAACACCCAGGTGCTCGACAACGGGGACATGTTTATCGGCTGGGGTAGCCAACCGTTTTACTCCGAGTACACCCGCGACGGCGAACTCATCTACGACGTGTGCCACGGCGACGCCTGTCACGGGGACGACATCGAAGGGGGCGGCGGAAGCTACCGGGCATATAAGGCTGCGTGGGAAGGTCACCCGACGACCGACCCCGACGTCGTGATCGACCAGAACGATCAGGGCGACGACCACGTGTATGTGTCCTGGAACGGTGCGACCGAAGTTACCCAGTGGCGATTGGTCACCGGAGACGACGCCGAGGCCGCGACCGAAGCCACCGTCGTCGACAAAACATCGTTCGAAACCGCGATCCCACTCGAGACCCCAGCCGCTTACGTCGCGGTCGAAGCCCTCGATGCCGACGGCCAGGTGCTGGGCACAGGCACGGCCGAACAGGAAGCGTGAAATTTCACGGAGCCGAGGCCGGGACGTATCTTCTGCGCGTAGATTTTCTTAAGATGGGCACCATCCCGTCGCTTGCGTGGAAAGGAAAACAGCATGTCAGCTAATGATCATGACCGTGAGCCCTCCGACGACGACGTCCGTCCCGACGAGGCCGACCCGGCGGTCAAAACGGATCCCGTAGTCGATGAGGAAGTCGACGAGCTGCAGGCCCAGGACCGTTCCGATAAGTTGCCCTGGGACCTGCAGATCCGCAACATGGACTCCGACGACGCGACCACCATGAAGCTGCTGCGCCAAGGCGTGCGGCTCAAACGTGGGCTGATTAGTCCGCGCGTGTTCTGGCCGGCCATCATCGTGTTACTGCTGGCCGCCGGAGTGACGATTATTTTCCCGGATGCCTCGGGTGAGTCCCTGTTGGGAGCCCAGTCCTGGATCGTTGACACGCTGGGCTGGTACTACATCCTGATCATGTTCGCGTTCATTATCTTCTGCCTCTACGTGGCATTATCCAAATACGGGCGCATCAAGCTCGGCGCCCCGGAGGATGAACCCGAATTTTCGACTGGCGCCTGGTTCTCGATGCTGTTTGCCACCGGGATGGGCATCGGCCTGATCTTCTACGGTGTCGGTGAACCCCTCACGTATGCGACCGTCGACCCGAAACCCGGGTGGGAAGGCAGTCCCGACGAACTCGCCCAGATGGGCATGGCCCAAACCTTCTTGCACTGGGGACTGCATCCGTGGGCCGTCTACGGGGTCCTTGGACTCGGCGTGGCGTACACGATTCATCGCCGCGGTCGTCCCGTGTCCATCCGCTGGGTCTTTGAACCGCTCATCGGCGCCCAACGCGTCAGAGGCTGGCTCGGCGATACCATCGATGTGCTCGCAATTTTTGGGACCATGGCCGGCGTTGCGACGTCCCTGGGACTTGGCGTCCAACAAATTGCCACCGGGCTAGAGCACCTCGGTTTCGTCAATGACTGGGACGTCACCCTGCTGATCGTCTTGATCATCATCATTACCTTGATCGCGACCGCATCCGTGGTGTCAGGTATTGGCAAGGGCATGAAGTGGCTGTCGTCAATCAACCTCTCACTTGCCGGGATCCTGACAATTTCTGTCCTGCTGCTCGGGCCCACCTTGTTCTTGGCCGAAAACTTCATCGAATCCGTGGGCGTCTGGTTGGCCAACTTCTTCGAGATGTCGTTCGACATTGGAGCCCACGCCGGTGAAGAAGCCGGTGGGTGGTATTCAACCTGGACCCTGTTCTACTGGGGCTGGTGGATCGCCTGGGCACCCTTCGTCGGGATCTTCATCGCCCGCGTTTCGCGCGGTCGCACCATCCGCCAGTTCATCACCGGTGTGATGCTGGTCCCAACCCTGGTCGGCATGATCTGGTTCGGCGTGCTCGGTGGTTCCGGTATCTACCGCCAGCTCTACGGTGAAGGCGACCTGGTCACTGATGGTGAAGTCTCACCCGAAGGTTCCCTGTTTACCGTGCTGGGGGATTTGCCGCTTGGCACCGTCTTCTCAATCGTCGGGGTCATCCTCGTGGTGTTGTTCTTCATCACCTCTTCCGACTCCGGCTCGTTGGTGATGAATATGCTCACCGCCGGTGGTCACCCGAACCCACCAACCTGGTCACGCGTGCTGTTCGCGACGCTCGAAGGTGCCATCGCTATCGGGCTGCTGTTAGCTGGGGGACTTGAAGCGCTCCAAGCCGCTTCCCTGGCGACCGCGTTACCGTTCTCGATCATCATGGTGTTCATGGCCCTGGCCGTCTATCGCGGACTCCGACTCGATTCGGCGCTCGCAACCCAAGCCCAGCTGGAACGCCGGATGAAAGCCTTCTCCGAACACGTCGGCGACCTCTACGACCTGCAAGAAGATGTGCCGGAGGATCCAACGCGGCCCGGTCCCGACGGCGATCCGATTGACTACCGGTTGGCTCGAACCACCGGGCCCCGCCGGACGAGTTCGCAACGCATGAGGATGCGCGATATGCGAGGTCTCAACTATGAACGTACTCAAGCCGAGGAACGTGAGCGCGACCGAGGGCAAGACCCCGACGAAACATAACCTGTTGCGCTAACACGTCAAGTGTGAGGTAGTCCGGGCTGTGGAGAACGGGCCGGAGAGGTAGGTTCTCCACACTCTGGGCCCAGCGCCCTCTTGGTCCCTCGCCGGTTTTCTACGCTGGGGGTATGACAGAAGGTGCAGTCGTCACAGACGTGAGCCCGGTGGTCGACCAGATCACCGGGTTTCGTGCTGCCGTCGGCGACCTGGATCCCGCCACCACCGAGGCCGAAGCCATCGAACGGATCCGAGAACTCGAACACCTCAAGGCCGCATGTGCGGCAGCCCAAGCTCAAGCAACCGCAACCTTAGAACAACTGCGGTTGGCTGATGAAGCAGCTCGCGGCGTGCCGAAAGCTCGCCGTGGTCGAGGACTCGGCGCCGAAGTGGGACTGGCGCGCGGGGAATCTGCCACGCGTGGCAACCGCTGTCTCAACCTGGCCGGTGCCCTCACCACGGTACTACCCAACACAATGCAGGCGTTACGTACCGGTCGGGTCGCAGAAGAACACGCCCACGTAGTCGCCAAAGAAACCGCGTGGCTATCGGATGGCGACCGTCGGCAGGCCGATGCACTCATCGCTGACCGGCTCGGCAGCGTTGGCCCACGCCAGCTCGCCGGTGAAGTTCGCGCTCATGCCCAACGTCTCGACCAAGCAGGTGCCGTCGAACGCCTAGCCAAAGCGGCAGCTGAGCGACGGGTTTCCGTCCGGCCCGCACCCGACAACATGGCCTACCTGACCACGCTATTACCGATGCAACAGGCCGTGGCAGTCTATGCGGGCCTCCACCGGGATGCCACGACGATAGTCGGCACCGGTGACACCACCGATCCGTCCGATCCCACCGGTCAGCCCCGAACACGAGACCAGATCATGGCAGATCTGCTCGTCGAGCGCACCACCGGTCAAACTTCCGCCACTGCGGTACCCGCCGAAGTCCAACTGGTCATGACTGATGCCGCCCTGTGCGGGGTGGATCAGACCCCGGCATGGTTGGCCGGCCACGGCCCGATCCCGGCCGTGATCGTCAAGCACTGGCTCGCAGACGAAGCGATGCAAGTGTTTCTTCGTCGGGTCTTCACCCGCCCTGACGACCACCAACTTGTCGCCGTAGAATCCCGGGCGCGCAATTTCCCGCCCGGACTCCGGCGCAAAATCCTGCTGCGCGATGACATCTGCCGCACCCCGTGGTGCGATAATCCCGCACAACAGGCCGATCATATGGAGGGC
>DATBUK010000159.1:0-10619 GCA_036516155.1 Yaniella sp.
CCTAGGATTAAAAACTCGAAACACTGTGTTGGCCTACTGGTCGGAGATCCTTACTCCGCAGTTCTTACGGCGCCTGATCATCGCAGTGGTCGGCGCCCAAGTAGCGTTCACCTCTCAAGCCTTTGCTGCTTCAACTCATGATCAACCAACAGAAGTTGAGAGCATTCAACCGCACGAGCCTTTCATGCCATACGTACATGAGGAACCTACCGAGGGTCAGTCCATATCGGAACCTGCTGCCACAGAAATTTCAGCTCCAACACACCAACCCAGCGACTCCCCCAGTGAATCCACACCAGATGCTTCGCTGGAAACGTCAGCGCCTCTGCCTTCCCCTACGATTGAGCAACGGCAGGAAAGTCAACTCACTGTGACCCCTGAATCAACGACGACACCATCTGAGGGTCTTGTCCCTACCCCTCGCCAGACCTCAACCATCAATGTGGTGCCCAAAGAAACCAACGACAATCCCGTGGCAGCACTACTGCCCGAAGAGCAACAGTCTTACATACCTCAACAGCCTGTGCCCTCCCCTTCCATCAGCGAGCCAAACCACTCACGCAGCACAGACGAGCCCACTGTCATCATCAAAACAGGTGACTGTCTTTGGGACATAGCAGCCCACGAACTAGGAACTGACGCGTCACCGTTTGAAATCGATCGTAGATGGCGTCAGTGGTGGGATCACAATCGCGACACCATTGGCGAAGATCCCCATACTCTCAGTCCCGGAACAGTCTTATCGGCCCCACCGTTTAGCTAAGAATTTCGCATCTACTTACCAAAGGAGTCACATGTCGACAGCACTTTCACCGTCTCCTCACCCTGAACCGTCAAGAGAATCCGATACGCCAAAGACTGGGTTGCGGCATTTACAACCAGTTAGTCCGTCGAAGCTTGCCATCGAGCCCATACCGACACTGGCAACACCAAATATTAGGCAAGCGGCCCGGCTTGAACAGATCGCACTGGACCCAAAGGAGGAATATGAACCATCACATGAATCAAGGGACCAAGCTTACCCCTCCAACGTCTTCGCATTTCGACGCACTAATCAGGCAGCGCCGATAAGCCCTGATCAAGCCCAGTTGCATGCTGACATCAAAACCATGACCCAGCGTGTTGGGTCAGCTTTCATTGAGGCTGAGTTGGGCCTTCGACCTTTCGCACAACTGGGCTCCTGGCTAGAGCTAGAGTTGTTTCATAAGCTCAAGGCTCGGGTGCATCATATAGCAAGAAAACGGCATGATGCAGCACGAAATGGCGAAGAGGCCTCTCGGAAAATTCCATCGATCGCTCCGGTAGGGGTCCGTGCTGCAATGCAACCTAGCGGAGAATGGGAAAGCTCCATGACCATTCGAGTTGGGAACCGAGCCCGGGCGCTGGCGATGCGTCTGCAGTTGTATCGCCAGCGGTGGCGTGTGGTAGCCCTCGAAGTCGGTTAAGAGTTGCGCCGTTGTTTCTTCGCGGCCTTGCGTGCCTCGCGTTCTTCGGCTTTTCGTTCAGCCTTAGATTTCTGAGGGGTTCGAACGCGTTGACCATCTGCGGCGCGGGTCTGAGTCGTCGTAGCTCCGGGCGAAGCTGCCGATGGCCCGGAAAATTGCAATGGTTGCTGTTGCTGACGGCTGCCAAAGTTCGCAATCTGGGAGAAATCCGCCGCCACGCCTGGCATCTGGGAGCCGACCTTTACTTCGGGCTTTCGAATTTTCAGGTGGAACAATTTGTGGACGGTATCTTCACGGATGGCTTGCATCATCGACTGGAACATGGTGTGGCCCTCACGCTGGTATTCAACCAGTGGGTCACGTTGTGCCATCGCTCGCAGACCGACGCCTTCACGCAGGTAATCCATTTCGTAGAGGTGCTCTTGCCACTTCTGACCAATGGATTCCAGAAGAACACGCCGTTCAAGTTCACGTAGCTGTCCGGTTCCGATTTCTTCCTCACGAAGCCCATAGAGGACTTTCGCATCGGAAATAAGTTCTCGTTTCAAATCGGCCGGTTTCAACGTTGAAAGGGGCCCGAGCTCGCTTTCGATATCTTCCTGTGTTAACGAGACTGGGTACAGCGCCTTCAGATTCTGCCAGAGCCGATCGCCATCTACCTCATCGGAACCTTCCTGCAAATATTCTTCGTCCACGACGGCGGAGACGGAGTCCTCGATGAATTCATGAATTCGGCTCTCGAGGTCTTCACCTTCCAGAATGTGACGGCGATCAGCGTAGATCGCTTCACGCTGAGAGTTCATCACCTGATCGTATTTCAGAACGTCCTTGCGTTGTTGGGTGTTCCGTTCTTCAACCGTCGCTTGTGCTCGCTCGATCGCTTTCGTGACCATCTTCGCCTCAAGCGGCATATCGTCCGGATAATTGCTCATACTCATGACTCGCTGAGCCATCCCGGCGTTGAAGAGTCTCAGAAGATCGTCTGTCATCGACAGATAGAACCGAGATTCACCTGGATCGCCCTGACGTCCGGAACGACCACGAAGCTGGTTATCGATGCGCCGTGATTCGTGACGTTCGGTACCCAAGACATACAGCCCACCGGCTGCTTTGACCGCTTCGCGTTCTTCTTCGCTATCTTCTTGAGCTTTAGCGAAAACTTCTGCCCAGACAGCCTCATATTCTTCGGCGTCTTCCTCAGGGTCGAGACCACGACGGTTCATCTCGGCCACAGCAGCAAATTCCGCGTTCCCGCCCAGGATAATGTCGGTACCGCGACCGGCCATATTCGTGGCTACAGTCACCGCGCCAAGACGTCCCGCCTCGGCGATAATCGCTGCCTCACGGGCATAGTTTTTGGCGTTGAGGACTTCATGTTTGACGCCGGCTTTCGCCAAGAGTTTTGAGACGTACTCAGACTTTTCAATCGACGTTGTACCGATCAAGATCGGCTGGCCTTTTTTGTGTCGTTCCACGACGTCTTCGACCACCGCAGCAAACTTGCCTTTTTCATTCTTGAAGACAAGGTCTTGCCGATCGACGCGTTGGACTTCTCGATGCGTCGGAATAGGTACAACGGCTAAATCATATGTGGACATGAACTCGCCCGCCTCGGTTTCGGCGGTACCGGTCATGCCTGAAAGTTTGTCGTATTTACGGAAGTAATTCTGCAGGGTCACCGACGCCAGCGTCTGGTTCTCCGGTTGCACTTTCACTTTTTCTTTGGCTTCAATCGCCTGGTGCAGCCCATCAGACAAACGCCGCCCTGGCAGCATACGTCCAGTGTGTTCGTCAACGATTCGCACTTCACCGTCGATAATTTCATATTCACGACCACGTAAGAAAAGCTCTTTGGCGCGAATAGCGTTGTTGAGGTGCCCGATTAACGGCGTGTTGGCGGATTCGTAGAGATTATCAATACCTAGCCAGTCTTCGACCTTGTCGATACCGGACTCGAGCACGGAAACAGTGCGTTTTTTCTCATCGATCTCATAGTCAACGTCGCGTTTGAGACGCGGGGCCAAGGCAGCAAACTGCGAGTACCAGCCTGAAACACCGCCCTGTGCTGGACCAGAAATGATGAGTGGCGTACGTGCCTCGTCGATCAAAATCGAGTCGATCTCATCGACGATCGCAAAACCATGGCCACGTTGAACCATGTTGTCTTTCGTCATCACCATGTTGTCGCGAAGATAATCGAAACCGAATTCGTTGTTCGTCCCATAGGTGATGTCGGCATCGTACTGAGCTTTCCGTTCAGAAGGTGGTTGCCCCGAAGAAATGACGCCCGTGGTCATCCCGAGAAAACGGAAAATACGGCCCATGAGCTCTGACTGGTACTCAGCCAGATAGTCATTGACAGTGACAATATGGACGGACTGACCGGAAAGAGCGTTCAGATAGGCGGGGGCCGTTGCAACCAGGGTCTTCCCTTCACCGGTTTTCATTTCAGCGATCATGCCTTCATGAAGTGCTGCTCCCCCCATGAGTTGGACATCAAAGTGTCGCAAACCAACAGTGCGCGATGCGGCTTCACGAACCGCAGCGAAGGCTTCTGGGAGCAGGGCATCAAGGCTGACGCCCTCGGCAATCTGTTCCTTAAACGAATCGGTTTCGGCCCGCAACTCGGCATCTGTGAGTTTCTTGAAGTCGTCTTCGACTGAATTCACGGCGTCTGCGTACTGCCGCAACCGCTTGAGGGTGCGTTTCTCGCCGGTCCGCAAAATCCGTTCAATAAAAGATGCCACGTGTTCTTGTACTCCCGAAATCTCTTCTTATTGCAAGCTCGTCGCTCGCATTTGACAGTCTACGCCGCGAGGGTTGCCGGATACCAAATTTCTATTGCCCTTGACGTACACGATGCCCCACCAAAAAGGGTGGGGCATCATGATTTAGCAGCGAGCTTTAGGCTTCAGCCTGGCGATAGTCGCGGACTGTTTCAGTTTCCTCATCGCCCATGGAGATCACGCCGTAGGACCATCCACGACGACGGTACGCTACCGACGGGAGGTCTGTTTCTTCGTCAATAAAGAGGTAGAAGTCGTGGCCTACCAGTTCCATATTGTCAATGGCGTCGTCCAAGGTCATCTTCTGTGTCGGGAAGACCTTGCGGCGGATGGTGACTGGTACATCCCCATTCTTGTTGAGGCGTTCTTCTTCGGCTTGCTCCTGCGCTTCGACAGCTTGTTGTTCTAAGACCTCTTCAACCAGCGAGACATCAGAGGGGACAGGAGAAAAGTTTTGGGTAATTTCCTGGACGGACGGACGGCGACGGCCGCCCTTTGCTCGTTCACGGAGACGACGCAGCCGTTCCTGCAATCGTGCAAAAGCGTGGTCAAAGGCAATTTGTTTGTCGTTATCGTTTGCTTCGGAACGCACGACGTTGCGTGGTGAATGTAGGGTCAGTTCCGCAGTCACTAGACCCGTTGCACCGGTATGGGATTCACGAGATACGAGTTTGACCTCCAGACGCTGTGCTTGTTCGGTCAGAGACGAGATTTTATCGAATTTCTCCTCGACGTAAGAACGGAAATCATCCGTGAGATCTGTATCGCGGGCCAGGTAATTGATGTCTAGTGCCATCAAATCCTCCTCGTGTACTAAAAGCAATAAAGTCAACGGCGAAACAAATACAACTTCCGTCCTAGTTGTTCCGCCGTGTCCGCTGGTCATCCTTATGCTACCTGTTGTAGGTCTCCAGGATAAGTTTTGGTCCGGTGATTTTACGAGAATGACCAATATTCCTGCACGACGCGAATGCGTTGTCGGCTAGCTGCGCGGCATCACTGCGGAGAGTACGACTGCACCAGCTACATCGAAGCCCGACGATTGCAGAAGTCGGGTGGCTGCCGCCAAGGTCGTTCCAGTAGTCAGCACGTCGTCGACCAGCAGCACCGGTTCTGCGGGTTCACGATGTCGGCTACGAAGCCGAAACTTTTTTCGAGCAGCCTCCCGACGGGCCTGAATTCCAGTTCCATGGTGTGCAGCAGGGGTGAAGACATGCCAACGAGTTTTCAACAATGCTGGATCATAGGTGACACTCCGAGGCAGTGCAGTGGGCAGCATCGTCGTGACCGGGTTATACCCGCGCTTGCGCATGCTGGCATTGGAGGCTGGAATCGGTACGAGCCGGTATGCCGGGGCAGCACAATATTCGGCGGCATAACGCAACGTACGATACATGATCGGCCGGAAGGCACCAGCTAGTTTGATGCGCTGATGGTCTTTGTAGTTCAGCACGAGCTTCGCCATCTCGGGGGTATAAAAAGTCGCGGCAAAAACCGGTAAAGGCTGCCCGGTGACTAGGTCCAGTGGTAATGCGTTGGCGAAGTCTTGGGCTTGAACAACCTGATGACTGTGGTCTCTGAGTAGCTCTGTACACAACCGACACAGCTGGTTGCTCTGTGCGTCCTCCCACACGCACAGGGCACACGGGTTCGGTAGTACCAGGTTCAGCATTCCGCGCCAGGCTTGGGCCACGCGCCTCCCGAGGGGCGAGGTCACGAGCTGATCAAGTGAGTGCAGCAAGCTCATAGGTCCAGTGTGTCAGGTGACGCCGCTGCGGTGGAGCCATCTGGGCTCATTGTGGATGACCCTATCCGGGATAGGACAGCTGGGTCGGGGCGTTTTGTTGTGCTCGCCAGTTGTTGCCGACTCGCAGATAGACGTTGTCTTCGGTTTCGGCGTAGACATTGCCGGCCCCGGTAGAAAAGTTAATCATGCCCAGCATGGGTTTATAGCTTACGGCTGGCCCACTGAAGCCAATGAGTTCAAGCTCCACTCGATCGCGGGCCGAAACCTGACCCGCCAGAATTTCCGCAGTGGAGTACCACTCCACCTGATTCGGCGGTTCATCGGTTTGGAGCTGGAAGCTATTCCCCAATGCCTGGGGTTGACTGTCTTCGTCACGAATCACACCGGTGACGTATAGCTGAGCAGCTTCGTCGTCAGGTTGTACTACCACCGCAGCCCTGGTGCCTTCGGGCGAAAGACGCAGCGCAATGATTTCCTCATCCCGACCCGCCCAGGGGTGCATGATCTCGAGAACCTGGTCATTGCGGTTGGTGTTGGTCGCAATGATGGTATTGCCATCGGTTACAGTAAAGACCCAATCATGCACATCCAATGAGGGCGCTGTTAAATCCGTGCCGGTCGCAACCTCATAGGCCTGGGTCGCATCGTTGGCCACGTAGAGGGTGTCGCGTTCGGCGTTGACAAAAGCTGCGGTGTCACGCTCGCGGTTCATCGTCGGATCGGTTGGCGTTAAATTCGCGACCTTCGGGAACCCTGGCAGGGTTCCGGTGCTGTTGGCCTCATAACTGACGAGCTGATCGGTTTGCGGGTCAACGCCTATCTGCGTATTCCCGGTGGTGACAGAGCTGTCGGCAGGCACAAAACCGTCCGGTGGATCGTCAAACGTCAGACGAGTTCGTTCACGAGTGACCGCCAACTCGGAGATTCCTGGATAGCGTTGCAAGGTCATCTCCAGTTGCTGTGCCATTCTGTACTGCCCCAGGTCTGATGTATTCTCGAAGGTTTCATTGGTGAAGTCGACCTGTGCGATGCCATTGGTAATTGGCACGGCCTCGCGATACAGTTCGGCTTCGGCGGGGAAGGCAGTGACCACCGCACCTTCGAGATATTCTGCGGGCCCGTTCATGAGGGCTTTGACAATCGTGGTGGGTTGGTCGGGGGTGTTGAGCATCCACCGGACATCAGGCACGGCGTAGGCATAGGTCGGGTCGTAGAAGTACAGGGTTTGGGTGTTAAAGAGTGCCCGAAATTGTGCAGCGTCCAGGTGAATGCCGTCGGGTGGTTGATGAATACGCCACTGGCCGTCAACTTGGACGAGTCCAAAATCAGCGTCTCGTGTGGCGCCGTCGTCGGCAATTTGCAGCACGCCGGCATCGTCGAGCGAACCGACGACCGAAAACTCAACCGTGTACTCGTTGTCGCCGGTGGCATCAATGATGGGCCTGCCCGTGTAGATCGTGGTCTGCGCCGAGGGATCCCACTGTTCTGCGGCCGAGTCGGTGAGGAACTCACGAGCCGTCGAGAAATCTCCCTGGATTCCGGTGGCAGCCAAAATAAACCCGTTGATGATCGAGGTGGGGGTCGCATCGGTTGCTGGGCCGGCAGGGTTAAACGTGTAGGCGACATCGCGGTCGACATCCCCCTGGGGATCAGACTCACCGACCTGCCCAGATTTGGGTATACTGGCGCAACCCGCTGTGATTGTGGCCAACAGCACCACGATCACCAGGGCGAGATAGCGCCTCATGACGACTCACTTTTCGGCTGGTAGAGGTGCTGTTCGGTGATGCGGTTAAATACGGCCGAGTGACTCGATGCTTCCGGCTCGCTGACGTCTACGTCTCTGGGGGCGACACGTTTGGCGCGATCGTACTCCGGTGGGAGTTCGAGCGGTGCAGTACCCGACACGACGGTACCGGAAACCCGTGGCAAGGTCACCCGGAAGGCTGAGCCTTGGCCGAGCTTCCCCCAGGCGTCAATGCGCCCGTTGTGCAAGCGAGTGTCTTCCACGGCGATGGCTAAGCCAAGCCCCGAGCCACCGGTTGTCCGGGTTCGAGCCGGGTCGGCACGCCAGAACCGGTCAAAGACCCGTTCAACCTGTTCCTCGCTCATTCCCATACCGTGGTCTCGCACGACGATAGATACCACGGTGTCGTCACCTTCGACGATCACATCGACCGGGTTGGACTCCCCGTGTTCAATCGCGTTATTGATGAGGTTGCGCAGGATACGTTCAATTCGCCGTGAATCAACTTCAGCGGTAAACGAATCGCCTTTGGCCACCACGGACAGCTGCGTCTCCATTTTATCTGCAAGCGGTTGCGCGGTCAGTGCTACGTCGGCGGCTAAGTGCAAGAGGTCGGTCTTTTCCGCCGCAACTTCGGCTACCCCGGCATCAAATCGGGAAATTTCCAGCAGATCTTCTAACAGCGCCTGGAAGCGTTCGACCTGATGATGCATCAACTCGGTCGAACGACGCAGCACCGGGTCCAGTTCGTCGCGAGATTCATAGAGTACCTCTGAAGCCATCGCGACGGTCGTCAGCGGGGTGCGCAGCTCGTGAGACACATCGGAAACGAAACGCTGCTGAATTTGCGACAGGTCGGCCAGCTGAGTGATCTGGTCCTGAATGTTGTCGGCCATTTTATTAAACGATTCGGACAGTGAACCGATTTCATCCGTGCGCTTGACATCCATGCGAACCGATAGGTCTCCAGAGGAGAGCCATTCGGCCGTCTGGGCGGCCTGCTGGATCGGCTTGCCGACCGAGCGGGTCACCCACAGGGCAATACCGATATTCATAAAGACCAGGACGACCCCCGCTACCAGCAGGATATTCATGAGGTAGTCAATGGTGGCTTGCACATCGGCAAGATCGTAAATGAAGTACAGCGCGTAGTAGTTTCCGGGGGGCAGCACAACCTGGGTACCAAAAGCCAGCCCGGGCTGGGTTGAGCCGTTATCGGGCAGTGAAATGGATTGGTAGTAAATCCCGCTGCCGGAGGAGACCTGCTCCGCCAATTCGTCGGTGATGAGCTGTTCAGTGGCCCCACCGGAGCTCATCGATCCCACATACAGGCTGTCGTCTTCTTCAAGTGGCAACAACAGAAAGTCCCGCGCAAACGCGGTGTCGTCCGTGGTGAGCTGGCGCAGCGTATCGGCTACGAGCGAGGTCGTGGATTCCTCATCTGCCGTAGCCGCGTTTTCGAACACCTGCCGGGTTTGTTGCAGCGCGTGATTGGCCTCAGCTTGTACCTGGTTAAATCGTGATTGGAAGAGTCCGCTGGTGATTTGTTGCGTGAGGAAGAACGCGAGGAACAGCGAGCCGATGATCGTTGCCGCCGCCGCGATGACCGCGGTGCGCAACGACATCGACGAGTCCCAGCGCCAGAGAAACTTTCGACGGGCACGATTGGTCATTCGTCGTAGCCGCGTGAACCAGGGCGGTTTGGGCTGGTCAGCTGGAGTCTCTTGGGCCGGGCTTGCGATGTCGGTGGACATGATCAACCGGCTTTATATCCGACCCCGCGCACGGTGAGAATGACTTCAGGGTTATCCGGGTCTTTTTCTACCTTGGCCCGCAACCGTTGGACATGGACGTTCACCAGGCGGGCATCTCCCTGGTGACGATAGCCCCAGATCTCTTCCAGCAGCTCTTCACGAGTCAAGACTTGACCGGGACGACGCGCCAATTCGACCAGCAAATCAAATTCCAGCGGTGTCAGACTCAGGTTTTCACCATCGCGAGTGACCTCGTGGCCGGCCACATCGATCGTCAAGTCGGCGATTTGCAGGGTTTCGGGTTCGTGGTTATCGGTTTCGCGTAACCGCGCACGGACGCGTGCGACGAGTTCGGCGGGTTTAAACGGTTTGGGCACGTAGTCGTCGGCGCCGGCTTCCAGGCCGCGGACGACGTCGGCGGTCTCGGACTTGGCCGTCAACATGACGACGGGTGTGTCGGATTCCTTCCGCAATTCCCGCAGAATCTCGATGCCGTCTTTTCCTGGCAGCATGAGGTCCAGCAGCACCAGGTCGGGACGGACGCTACGATACATATCGTTGGCCTGGTTACCGTCGTAACAGAAATAGGTTTCAAACCCATCGTTGTTGAGCACGATACCAATCATTTCGGCCAACGCTTCGTCGTCGTCAACCACTAAAATTTTGGTTTTCAACCGTCATCCTTCCCGTGCGACTGGTAGACGAATTACCGTATAAAGCATACCGGACAACTGAGCGTAACCGGTTTCATAACGGATATTAGGGCAAACGCGTCAAAATTGCCCCTTGAGCCACATCATCCATGGTTAGAATCTGTCGTACGAACACTCGACGTTTTTGGTCATGTTCTGACGTCACTCATGCAAGATTTCGAGGAGCCCATGTCGTATTCCGGCCCGTCCTATCCCCATCCTGAGCAACCGGAACCCTATCAGCCGGGTTCCTACGGTTGGAGCACTCAGGGCCCCCAGCCGTCCCAGTCGCCACGCTACGACGGGCAACCGCCATATATGGCAGCGACGCAACCGGGTACGTTGCCACTACGGCCGATGAAACTGGGCGATTATTTCTCGTCGATGTTTGCGACCATTCGGAAATCTCCCGGACTGTTTTTCGGCGCTGCGTTGATTTTCGGATCGG
>DATBUK010000160.1:0-2944 GCA_036516155.1 Yaniella sp.
GGCATCAGCTATGGCGCGGTATTTCATCGGGCTCATGGTCCCACCGGGCGTCCAGCAACTGCTGACGAGCTTTGCCCAAACCCTTGAAGCCACCCTGCCAGAAGACCACGGGTTTCACATCTCTTGGACTACACCGGCAGATCTGCACTGCACGCTGCTCTACGTCGGCCCTACCGAGGACGAACACCACTTGGACGACGCCACACGGCGCATCGCTCAACACCGGCCGCCGCCCACGCTGACCATCAGCGGCGCAACCCACTGGCTAGGACGAAACAGCCTGGCTGTAGCCGCGACCGGAGCCGAACAGGCCGGCACCCAGTTTGTGGAACAGCTAGCCCACCTGTCCTCCGACGTACGAATCGGCACACGACCGTTTTATGGACACGTCACGCTAGGCCGGGTACGTCCGGTCCCCGACGGGGCCCATGACCCTTTCGCCGGCCACGACATCCCACCGGTGAGCTGGACGGCGACCACGGTACAGCTGATGAAAAGTTCAGCCCACGCAGCTGGTAAACGGCGGTATCAGACCGTCTCGGACATCCCATTCGGTGGGTGATGACTGGCTTGCGCAGAGCACTGGTTTTAAATGCGATTGAATTGAGCAATACCTTGGTGTGAGCACTTCACACGGCTGCAGCAAGACAGTAGCGTAAGAAACTACCGAAAACTTCTTGTGAGAGGGGAGTAGCCGCATGAGTCCACATGAAGATACGAGCTCACCGCACGAAAATACCACCTCACCCCAGGATCCCTCGAGAGAAAAATCCGCCACCGGTTGGGGATTCTTCTGGATCCTTGGTGAAATCGTCATTTTCGCGTTGGCGCTGTTGGTGGCCATCAGGTTCTTCGCCTCAACCGAACGGCCAGATATGGTCGCCTGGGTTCTATTGGTCATCGCTGTCGTCGTCGCCGTCGATATTGTCCGCCGGATTTTCCGCGCCAGACAGATCAACAGTCAAGCCGCTCGCGCAGCAAAAATGCACGAACGAACGCAGGATCCTTCCAGTGGCGAAGTAACTGGCCGGTAGCCACACCACTGTGCCTATGATGCGAGCATGCCTCGCAGAGTCACCGATTACCGCGGACTGACCGAATCCAGCCGACTCAAACTGCTGCATGCCGTACAACGTCGCCCCGGTCAGAACCTCAAGTCCCTCGCCGCTGCCGCTGACATTCACGTCAACACCGCCCGCGAGCACTTGGCCGTGCTCGAAGACGAAGGCTTACTCTACCGCGCGCCAGTCGACACCGGACGACGGGGTCGGCCACCAATGCAATACTTTCCGGTCGACCAGCCCCAAGATAACCAAGCCGCACAAGACCGCGCCACGGAAGCCAGCGCTCGCGGCGCGTTGCTGCGGCGGATCAGCCCCGACCGCGATCACGGCCAAGGCCTCAGTGCTGCGGCACTCAACCAGCTCGATGTGCTGGCTGAACACCTCGACGACGTCGGCATGGACCCCGTCGTCGACTCGGAAGAACTCACCGTGGGGGTGCGTCCCTGCATCTACCAGGACCTGCTGGCTGAAGATCGTCCTCTCGTGTGCTCGGTGCACGCCAAACTTGTGCGGCAACAACTCGAACACGTCGACGGGCCCCTCAAACTACGCCGCCTCCACCCATTTACCACCGCCCACAGTTGCCTCCTCGTCCTCGGCACTGATGACGAGGAGGCAACGACGCAGGAATCCGGCATCGATGCAGACCGCACCGACACCGAACTAGCAGAGTTTGCACTGGCGGCCCAACAGCGAGCCGCGCAGACCACCGACGTCGCTGACTGTCCCCGCTAGGCGGGGCGCTGCGCCCACATATCCGGTCCGAAGACCTCATAGTGAATCGACTCGGACGGCACACCCTGATTCATCAGCGTCTTGCGGGCGATCTGCATGAACGGTAGCGGACCGCACATAAACACCTCGGCATCCGCCGGTAATTCGACATCGGACAGATCCATAAACCCGGGTCGAGCCGGATGCAGGGTCGGGGCCTGTTCGGCGCCTTCCTCATACCAGTTCTGAGCCCGCGCATCCGACATGGCGAGTACCTGCCGACGCAGCCCGTCGTACAGCGCATGGTGATCGTGGGTCTTATCGGCGTGGAACAGGCGCACCGTCCGATCCGGTTGCCGCCGCGACAGGTCTTCCATAATCGCAGCCACCGGGGTGATGCCAATGCCCGCCGACACCAACACCAAGGGCTTATCCGAGTCCTGCAGAACGACATCCCCGGCAGGTTGCGAAACATCCAAAATCGTCCCGGGGGTCGCGTTTTCATGTAACCAGGTTGACACCCGCCCATCAGGAGCCCCGTCGACACCGCGGACGCGCTTAATCGTCACGCGCAACGAGTCCCCGCGCGGTCCCGACGAGATCGTGTACTGGCGCGGCTGTCGGTAGCCATCGGGCAGATCTACCGCGATCGATACGTACTGCCCGGTGTAATGGCTGGGCACTTGACCCTCGACGGGAGATAACAGCAGCGAGAAGACCTCATCGGATTCTTCAAACCGTTCGACGACGCGGTACTGCCGATAGGGCACAGCCGGATCGGTGCCGGCCTCGGCGTATAGTCTGGCCTCTTCAGCGATCAAGGCGGTCGCAAACAGCCAGTACACCTCATCCCAGGCGGCAGCAATCTCCGGGGTGGCCGCATCCCCAAGCACTTTCGCGACGGCACCCAATAAGTACCGCCCAACAATGAGATACTGCGAGGCCGTAATACCCAACGACACGTGTTTATGGGCAATGCGCTGCATGACCGGAGTGAAATCCGGCGCGTCGGGGTCAATCAGGTGCACGGCGAATGCGACGACCGATGCAGCCAGCGCTTTGGGCTGCTCACCAATCGCCTGGTTTGCTTGATTGAAAACATTCAGCAGCTCCGGGTGTGCTGCGAACATATCGCGGTAGAACAACACGGTCGCGTCATCGGCGAT
>DATBUK010000161.1:0-5661 GCA_036516155.1 Yaniella sp.
CATCATCGAGGGCATCCCCTCGGGTGGGGAAGAAAACTTTGAGGTGCTCAAAACCGTCGGCGAGCTGCCCGAATTCGACTTCGAACCGCGCGATCACCTGGAACTGGGCGAAATGCTCGGGGCAATTGACATGGAACGCGGGGCGAAAGTCTCAGGCTCGCGGTTCTATTTCCTCAAAGGTGTCGGCGCCCAACTCGAAATGGCCCTGACCCAAATGGGCATGGAGTTGGCGACCGAAGCTGGGTTCACCCCGATCATCACACCCACACTGGTGCGGCCCGAAATCATGAACGGCACGGGCTTCAACGTCGAACACGACGACGAAATCTATCGCATCGAAAAAGACGACCTCTACCTGGTCGGGACCTCCGAGGTTGCCCTGGCCGGTTATCACGCCGACGAAATCCTAGACTTCAGTGATGGTCCCATCCGGTTTGCCGGGTACTCGACCTGCTACCGTCGCGAAGCCGGTGCCGCTGGGAAAGATACTCGCGGTATCATCCGCGTCCACCAGTTCAATAAACTGGAAATGTTCGTCTACACCACGGTCGAAGAGGCCGAAGCCGAACACGAACGCCTGCTGGCCTGGGAAGAAGACATGCTGGCCAAAATTGAGGTGCCTTACCGCGTCATCGATACCGCCGCCGGAGACCTCGGGCCTTCGGCGGCGCGGAAATTCGACTGCGAAGCGTGGGTCCCAACCCAAGAGGCTTATCGTGAGCTGACCTCAACGTCGAACTGCACGACCTTCCAGACGCGGCGACATAACGTGCGCGAACGTCTCTACAACGACGACGGCTCCCGAGCGGGCACACGCATGGCGGCCACGCTCAACGGTACATTAGCCACGACCCGTTGGCTCGTGGCCATTTTGGAAAACCACCAGAACGCCGACGGCTCGGTTAACGTGCCAGAAGCCCTGCGCCCATATATGGGCGGTAAAACAGTGCTGGAGCCGATTGCCTAGCCGAAAAGTGCGACCGACGTCGTGGGCTTTCACGACCAGACACCCCGAGTTGACTTTGCGTTCAGCGCAACGTTACCGAACATGATTGACTAGTCACTATGAATACAAAGATGGTCTGTTTAGACGTAGACGGTACGATCGTGGACTTCGATGGCCACATGAACCCAGAAGTTCGTACCGCCATTATCGACGTGATGGACGCCGGACATCACGTGCTGATCGCCACCGGGCGGTCCTACCACGCCACCCTGCCAATCATTCGTGACATCGGTCTGCATTCGGGATACTCGGTCTGTTCAAATGGCGGTGTGAGCCTGCGGTTGGATCCCGACCTCGAAGAAGGTTTCGAAGTCATTGACCGCCGAACCTTCGACCCGGCATCTGTGCTCGACTCACTGCGCCAACGCATCCCCACCGCGCGGTTTGCGATCGAAGACAATGAGGGTAACTACCTGTCGACCGAACGCTTCCAAGACTTCAGCTTCGGTGTGCAGGCCACGGGCGTGAGTTTCGAAGAGCTCCAAGAAACCAAAGCTGTCAGATTAGTCGTGTTCTCTCACGGGGCCTCCACCCGCGAATTCGCGTCGGCGATCGAATCGCTGGGACTGCAGGGCATCACGTACTCGGTGGGGTACAACGCCTGGCTCGATGTTGCCGGTGCCGGTGTCTCGAAAGCTTCGGGACTTGAAGCCATTCGAAAAATCTTGCATGTGGCCCCAGAAGATACCGTGGCCATCGGAGACGGGTTCAATGACGTCGAAATGCTGGAATGGGCCGGCCGTGGCGTTGCCATGGGCCAAGCCCCTCAAGAAGTAAAGCAAGTCGCCGACGAGGTGACCGGGACCGTCCGCGAAGCAGGACTAGCCACCGTATTGCGCACCCTGGTTCGCAGCACCGCAGACCAGCGACGCTAGCACCGCCGGAGCCGTATTAGAGACCGCTGCTGGCCTGAATGTTCACGGCCGCATCGGCCTGATCGAGCAAGAGACTGACAGCAGCACGAACCTCATGTTCGGTGTTATATAACGAGCGTTTAATCGCCTGTGAGACCGCCTGTACCGTCATCCCTAATTCGGTGGCGACACGACGCTGCTGGCCGCGGATTCCCGGCGTGAGGCGATCCAGTACGGCCCATTCGGCCTCTGAGCGACGCGTTACAATGTGGCCCAAAAGCTGTAAGACACTCTGGGAGTGCTTGCCCAACTTTGTTTGCTCTACTCCGCGCGGCGGTTTGGCGGCCTCGACCCGAAGCGGCACAAGCTGACCTTGCTTGGCAGCCAACGACACCGCCACATCGGCGGCTTTCACGCCGGAACCCTCAAGCGTGCGGTCATCGTGCTGGGTTGCGGCTCCGATACCGATCCCCACGTTCCACGTCCCCAAGCGCATCGCAAAGAGTGCGGCTTCGATGACGTGGCGGGAGTCCGAAAAGCATTGCCGGTACCAGGTGGTATCGGCAGCCCAAGACCCAGGGAGATCCATACCAAGTCGTTCTTGCAGTTCCTGATGAAACGCGGCGACGTGATCTTCACTGGGCTCCGCGGAACGTTGGGTCATGGTGACTACAAACATAATCCCATCTTCGCATGTCACTGTGCATTCATGCGAGAGATTCTAGGACACCGGCAGCCTGGGAACAAGCGGGTTCCCGTCCTCGGCGCCGCGAGATTCGGCTCTCACGGCGCCGGACGCGGAATTTATCAGCACCACAAACTCATCTTGTCTTGTGGCGAAATTGCTCAAATCTCGGGTCGAATTCAACAGAAAGTAGCAGAATTTCGCTGCGCTACGACCCAAATCGGATGGTTAGCCCTTGAAGCGGTCGATCGAGGCCTGGAGTTCAGCCTCAGCAGCTTCACGGCCTTTCCACCCCTCGGCTTTCACCCATTTTCCGGGTTCAAGGTCCTTGTAGCGGGTGAAGAAGTGCTCAATTTCGCGAAGCAGGTACTGGTCAATGTCTTCGAGTTCTTTGATGTGGTCGTAGCGCAGATCCGTTGGAACACACAGCACCTTGTCGTCACCACCGCCGTCGTCGGTCATTGAGAAAATCCCGATGGGGCGTGCCTCCACGACAATGTTGGGCAGCAAATCGAAGCCTGGAAGGTAGACCATCGCATCGAGCGGGTCGCCGTCTTCGCCCAGCGTGTTGTCAAAGAACCCGTAGTGCGTTGGGTATGACATGGCGGTATATAAGACCCGGTCCAGGTGCAGACGACCGGTTTCCTCGTTGATTTCGTATTTGACGCGCGAACCGGCAGGGATCTCAATGGTGACGTCGTGATGCATGCTTTCTCCATCTTTTCTGGGGTAGGACTTGCCGCGCCGAATGCTCAGGGGCAAGCGTATGCTTGATCTAAGGTTATTACGTGCACGGGTGATTCACCCAAATATGCTGACAGGATGCCCGAAGCATTACCCAGGCTAACGCGAAAAAACTTCTACAGGTGACACCATGATGGCAGCAAAACAATCCGGACGACGTGCCGCGCGCACTCGACCGGTGCGGCGTCGTGGGTTATTTGTCATCTTGGGTGTGCTGGTCGGTTTGATCGCCGGGGGCGGTTTAGCGGTGGCATATCCGCCGCCGAGCACCGACATGATCAAAGTCCAGGCCACCGAGTGGTATCAGCACATGCGCCAGCTGGTGGCGGCCACCGAGACTGCTGGCACCCGGCCGTGGGTCGGTGATCCGCAGATCTATGCCGAGGCCCCGGTCGCCTTACCACCTGAACCTGCCACCGACGACGAGCTGCTGAATGATGACGTCGCCGACCTGATTGATGTCAACGCCCCCGCACCGGATGCCGCCCGCCTGACCGCCGCACTCGATGAGGCGATGAACGGCTTGGGCTTGCAACACCGGATGGTTGTTGTCGATGCGGCCACGGGAGAAACACTCTATGACCGCGGTGGCGACGACTCGATTGTCCCGGCGTCGACGTTGAAATTGTTTACCGCGATGAATGTGCTGCAACACCTCGATATCAACCATCGTTTCACGACCGCCGCCCAGTATGCGCCCGAGAGCGGACTCACGCTGGTCGGTGGTGGCGACGGGTTGCTGGCGCTTGGGGAAAGTACCGGGGAGACCGTCGGGTACGCCGGTCTGGCGGATCTGGCGCAGCAAACCTGGGACGCGCTCGATGTCACGACGGGCCCGAACATCATCAACGTGACTGTTGATGTGTCACGTTACAACGGCCCCTGGATGCACCCGGATTGGAATGAAGCGCTGCAAGCAGCCGGCTGGGTCTCACCCGTCTATCCGCTCAACACCTACGGCGGGCTGACCGGGCACCCCTACTACTCCGACACCGCCGTCGAAGATGGTGCAGCGCTTGCCGCCAGTACCTACACCCAACATCTCAACGACCTTGCCGCTGCGGCAGGCGCGTCGGTCGAATTCCGTTACATCGGGCACACGACCCAACCGGTCGAAGCCGAACGAGTCGCTGAGGTACGGTCCGCGCCGCTGGGCCAACAACTCGAATACGCGATGAAAGAATCCAACAACATGCTGTTCGAAATGTTCGGTCGCGAAGCCGCCCTGGCAGCTGGGACCACCCCGGATTTCACAGGCTCCACTCAGGCCACCGTGGCAACCTTGGCCGAACGAGGTATGAACACCGAACAGCTCAACTTTGTAGACAACAGCGGACTGTCGCCGCGCAGCCGGACCACCTTGCACACCACCGTCGACCTGTTTGAACTCATGCTCACCGACGAACAATACCGACCCCTGCTCCACACGCTCACCGTGGCCGGATACGACGGCACGATGCAAAACCGAATGACCGAAGCTCCCTACTCGGGGACCGTGAAAACCAAAACCGGAACCCTGGAAGTCGCGAGTTCAAACGCAGGACTGACCGTCACCACCGAAGGCAGAGCCCTCTGGTTTGCCATCAACTCGACCGGCGGTGAAGGGGACTACGATCAAACGCGCACCGAACAAGATCGCCTCGCCAAGGTGCTGACCGCCTGCGAGTGCACACCGGAATAAGTACCCTCGACGGTAGCGACGAAACCACGATGGTCAACATGAAGGGACAACCCATGCAGATTTTCAATCAAGAGGTGGCCGCCGCCACGGGACGCAACCTGGTGCCTCCGGGGCCACGAGTTCCTGCGACCGACGCGATTGTGGAAGCCGAAGCGTTGCGTGCCGCAGCCTACCAAGCCGTTGAACACGTCCCGTCCCTGACGAAACTTACCGCCATCGAGCACTGGCAACAAGCCACCATTGATGACGACGTACATGTCCTGGTCGTCGACCGGCCTGGATGGATCAGCGCGAACGCTGCCTCATTGCAAGTCATGCTTGAGCCGGCCTTTCGGCGGATCGGAGAGCAAAACGAAGAGCTCATCAAAAGCATCTCCTCCGATGTGACCGCGCGGTTTTCTGGCGCCCAGGTTGGTGCGGTGCTCGCCTTCCTTGCCACCAAGGTCCTCGGCCAATTCGAACCCTATGCCGCACGTGCTGCCGGCGGGACAGCCAAGCCCCGACTCATGCTGGTCGCGCCGAACATCATGACCATCCGTGAGGAACTCAAACTCGACCCCAACGACTTCCGGTTCTGGGTCGCCCTCCATGAACTCACCCACGTTGCACAATTCGCCCAAGCGCCCTGGTTGGCCGACCACATTTTGGATACCGCGACTGAATTCTTGCTGCTCAATCTGCTGCCCGACAC
>DATBUK010000162.1:0-6892 GCA_036516155.1 Yaniella sp.
CAGGCCGGTGAGGAAACCACCCAGATGGCCCTGCCAGGAGATGCCGACACCAATGAAGGAAAACGCAAAGTTAATAATGATGAGCACGGTAATGCCGCGTGTATCTGCTCCGAGGCGTCGTCCGATCATCCACAGTGCGGCGAATAGACCGTAGACGGCACCGGATGCGCCCACGACAGCTGAGTTGGGTGCAGCTAAGAAGAGCACCGCCACGGCTCCCCCGAATGCTGACAGAACGTAGATCGCTACGAATTTGGCTGCGCCGAGAAATTGTTCGATTTGCCGCCCGATGAGCCATAGCACGGCCATGTTGAGTATCAGGTGCAGTGGCGAGGCCATTGAGTGCACGAGGGCTGAGGTCAGCATTCGCCACGGTTGAAAGAGCGACTGCCCCGTCATTTGCGCCAGCTCAATTGCCACCCAGGAAGTATGCAGGGGCGAATAGAGGAATAAATTGTAGATATCAGGAAAGCCCGGGAGGAGCTGTCCTGCCCATTGCAGGGCATAGACCAGAGCGGTCAGTCCGATAATGATGTAGGTCGCCAGTGGCACAGCTTGACCGTGCCGGTCAGTGAAACGCGGGGCACGTTGGCCTGGTGATAAAGAGCGTTGGTGTTCGCGAACGCAGTCGACGCAGAGAACCCCAACCTGTGAGGGGCGTTGGCAATCGGTGCACACCGAGCGGTTGCAGCGTTGGCACCGAATGTATGTCACCCGGTCCGGGTGCCTGGGACAGACCGGCTGTTCAGCCGAGGGGTCGTGGTAGGCACCGTACGAGGGACCGGATGACATTGCGGTGTGTTTTCCTTACAGTTCGGTGATTTCGATCGTTTCGATGATGACGTCGTTGACCGGACGATCCTGGGGGCCGGTCGGAACACTATTGAGTTCGTCGACCACTTTCTGGGAATCAGCATCGGTGACTTCACCAAAGATGGTGTGGCGGTTCTGTAGCCAGGGGGTTGCGACCGAGGTGATAAAGAACTGCGAGCCGTTGGTGCCTGGACCAGCGTTGGCCATGGCAAGTTTGTAGGGCTCGTTGAAGTCGAGTTCGGGGTGGAATTCGTCTTCGAATTGATAGCCGGGACCGCCGACGCCGCGGCCCAGTGGGTCGCCACCCTGGATCATGAAGTCAGAGATGATGCGGTGGAAGATGGTGCCGTCGTACAGGGCAACGCCGTTCTTCTTTTCCCCGCTGGCTGGGTCGGTCCATTCCTTGGTGCCGGTGGCCAGGCCAACGAAGTTATCAACGGTTTTCGGAGCGTGGTTGCGGAATAAATCGACGGTGATGTCGCCGCGGTTGGTTTTGATGACAGCTTTGTGTGTAGCAATACTCATGGGGGTCATTCTTCCATCATCTGGGGTTATCTCACAGTCTTGCGACAATTCGAGTAGCGACGCATTCGCCCACGGCCTAAAGAAATGTGTCACGGCGCGGGCAGATCGTGGCGAGGACGTGCGTGAGCGCGTAACCTAGGGTGTAGTTCAATACCCTTATTCTGGAGGTAACTATGTTCGGACGCTCTACGTCCAAAGCACCATCGCTGGGAGATACCGTCTCCGGCGCAGCCGATCAGGTTCGGGGCTGGGCCGAACACGTCTGGCAGGACTCTGCCGAGCGAGCCGCGCCAGTTGTTGATGCCGCTTCGAAGAAAATCTCTGAAGCAGCACACAAAGTCGGCGACGCCGCCTCAAACTTCCAGCACAAAATGCAAGACGACTACATCCCCACAGCCGCTGGACAGCTTGCGCCAGTTGCTGCAGGTAGTGCCAAAGCCATCAAGGCTGCTGAGCTGCCCGGGTTTGTAACCGATGCGATCACTCGCGTAACCGGCGATAAAAAATCTGGCCGCAAACTGCAGAAGGCCGCCGAGAAGTGGGCCAAAGAAGCTGAAAAACAGCTGAAAAAGCAGGCCAAGAAAAAACAGAAATCACGCCGCGGCCTCTTGGTTCTTGGTATTACGGTTGCAGCCGGCGGGGCCGCCTATGCTGTCTGGCGCCTCTCGCAGCCGGTTGAGGATCCCTGGACGAACCCCACACCTCAGCCTCTGAGTAACTAATCGAATATTAAAAAATCCTGGTTTGCGTTTCAGCGCAAACCAGGATTTTTCGTCTTGTTTACTTTTCTTCGTCTTCTTCGCCTACTGCGGCACCACCGCTACGGACCCACTCGTCAACCTCTGAAGCTTTGAATTTCCAAAGGCGTCCAATCTTATGTGCCGGCATGGAGCGGTCATTGATCCAACCGTAAATCGTGTGTTTGGTGACACCGAGGTGCTCTGCGATATCGTCAGCGGACATCCAGGCTTCAATCATGATGGCTCCTTGATCTTAGGCAAGCTATTTACACTCAATTCTAACGCAACAAACCGCGTCAGCCGAGTCTTTTCCACATACGCGAACACGTCACACAGGAACTATTCAGGAATTTGTATAGTTGAAACCACAAACAACTAACGCAATATCACCAGACCAATAGGCTGTGGACCCGCGTTAGGTCATCAAACATTACGCCCCTGACGACCCTCTGTGGTTAACCCAACGACTTTTAAGTACATATTGAGATGGTTGAACACGTTAGAACCCGTTGAACAACTACATCTGAGGCGCAGATTACAGCACTCTGATGGGACCTGGACCTTCATGCCAGTTACGGCGAAGAAGATAGTTCGAACATCACTCAAGATGTCCTGCGCAGGTGGGAACTCTCTCGGGCGTTTCGCATTCTTTGGCGTTCATAGAGTGGTCTAAGCTGAAATGATGGACCAAACCAACCTGCTGGAGAAGACCGCTTTGTTATTTGAAGGCGGCGGAATGCGCGCCTCTTATACGTCCGGGATGGTCGTGGCCCTGCTCGAGGCCGGCATTCATGCGCCATTTGTGGCAGGAATCTCTGCTGGCGCATCCAATACCGCGAATTATTTGTCCTGTGACGCGCCACGAGCTCGCGAATCGTTTACTGATTTTGCTGCCGACCCAAATTTTGGTGACTGGCGCACCTTCGTGCGCGGCAAAGGTCTCTTTCATGCTAAATACATCTATGAACACGCCGGGTTGCCAGGCATGCCACTGGAATATAACTGGCAGGCGTTTCAGCAAAACCCAGCAGATTTCCGGATTGGTGGATTCGATGTTGAGTCCGGCGACACCGTGTGGTGGGGTCGCCAGGATACGCCTGAGATGGGCGACCTCATGCGCCGTGTCCGGGCGTCTTCCACCATGCCCATCGTGATGCCACCGGTGCCAATCAATGGACGAACCTACGTCGACGGCGCGCTTGGCACTGACGGCGGGATCCCCTTGTCCATCGCCGAAGAGCTCGGGTATGAGCGCTTTCTCGTCGTGTTGACCCGTGAACGTGAATACCGCAAGGTCCCCGAGAAGTTCCCGCGGTTTTATCTGACCTACTTTCGCAAGTACCCGATGGTAGCCGATGCCCTGCTGACCAGGTGGTGGCGCTATAACCAGACTCGTGAAAAGCTGTTTGAACTCCAACGAGCCGGTAAAGCGTATCTTTTTATCCCGGAGGTCATGCCGGTTGCCAACGGTGAGCGCAACGTACAGAAGCTCAATGCGGCCCATGAATTGGGTTTAGCGCAGGCACGCCGGGAAATACCGGCAATCCGGGAGTTTCTGGGACTGAGCTAACACAAAGTAGGATTAGTTCTCTTGATCTTCAGGGGTTTCCCGGGTTTCACGCGTGGTCGCTTCATCATCAAAGAGCCGTCCGATGTGATCAAGACTTGCAAGCATCGAACCATATAGCGGCCATTGGATCTTTGGCAGGTTGTCTGCTGAGGACATTTCCCGCACGAGTTCATCAAGCCGACGGCGCTGCTCGTGGACGTTGCCGTCGGGGTCGGCGATGGCTTCGCCGAGATCGTGCACGACTTCGACCCAGCCCTCACGAAATTGATGGTCCCAATCGCTGACGGCCCAGGTGGCCTGGCGCATTGTGCGAGTCATGTTCCGCAGATGGGAAATGGCCTCGTCAATTCTGGTGAGGACTTCTTCGTAATCGATATCGTCGTCATCATCACGCAGCTTATCGCGCAGGATTTTGCGGGGATTTTCCCGTCGACTTTCGCGTGCGAGTTTGACCATCTGCCAGGCTGAATTGAGCTCTTCGTTCATCGAGTGGGTCTCTTCAATCCATGCATCAGCCTGATCCATGTCCCATTCCTCGGTGAACTCTTCGGCCATATCGACGAGGACCGCCCCCATGCGGCGGTTGAGGCTATCCACATACCGGCCGGCTTGCTTATCTCTCAGCGGTGGTACGACGAGGAGATTCACGAGAATGCCGATGCCAACACCGAGCAGCAGCTCAACAAACCGGTCGGCGAACATCGGATCGTCTGAGGTGAAAATAAAGATCGCGGTGGTCGCAATCGCGACCCCTTCATCACGAATCCACGATAGGCGTGCGCCCATCAAGCCGATGAACACCGCCAGGGCAAACGTCCATATGTTGATGCCCAAAAACTGCATGATGACAAAAGCTAAGCCCATCCCGACGGCAGAGGACACCGCGGTCTGAGCGCCACGAGATAACGAACGATGCACCGTGGCGTGGACGGTCAAGAGCGCGGTCCAGGGCGCCATGAATGCTACTTCGGAATCGAACACGCCCACTGCGATCGCCCAAGCAGCTGTTGCTGCGATGACGGCCTTGACCGCTAGCAGTAGGTCCGAGGTCGTCTGAGGTTGCTTCAGGCGTCGGATGATGCGAGTGCCAAGAGGTTCTGGGCGTTCATCTAACTCGTCGGTGGTGGATTCATCGACGGAGGATTTGGAGTGCTCTCGATTGGCTGCCATCTGCGTCCTCTCTGTTGCACGGAACTGCACCAGACCAGGTTCATCTGGTACGAGACGTTGACGACACTACTGTAGCTGACTGAAGCGTTTTCGGCTGAAGCTAGGCCAACAACTGGCCGATTCCGGTGATAACAGACAGTACAGCGCCGGTCATCGCGAGCACTACGACGATACCGAAGACCACCTTGTCGTTGACCTTGCCAAGCGCGCGCTGGCCGACGAACATGCCCACGGCGATTCCTGCTGCGGCGAACAGCCACATCCACCAGGTCAGTTCTGGCAGGGTCGAGCCCATGAACCACGAGCGCCCCGCAAGCGTGGTTGACGAGATCATGATCCACATCGGCTGTAGGCTGGCAGCAAATGATGCGACCGGCCAGCGGGACAAGACTCCAAAGATGGTCATGGCGGGTCCGCCGATGCCGGCCAGGACCCCACCGACGCCGGAACCTATACCCGTGAGAATTTGAGCGGGCCGGTGTGTTATCGGTTCTGTTGTGCCCTGCATCAGCAACGCCGCACTGAGCCCGATGATTACCAGGACGCCCACGAGGAGATAGATCAGTGCGCCATCGATGTGAGCGCCGAGCCAGGCGGCGGGCACGATCGACAGGGCTGCTGGAATGCCGATCCACCCGACGCGCGACCAGTGAATGTCGCGCCACATGCTGGGCAGCATGAACACTGATGCGACCAGGGCCAGCACAGTGATGAGCATGATCCCCTGGTGGGTGCCCAGGGCGACGACCGCGAACGGTGCGGTGAGCATCGCAAAGCCCAGCCCGGTGATACGTTGCAGCGCGGTGGCGATGAAACTGAGCAACAAAATACCGATGAGCACGACAGTGAGGCTTCCTAGTCAAAACAGCTGGTGACCAAACTAGGATACAGCACACGTGTCAGCTCACCGGGCAAGCACCGCGCAGACAGACAAACGGCCACGGTCGTCAGTGTTCCCTGACATTCCGTGGCCGTAGGATATCCAGATGTTCAGCTGACGTTACCAGAGGTCGCCAGCATAGGGCCGGGACCACAGCACCAAGGTCACCGTGACGGCTTTAAACCAGGCTTGATGCATGGCATCGACGTCATCGCCATCAGCGGCACCTTCTTCGAGGAAATTCCGAATGGTCAGGGTCACCGGCACGATCAGCGCGAGCATGTCGCTCATGGGCACGTGTTGGGCTGGTGAGTCGACATCATCGGTCGTGTTTTTCTTGGTCGGGTGGTGACGGAGCCCAATTTCTTCTTGATAGGCCAACCATTGGTCATCAAATTCGCGGGTGCACACATCGATGACCCACTGTTCGAAACGGCCGCGCACCCGTTCAAGATACTGGGCATCCGGTTCACCATCTGGGCCGCGGAAGACCGAGACCAAGTGCGGGGTGGACCCAATGAAGTCGTACCAGACATCCAAGATGTCGGAGACGCGCGGCTCCAGGATTTCTCCGGCACGGCGCAAGGCGGTGGCATCATCGTCGGACCACATCACGTCGGTGAGGAGTTCATCCAGTCGATCGCGCCCTACGGGTGAGGAGGGCGCGATCAGGTTGATCGTAGGTATATCCGGCAGGGTTGGTTTCTGTCGTCATGGCAAAGCCTCCTACTGGTAGCTTGCGTGTCGTGCTTCACACACCTACTCAACACGCTAACAGTCAGTTGCGGGGAATGAAATAGCCTCATGAAGTGCCGGTTGCTGTGAAGCTATTAAAGAATTTCACAACCGCCGCGCGTTCTTCGGACGTCAGGTCAGCGATCGCATAGAAGCGTTGCGCATGGTTATGGCCGACGGACTGCCGGGCCGTGGCCTGGGTTTCCTCGGTGACTTCTAGGGCGGTGCTCCGGCGATCTTGTGGATGCGGTAGTCGACGAATGTGACTGGCTTCGACCAGCCGGTCAATCATGCGAGAGACCGAAGCGGTCGTAATGCCCAAGTGTTTAGCGACATCACTTGGTGTGGCCAGTTCCCCGTGGCGTTGACAGGCGATGATGTAGCGTACGGCGCGCATGTCGTTCTCGCCCAGTTGCATAAATTTGCGCGACGCTTCGTTGAGTTCTCGTTCGACTTTGC
>DATBUK010000163.1:0-7788 GCA_036516155.1 Yaniella sp.
AGCGGGATACGCGCCACTTGCCACTGCGTCCGATATTGCAGGCTCAACCAGGATTCCGGCGGGGTATAACGGGGTCGTTGGATATAAAGCGCCTTATGGACGCGTGCCCGGTGCCGGTCCGATGGCATCGGATTGGTACCGTGGTGACGGCCCAATGGCGCGTACCGTCGCAGATACGGCACTGCTGTATAACGTCATGGCCGGCGCTCACCATTCAGACCATTCGACAATCAAAAGTGATGTCTCGATCTCACTTTCACTGGATGAAGGCGCCGAATGGTTGCGGGGCAAACGCATAGGTCTGACAACCAATTTGGGCGGCTATGAAGTAGACCAGTACGCCGCCGGTGCAATCCAAGAGACACGCAAACTCTTGGAAGCTGCGGGCGCACACGTTGTTGAGGTGAATCCGGGATGGACTTCTGAACACGTCCGTGACGTAACGATGGCCCACTTTGGTCACCTGTTGGCGGATTCAATGTCTGACTCGATCAGCACATTTGGTGGGGAAGTAGCAGACTATGCTTACCAATTCATCCATGATGCCAAACAAGCAGCGAAGAAAATGACTCTGTGGGATAGTCTGCGTGCAGAGCATACGATGCAAAACGAACTCGCTACGTTGCTTGCTGACGTTGAGGTACTGATCGCCCCAGTCTCTGCAGTATCGGCCCTTGAAGCAGACGCTTCGTATTTAGATGGCCTGACCTTCGAGAATGCGCAAGGACAAACCGTCCACCTGTCACACTATTGGCAAGCTCATATGACCGTCCCGTTCAACATCAATAATCGTTGTCCCGTGCTTGCACTGCCAGTGCCCGTGCAGGAGGCGCCCATCCCAGTCGGGATCCAAATCATTGGTAAGGCCTACGATGAGCAGGCGGTATTCAATGCGGCATATGCGATCGAGGAACTAAGCCCGTTTCCCGGTCTGGCGCCACTCCAGCTGCCAGCAACAGCCAACCTGTGAAGTGGCCAGTGAAGGTACAACCTGAACTCATCTCAAACCTCATTGGTGGATTACCGGGTCACTTCGCGGCCGACATCCAGAGTTAATTCTCGATGGTGTACCGGCAAGCACATTGTTGTTCTTACATAGCATCTCTTAGTACGAAGCGGGTGGCTGCGAACCAGCTTGGTTCGCAGCCACCCGCTTCTTGTGTGGAAGGAGATCTTAGTTATTTTGTTCTTGCCACTTATTCGCGCAAGAGATCCCGGCGTCTAGCGGGTTGTCATCTGACTGATACTTTTCGTATGCGGCAATGTATTCATCTAAGTAGACGTCAGCGTCGTTGAAGTTGTAGTCGTCCATGATCTGCAACCAGGCTTCTTGAGCTTCGTCACCAGCTGCGTCGATCCACTTTTGCGTCTCTTCTTCAGGCCAGGATTCAAAGTTTTCAACATCTGGAGATTCCAGCATGCCCTGGCAAATGTTCTCGAGTTCACCGTTGGCGACCTCGATGATGCGTCCTTCGTTGAACTCACGCGTGACATCGTCGACGATTTCCTGCAGTTCAGGAGTCAAAGAATCGTAAGAGTCTTTGTTCCACCACATGCCATAGGCGGTGTACTGGCCAATGCCTGGGTCAGCCCAGTATGGCAGCTGCTCCGTGACAGCGTAGTTCACACCGAAGTCCAACGAGGCGGCGACAGAGTCGATCACCCCGCGCTGCAGGGACTCGTAGGTTTCAGCCGCAGTGATCGCGTTGACGTTCACGCCGGCAGTTTCCAGTGTCCGCTGAGTGACTGGTCCTGCCGCGCGAGCCGAGAGACCCCGGAGATCCTCATACTCGTCGATGGGTTCTTTCGCACCGAGCAACAGCACACCCACCGGCCATGCACCTATGTATTCCAGGTTGGACTGTTCCAGCTGGGCGCGGGCTGGTTCGTAGTTGGTATGCAGATCATAGAGCGCTTCGACCGAGGCCTGGATGTCGTTGTTCAGGAACGAAATCGACATGACCGACAGGGTCGGCAGCAGGTGCGGGGTGTAGTCGGTGACGGTCAGGCCGATGTCGGCGCGGCCGTCACGGACACAGTCGGCAACTTCTGCCATCCCGCAGACTGCTTCAAATGAGGTGCGGTTGAACTCGATGCGTCCGTCGGTGGCTTCTTCGACTGCGTCGTAGTATTCCTCAGCAACCAGGGCGTGTTGTGTTCCGTCGAGTGCGCCGTTGGCAACCGTGAAGTAGAAGTTGTCGGCGCCTTCGACAATGCCTTCGTCGCATGCGGTCAGCGTGAGTGCGGCCGTCGCCATGACGGCTGCGATCTTGGCAAAGCGAGAAAAGAGTTTTGATTTCATGATGGAGCCTTCCTAACTTTGCACCAAACTGGGCAGGAACAGGATGAGGTCGGGAACGAAGAAGAAGATCGCGATCATCACCAGGTCAATCAGGAAGAACGGCATGATGCCGCGGAACACGGTCTCCGAGCGGATGCCGGTCGTCCCAGCCACCACGAAGGCGTTGATACCAACCGGTGGGGTGACCATCCCGATTTCGATGAATTTGACGATCAGGATCCCGAGCCAGATGGAGTCGAACCCGAATTCGAGCGCGACCGGCAACAGCAGTGGAACAGAGATCATCAACAGGGATAGCGATTCGAGCACCATGCCCAACGGGATCAAGCTCAGCAGCAAGATGAGCATGACCAGCGTCGGGGGAATATCCCAGGCAAGCACCGCATCGGTGATCTTATTGGGTACCTGGGCGGCGATAAAGAACGACGACAAGATGGCCGAGCCAATCACGATGAAAAAGACCATCGCGGTGGTGGACGCCGAGCTTTGGAGTGCTTGGCTAATTCCGTTCCAGATGCCCTTGGCGCCTTCTTTGCGCAGTTCAAAGAGCAAGATGATGACGGCAGCAATCGCACCGAAGGCGGCCGATTCGGTCGCGGTGAAGATACCCGAGTACATCCCGCCCAGCACGATGGCGAACAGGATCACAATGTAGACCAGACCGCGCCATGGCAGTTGCCCCAGCGGGGTTTTTGCGCGCTGTTCGTTGGTGATCGCAGCGGCCTGATCCAGGGCGTCCTGGACGTTGTCCGCATCGGTGACGACTTTGCCTTGGCGCCGCATACGCCACCCGGCAAACATAATCCACAGCGAGTAGGCGATCGCCGAGAGGATTCCGGGAACAATACCGGCAGCCAGCATTTCAGCGACTGATACTTGGGCCAGAATTGCGTACAGCACCAGGAAGGTTGAGGGCGGAATCATCGACCCCAAGGTTCCTGCGACGGCGACCAGCGCGGTAGCCATCGATGCGGGATAGCCCGCTGCTCGCATTTCACCGACCGAGAGGCGGGCCATCGTGGCGGCGGTACCAATCGATGAACCCGACACCGCCGAAAAGCCTGCCGAAGCGGCCACGGTGGCGATCCCGAGACCGCCGGGGAAACGCCCCAGGACACGGTCAGCGATCGTGAAGACGTAAGAGGCCACATTGGCTCGAACCGCAAACATCCCCATCAAGATAAACATCGGGATGATGGTCAGCGAATAGGTCGCGGTTTCGGCAAACGGTTCTGCCCCGAGCACGTTGGTGGTGTGGTTGATCCCGCGCAGCGCCACGAGCCCAAGCGCGCCGGATAACCCCAGTGACACAGCAACTGGTACCCGCAACAGCAGCAGGACCAGCATGAGTACCAGAACAATGACGATGACACCATTGACTGTCAACATTAACGCTCTCCTTTTGCAGTGCCGGCGGGGGTATCAGATTCGGCCAGTGCCTCGTCTGCAAGGGTGGCTTCGATCTCGTCAGAGAAGCCCATCGGGCCTGCACCGGTGATGCTGCGGTAGATATTGACGAGCGCAACGAGGAACAAGGAGATGAAACCAAGCGTCAGCACCCAGCGCATCGGGTACATCGGCCACTGGACCAGACCGAAGCGCACTTCGCCCAGGATCGTGGCGTCGATCGAGTTCAAAATATTGGCATACGACAACCAGCCGGTATAGAAGGCGGTCAGTACCCACACAAAGATATTGGTGGCTCGGGCCAAGCGAGGTCCGAAGCGGTCGGTCAACAGTGTGACTGCCACGTGCTCGCCTTGAACGCCGGCCCAGGCCAGTCCGAAGGCAACGGAAGTGACCATCGCCGTTTCGGCGATTTCGATCATGCCGCCCAGTGAGCCTCCAGTGGCGTTACGGACGAACACGTCAATCGTGATCGCAATAACCATAACCACGATGGAGGCTGCTGAAAGCACGGCGAGCACACGGGCTATACCGCGAATCAGTTTTTCCATGTTGTTTCCTTAGTGCTCGAGGTCGTCGTGCGCTGTTGCTGACAGGCCGTCAGGTCTTGACGCACGCTTAGTGGTGAGCTATTTCACAGCAAAGGTGAAGCATGAGAAATCATATACGACTTGTTTCAGCTGTGCAGATGACCAGCGCTTCTGCAGCATTGCTTCTCCGGGCAAAAAGTGCGAAAAGTGGGCGGTTTCACAGGCGTGTGACGCATTCGAGTCTCGGCGTGAGGTAGGTCGGTAATCCCTGAGGGCTGCGTCATTGTGCCTGACTGATCGTTCGGAAGGGTCGGGCGGTAAGCGGTCGCCGAGACTCGATCGAGGACTGAATTCTCCTTCAGCTTAACGCGCGGTGAAGGTGACGTGATGGGCGTCATTCGCAATCTTCGGGGGCCTGCTGCGATTTGGTAAACTCAGGTTGTAATTGTTCTCGGCCCGAAACGATCTTCCGTGGAAGCGGGGTGCGAGAACCTTTCTATGTTGCGGGTCGGCATCACGTCGGCCCCTTGGGAGAGATGAATTTTATGCCAGCAATCGCAATCGTGGGTGCCCAATGGGGCGACGAGGGCAAGGGCAAAGCAACTGACCTACTGGGCGGACGTGTCGACTACGTCGTGAAGCCCAATGGCGGAAACAACGCCGGTCACACCGTCGTCGTCAACGGCGAAAAATTTGAGCTGAAGTTGCTGCCGGCCGGAATCCTGTCGCCGCAGGCTACCTCTGTGATTGGCAACGGTGTCGTGATCAACCTCGAAGCGCTCTTCGAAGAGATTGACGGCCTGGAAGCCCGCGGGCACGACACATCGCACCTGCGCATTTCAGCTGATGCTCACCTCGTGGCGCCCTATCACCAGACTCTCGATAAGGTCACTGAGCGGTTCTTAGGCAAGCGCGCGATTGGTACCACCGGTCGCGGTATCGGTCCGACCTACCAGGACAAGGTCGCTCGGCTGGGTATTCGCGTCCAAGACCTCTATGACGAGTCGATTCTGCGCCAGAAGATCGAAGGTGCGCTGCGTCAGAAGAACGAACTGCTCATCAAGCTGTATAACCGACGAGCCTTTACCGTCGATGAGATCGTCGAGTACTTCATGGCATATGCTGATCGGCTGCGCCCGATGGTCGTGGACTCCGTGCGACTGCTCAACGAGGCACTCGATGAAGACAAGGTCGTGTTGCTCGAAGGTGGCCAGGCGACCTTCCTCGACGTCGACCACGGGACATACCCGTTTGTCACCTCATCCAACCCGACTGCTGGGGGCGCCTCCGTCGGCTCAGGTATCGGTCCGACACGGTTCACCCGAACCATCGGCGTCATCAAGGCCTACACGACCCGCGTCGGTGCCGGCCCATTCCCAACCGAACTCTTCGACGAGATGGGGGAACAGCTGCGCACCACCGGTGGGGAATTCGGGGTCAACACCGGCAGACCGCGTCGTACCGGTTGGTATGACGCCGTGATGGCCCGCCACGCTGCGATGATTAACGGCTACACCGACTACTTCGTCACCAAACTTGACGTGCTCACCGGGATCAAAGAGATCCCCGTGTGTGTTGCCTATGACGTCGATGGTGTCCGCCACGATGCGATGCCCATGACGCAAACCGAATTCCACCACGCCAAACCGATCTATGAGTACTTCCCAGGCTGGGACGAAGATATCTCCGGGGCGCGCTCGCTGGAAGACCTGCCCGTCAACGCCCAGAACTATCTGGCCAAGCTTGAAGAGCTGGCCGGGGTGCGGATCTCCGGTGTGGGTGTTGGCCCGGGCCGCGATGAAGTGATCCAAGTTCGCGACCTGATCTACGAAGACTAACGCTATGCAATATGTATCCACTCGCGGCGGCATGGCCCCGTCAAACTTTTCCGATGTCCTACTCGAAGGGCTCGCCCCCGACGGGGGACTGGTTGTCCCAGCAACCATCCCGACGGTGACCCACCAGACCATCGAATCCTGGCGTGAACTGACCTATCCGGAGCTGGCGACCGAAGTCATCGGCCTGTACTGGACTGACATCCCGCGCGAAGACCTCGCCGAACTGTGTCAGGTGGCCTACGGAGCACAATTCAACTCTGAGAAGATCGTGCCGCTGACACCAATTGATCAGATGGCTGCGCTGGTTGACTTGTCCCAGGGCCCGACGCTGGCCTTCAAGGACATGGCCATGCAGTTTTTGGGCGAAGCGCTGCCGTATGTGCTCAAACAACGCGACCAGACGCTCAACATTCTGGGTGCGACCTCGGGCGATACCGGTTCGGCCGCCGAATACGCGTTCCGTTCGAAACCCAATATCGGCGTGTTCATGCTGTCTCCGAAAGGGCGGATGTCACGGTTCCAGCGGGCCCAGATGTACACGCTCACCGACGACAACGTGCACAACATCGTCATTGATGGGGTCTTCGACGACGCCCAGAATCTCGTCAAAGAGCTCAATGGCGATCTGGACTTCAAAGCAGCCCACTCGCTTGGGACCGTCAACTCGATCAACCTCGGACGGCTCATCGCGCAGTCGGTCTACTACTTCTGGGCCTGGCTACGAGTCACCAACGGTATCCCCGAAGACCAGCGCGCTGACTTCAAGGTGTCGTTTGCGGTGCCGTCGGGCAACTTCGGCAACATCTTCTCGGGTCAGCTAGCCCGCCAGATGGGTCTACCTATCGACACACTGGTGCTGGCCACCAATGAGAACAACGTACTGGATGAATTCTTCCGGTCGGGCAAATACGAGCCGCGTTCAGCAGCAAACACGCTGGCTACCTCGTCACCATCGATGGACATTTCGAAAGCCTCCAACCTGGAACGCTTCATCTACCTGGTGCTCGACCAAGATCAACAACGACTCGCAGCAGCCTGGGAACAGCTCGACACCACCGGTACCCTGGACCTGTCCGATCACCAGCCACGCTTCTTGGCAGAGTTCGGCATGGTGTCTGGGACTTCAACGCACGAAGACCGGGTCGCCACAATCCGTGCGGTCTATGAGAAATCTGGCGTCGTCATCGATCCGCACACCGCCGACGGGGTCACCGTCGCTCGCGGCTACCAGAAACCCAATCAGCCGATGCTGATCTTAGAGACGGCCAAACCAGAAAAGTTTGGTGACATCGTGCAGGAGGCATTGGACTTCGAGCCCGAGCTTCTTCCCGAATACGCCAAGCTGTTAGAACTGGAACAGCACACCGTGGAGATGGGCATCGATGCGACCGCACTGCGCGAATACATCGCACTGCATCACGTCTAACGTCGGACTCTCAGGGATTCGTCAGCTGATTCCATGCGGTTCTCAAGACCAATATGTTTATCCTAGAAGCACCTCAAGGTGTGAGTGATAGTGAAAGCCCCGATCGAATACTCAAGGTTTCGATCGGGGCTTTCGTCTGCCACACACTGCATAACATTTCTCAGAGGGAATTTACAGGAATTCTCAAGTATTCCCCAATGAAGGTTTCTTATAGTAGGAACTACCTCTTCAAGGTGTGAGTGATGAGTGTCAGGGCCCCCGGTTTTCTGGGGGCCCTGGTTTTTT
>DATBUK010000164.1:0-4378 GCA_036516155.1 Yaniella sp.
CAAGATGGCGCCTCCACACCGCTGACCAAAGCCGCCGCCGTATTGGCCTATCTCGCCGGATGGGTCACTCTCATCGTCGGGACGGTCGTCACTGGAACCGGGCCACACGGTGGCGATCCTGGAACGCCCCGTCATGACTTCGATCCCCTGGTGGTGACTCGTCTGCACGCCGCACCGGTGTATGTGATGACAGCTTTGGCGATACTTCTCATCGTCGTGATGTACCGGATCGACACCTCGCAGCGCCAACGCCGAGCGGTCTGGGGATTCACCGCGGTCCTGATCTTCCAAGCACTCGTTGGGTTCTATCAACACTTTAACGGGCTACCCATTCTTATCGTGGGCCTCCATATGCTTGGCACCGGTCTGGTGGTGTGGACTATGACGATCCTGCTGGATGTCTTCACCTCAGACTACGAGACCCGGCCTACGACAGCTGAGCTGCCGAAAGCTTCCCCGACACCAGAAATGACGACTGCCTAGCAGTTCCGCTTCCGCGCTACAACGACGCTACACGCCAGCCACCGTCCAGGTGGCTGGCGTTCGTCATGCATGACAAAAAGGTGCCGTCGTTGTGCATTCCGGCACGAGGTGGTTGAGATGCAAAAGGCGTCGAACCACGAGATGTGATCCGACGCCGATAGTAGTCAAGCGCAGGGGCGTCTGTCCTACTGGCCAAGACCCGGAGCGGTCTTCTCTTCACCCTCGGGTGCGCCAGTGGTGTCCTCAATGGTGTCCGCATCCGATTCAACTTCCTCGTACCACAGGGCACTGATTAGTCCGGTTTCATCGAGCTGAATGTGGAGGTCGACTGGTTGGGAGGTCAGATCGGGAGTCAACCGGGTGACACCGTAGTCCGATTCGGGTTCCTCGTAATCCGAAGCGATATACGGCAGATTAGGACGTAACTGCGAATTCAACGTACCAACGAGGGAATCAACTGGGATCTGTTCGGTCAGTTCAGGTGACACCTTCGAGTACCAGTCTTGTTTGTTAATTGCTCGGACACCATTAATTTCCTCTACGACCCATTCGGACATCTCGCCGACGGCAGTTTCGGGAAAGGTGATTTCTTCAACGTGTGTCGGAGCGGCACCTTGATCGGGCAGCTGATCTGCGATCTCAGGGTCGGCAGTACAGCCGGTCACCACCAGAGTGGTCGCGACGACAGCGGAAACAAAAATATTACGTGGGATAGAAAGTCGCATAGTTTATGGTGCGGTGACCATGTCGCCCATGAGTGGTTCACCGACGAATGGGTCGACGGCTAGGGCAACGAAAATCAACGTGAGATAGGTAATGGAGAGGTGGAAGACCCGCATGGCTTTCTTATCGTCAAATCCGGGTCGCTGGGAGTCGCGGTAGAGCTTATGTGCCTCGTAAATGAACCAGCCACCGGTGACTGCTGCAGTGGCAGTGTAGACAATGCCGGCCCACCCCATCGGGAGTAACAGCAATGAGATCACTACGGTCGCCCAGGTGTAGAGCACAACCTGCGACGAAACCCGGCGGGAGGTAGCGATCGCGCCCAGCATCGGGACATCGACTTCCTGATAGTCCTCTTTATACTTCAAGCTCAGGGGCCAGTAGTGTGGCGGCGTCCACAGGAAGATCACGATGAACAGGACCACAGCGGGCCATTCGACGGTACCGCGTACTGCCGCCCAAGCGATAAGGACCGGAAACGCCCCGGCCAGGCCACCCCAAATAATGTTCTGTTCGGTGCGACGTTTGAGAATAATCGAGTAGATGACCACATAGAAGAAAATGGCCGCAATGCCAAATACAGTGGCCAACCAGTTCGTTCCGATGGCCAAAATACCAATTGCAGCAAACGTCAGAACCCAGGAGAACACCAGCGCTTCTCGCGGGGTGACTTCACCGGTTACCAACGGGCGGTTCTTGGTGCGCTGCATGTACTGATCGATGTCACGGTCGATGTAGCAGTTAAATGACCCGGAAGCTCCAGCAGCCAGAGCCCCACCGACCATGGTCGCCAAGATCGTCCACAGGTCAGGCCAACCACGCTGCGCAAAGATCATCGTTGGCAAGGTGGTGACCAATAGCAACTCAATCACTCGCGGCTTGGTCAGGGCGAGATAAGCTTTCGCCTTACGGCGGAAACCTATTTTTGGTCGAGTCGACCCCGTGGCTATGGAAGACGAGGTGTCTTGAGTGGTGGCGGACTCAAACGAAGTTGACATCAATACTCTCTGGCTCTAAGTAACAAGTCAGTAAATCTTTGGCGACGCGAACGTGTCGGTGCCTCTATCTAGTGTAGCTGTTGTGCATCGCCTCGCGCGCAAATCTTGGTGTCACATTGGATTTGCCCGGTAAGCTTAGAATGAGTCTTGCACCAGCAACTTCTATACCGCATTTACCCCCACCTTTCAGGAAGGCATTTCGTGGTCTCCTCCGCTACAAATTCATCAGAAACGACGACTGCACTCAACCGACATCTGCCAGCTCGCGAGTATGTCTACTCTGATAAGGACCAACGTGTAGTTGACACGTTGAGGGTGCTTGCCGCAGATGCAGTCGAAAAGGTTGGCTCCGGTCACCCCGGTACGGCGTTCTCCCTGTCGCCAGTAGCGTGGCAACTCTTCCAAAATGTAATGCACTTCGACCCGACCGACCAGCACTGGGAAGGCCGCGATCGATTCATCCTCTCCCCCGGCCACACCTCTCTGACCCTGTATCTGCAACTTTTCGCTGCCGGCGCCGGAATCGAAATGGCCGATCTGGCAGCACTGCGCACTTGGGGGTCGAAAACACCAGGACACCCAGAATATGGCGATACCGAACACGTAGAGATCACCACAGGACCACTGGGACAAGGACTCGCATCGGCCGTAGGGTTTGCTTATGAACAGCGCCGTGTTCGCGGTCTGTTAGATCCAGAAGCCGCTCCCGGTACCTCCCCATTTGACCACCATATTTTCGTGATCGCTTCCGATGGTGACATGCAAGAAGGCGTCACCTCTGAAGCGTCCTCCCTTGCGGGCACACAAGAACTGGGCAACCTCATTGTCATTTGGGACGACAACGAGATCTCGATCGAAGATGACACCAACATTGCCTTTACCGAAAACGTCGAACAGCGTTATGAAGCATACGGTTGGCATGTGCAACGCATCGATTGGATGCAGACCGGCAACTATGTTGAAGACACCCGTGCGCTATATGAAGCTCTCGTGAATGCAAAGGAAGAGACTGACAAGCCGTCGCTCATTTCGTTGCGCACGATTATCGGCTGGCCCTCACCGAAGAAACAAAATACCGGTGCCATTCACGGTGCCAAACTTGGCACTGAGGAACTGGCCGGCCTGAAAGAAACCCTTGGTTTTGATCCAGACGAGCACTTCGTCATGGATGAAGAGCTTCTGGGTCATGCTCGGACCGTACGTGATCGCTCGGCTGAGTATCGCCAGACCTGGGAAGAAGCGTACCAGACCTGGCGCAAGAATAATCCGGAGCGCGCCAAGCTGTATGACCGTCTCATGGCACGAGAGCTACCCGAGAACTTCGACGAGGCATTCCCGTCATTTGACCCTTCCGAGGGTTCGATGGCCACTCGAGCAGCTTCAGGGAAAGTGCTGAACGCACTTGCAGATGTTATGCCCGAACTCTGGGGCGGTTCAGCAGATCTTGCAGGATCAAATAACACCACGATGGCCGGCGAACCTTCGTTCTTGCCGGTCGATCGCCAGACCAGCTCGGTCTCCGGTCATCCCTATGGGCGGACACTGCACTTCGGCATTCGAGAGCATGCATCCGGTGCAATAGTCAACGGCATTAGCTTAGGCCGACTGACCCGCGCGTACGCAGGGACCTTCCTCATCTTCTCGGACTACATGCGCCCGGCGGTGCGCCTTGCTGCGTTGATGGGATTACCCTCGATTTTCATTTGGACGCATGATTCGATCGGTCTGGGCGAAGATGGTCCAACCCACCAGCCGATCGAACACCTGGCCTCGCTGCGTGCGATGCCCGGTCTCGATGTCGTTCGACCAGCCGATGCCAATGAGGTTTCGGTAGCGTGGAAAACGATCCTGTCGCAACATGAACGCCCTTCAGGGCTGATCTTGTCCCGTCAGGGGTTGCCAATCTTTGATCGCAACCAGGAGGCATTCCGTTCAGCCGACGACGTAGCTCGCGGTGCGTATGTGCTCGTCGAAGCCACCAAGGAGGGCAAAGAGACCACACCGGACGTCGTACTCATCGCTACGGGGTCTGAAGTTCAGTTGGCTGTGGAAGCTCGCGAGACTCTACAAGACCAGGGTATCGCCACCCGTGTCGTTTCAGCGCCGTGTCTGGAGTGGTTCGACGCCCAAGATGAGACCTACCGTAATGCAGTGCTACCTGCTGAAGCGCTGCG
>DATBUK010000165.1:0-4721 GCA_036516155.1 Yaniella sp.
TCCAGGCTGGTTGGTCATCATCGCCAAACAACGTGGTATCTTCCATCAGGACCATGAGCTCAGCAGTCACCCCGGGGCCAGTCAGCTGCCCGGTGAGCAACTCGACAAACAGATCCGCTTGGACTTGACCCCGGTTCAGGCGGGGCGCGTCGGGGTCCTCGGCGGCGGCTTCGATCAGGCGCTGGTTGGCCCGTTGATGCAAAATGTCCATAATCGCCGCGGCGTCATGGGTGGCCACTTCGGCGCCCACATACGACATGCCGTCGCCGGCAGGGCTCATCCATACGCGGCGCTGAGCCTTCTTCGCTGCAGCTCGTGCCTCGGCGGCCTCACGATCCAACCGCAACGCGTGACCTTCAATGAGTTTCCGTAACTGCGAGCTCGAGGCCTTCCCGAGTCGGTGGGCAATCAACTCATCGATCTTTCGCCGGTGCGCTTCAGATAGGTGGGTGGTTTGTTCAGCGACAATCCGGGCGTGATACTCACTAACCCGCCCAACCCGTAGCGCGGTCAGCGTATGCGGTAACACGGTACATAAGGCAGTTGCGGTATGGGTCAACGCGGCCCCCACGAACGGGGACTCGCCCCGAGCCAACCCGACTTCGGCATCCACCCCACCGAGCCGTTTAGATTTCGGGATCCCATCCTCAGCTTCGGCAGCCTCGCGTTGTTCGACCAACGCGTTCGTGGCTTGGGCTTGGATTGCAGCAAGTTGGCGTTTAGCCTGCTCCACTAACTGTAGGATCTCAATACAGTCGGCTTCTGAGGCATCAGGCAGCGACGTTTCCAGGACACCGATGGTTTCCTGAAGCTGCTGCTTGGCCAAAACCGCTGTACTCATGCCTCCTATGCTAGCGATAGGGTAGGACACGATAAGCCCACGTCAGCCGATCTGTGGACAACCCCGCAGCGAGTGAACACCCTGTGGAAAACTACGCAAAGATCACCGGCTTAGGCACGAGAAAGCTCTGTGGCACACGGCGTCTCGTTGTTTCTAGCACCTACTTACGCTTTACCTGTATATTCACCACCGGGTTTTGGCAGCTTTTCGTTCGGCTATGATTCGTATCGCGACGGTTCCCAACCAGACCAGCCCCGCAGCAATTGCTGCGGCCCACACCAGGGTCAAGGACTCGAAGTCCCCACTCGTACGTCCAATAGCAACCCAGATCAAGCCCCACGTGATCGATAGAGCCGGGGCAATGCGCCCGCGGGTGTAGACCCCAAGGCCGAGCCCGATGGCCGCTACTACCGCGAGGATGCCCGCAGCAGCCCATTCCCAGCCGTCGAAAGTATCGAGTCCGGTGGCGTCGGCGATCGCCGCGGCGATATTCGACGTCGTCGCAACCGTGACCCATCCGAGGTACAGCCCAAAGGTGCCGTCGGTGACCAACATGTCAGGCTTCGTCGACGGCTCGTCGGTGCGCAGAATAAACAGGGTGCGAATCAACACGACGAGGAGGACGACAATCACGATGACGCTGCCCCAAATGCTGTCGGCCTGAACCACACCGAGCCAGGCCGCATTCAACAGCGCGGATAATGCGGCCCAGGGACGCAGCTGAGCGTGTCGCGCCGAGGCGCGTTGTTTCGGGAGCAGCTGATAGATCGAATAGACCAGCAATCCAGCGTAAATGACGCTCCAAATACTAAACGCCGGTCCATCGGGGGCGAACGGTGTGGCGTCTGCAGACAGCGCTCCACCCGCGGCTTCGCTGACCGGCGTGCCGACCGCAGCACCGCTGCCGATATAGGCCAAACCAATGGCGATGAGCACCGAAATGACCGTGATGATCGGCATGAACCAAGAGTTCACTCTGTGTTCCATCGGTTCTTTCCTCCTTGTGCGATGCTTTTCGGATAGCAACTGCTAGTATTGTTAGCCAGGCTAGTAATGTATCTCACTTTAGGTGCAGAGTTCGACGAAGTACTGCAAGAGTCTCGTTCGCTGCCGACACCACTATTTGATCAGGAGGAGCCATGAGTATCCAGACTCAACTCATCCCTCAGACCAAGTCGGGCAGGCAGTTGCACGCGGAATTCGATGCGCGGTTCGAGACCATCTTGGCGGAACAAGTTCGACACGCCCACACTCCTCATATGTCCGCGTTGTGGCAGCGGATCGCTGACTCGACGGTCGGTGGGAAGCGCACACGGCCCCTGCTGGTCAACCTTGGATATCAGGTCGCCAACAACGGCCACGATCCTCGGGTGCTGGATATCGGGTGCGCATTCGAGCTGTTGCACACCGCCCTGGTCATTCACGACGACATCATCGACCAGGACTTCATCCGACGCGGCCACCCCACCTTATCGGCGCACTATCGCGACGCAGCACTTGCACAAGGCAAACCACAAGCCACCGCCGAACATATCGGTCACTCAGCGGCACTGCTGGCAGGAGACGCGCTAATAGCTAAGGCACTGCAGCTGATGCACAGCGCGTGTCGAGACCTGCCCTGCGCAGAGCAAATCGTCGACATTTTCCACACGGCGATCCAACAGTCGGCAGCCGGCGAGCTCGACGACGTGGTGTTTTCAGCACACCTGCAATCCCCGAATCTCGACGACGTGCTGCGCATGCACCGCCTGAAAACGGCGGCGTATTCATTTGTTGCCCCGCTCATCAGCGGGGCACTAGTGGCCGGGGCCTCGGACCAGATCGTGACGCGACTGACCGACTTCGCGAATTTTCTGGGTGCGTGCTACCAGATCATCGACGATGTCCTCGGAACCTTCGGCGACGCGCATACCACGGGCAAACCCACGAACTCTGACCTGCGAGAAGGCAAAATCACAGTCCTGATCGCACTGGTCGAAAACATCGAGACCGCAGCCCCCATCGTCGAATCTTGGCGAAACGGCGAGGTCAGCGACGCTGCGATGCGTGCCCTGCTGATCACCCACGACATCGAGAACAAGGCCCGCGCCCTTGCCGATGAGTGTTGCACCCAAGCACGCGCTGCGCTGGCGAAGCTTTCGTTGCGTTCAGAAATCCGCGCGACGTTTGATCAACTCATCGAAGACCTGCTGCAGAGGAACACCTAATGAAACACCCCACCGCACTGCATCGGTACACCTCGGCTGCGATCTCCAGCTCAGGTAAAGTCATCACCGAATACTCGACGTCATTTGGGCTGGCCACCCGGTTTTTGGGGAAGTCAGCACGCCGCGACATTGGCAACATTTACGCCCTCGTCCGCCTGGCCGATGAAATCGTCGACGGGGTCGCCCACGAAGCCGGCCTGGACACCGACACGATCGCGACCGAACTCGACCGTCTCGAAGACCAGACTGAAGCCGCCCTGGCCACCGGGTACAGCACCAACCTGGTGGTGCATGCGTTTGTCACGACCGCACGTAAACACGACATCACGACCGAACTGACCCGCCCATTCTTCCGCTCGATGCGTGCCGACCTCCACCGCTACGAACACACCGAGGAAACGCTCGACGACTATATCTACGGATCAGCCGAGGTTGTGGGCCTGATGTGTTTGGCGGTATTTCGCAGCATGCCCGGCACTGATACTCGCGACGACGAAGTGCTCGTCACATCGGCCCGCCGACTCGGGGCGGCCTTCCAGAAGGTCAACTTTCTGCGGGATCTGGCTACCGACTACGCAGCCCTGGGCCGGTCATATTTTCCCGATGTTGACCCGGCCGCGTTCGAAGAGCACCAGAAACGGCAGCTGGTTGCCGATATCCGTGCTGATTTGGCCGCAGCGAAACCCGGGATCAAGCGTCTTGATCCGCGCGCCCGGATCGGGGTGGACATGGCACACCGGCTCTTTAGCGAATTGACCAATGAATTAGCGGAGCGACCCGCCGCTGAACTGTTGTCTTGCCGCGTGCGAGTCAACAACACTCGGAAATTAGCCATTGCCGCCCAAACGGTATCCACCCACCTGCTCAACAAGAAATAATCTATGCCCCAGTCCACCTCATCAACCACACCTACCGCGATCGTCATCGGAGCCGGTGTTGCTGGGCTCGCAACCGCAGGCCTGCTTGCCCGAGACGGCTACGACGTCACGGTGTTTGAAAAACAAGACCGCGTCGGGGGTCGCGCCGGCGTCATCGAAGACGCCGGATTCCGCTGGGACATGGGCCCGTCCTGGTGGCTCATGCCGGAGGCCTTCGAACACTTCTACCAGCTCATGGGCACCACCGTCGACGATGAACTCGACCTGGTGACACTCAATGAACCGGCCTTCCGGATGTTTACCGAAGGTTACCCATCGCTCGACGTGTCCACGGGAGCCCGGAATGTGGTTGAACTTTTTGACGGCATCGAACCGGGCGCCGGTGCGCGGGTCCGCAGCTATCTGGCGGGCATGGAAACCGACTACCGGCTGGCAATCGAACAGTTCCTCTACACCAACTTCACCCAGCTTCGGGGCCTGACGACAGCCCAAATCATGCGACGGCTCGGACGGCTGGCGGCCAAACTCACCCGATCACTTGAGTCCGACGTCGCAGCCCAGTTCGACCATGTGCAGCTACGGCAATTGCTCACCTATGCGGCCGTGTTTCTGTCGTCGGCACCGAAGATGACCCCCGCGTTCTATGGGATCATGAACTACACGACCTTGGTTGAAGGGGTCGCCTATCCGATGGGTGGATTCGGGACGTTTGTTGACTCCCTGCACCGTCTGGCGGTCGACGCCGGCGCGCACATCATGACGGGCACGACCGTCGAACGCATCCATGCCCAATCC
>DATBUK010000166.1:0-3664 GCA_036516155.1 Yaniella sp.
ACTGCACCGGGAACATCCACGACGGATGAGTCCTCCGAGGACGATGCCTAAGATGAAGCGCGTGAGTACTCGCAGCATCGTAGCCACGTGCCTGACCGGTGTCCTGATAGTTGGCGGAACCAGCATGGCGGTTGCCGCCACGCACAGCCCTGAGGCCCCGGAGCCAGCCGAACTTCCAGACCTTACTCAAGACAACTGGGACGGGGCAGTTTCCGCAACGAATCCGGAAGATGCGATCATTCGTTTCGACATGGATCGCTTCATCGAAAAGCTCGGGGATCAGGAAACGGAAGACGACGACGTCATCGTCCTGGAGGCAGACATCTTATTTGAGCCCAACAGTTGGGAACTGCCTGAAACAGCCGCAGCGAAACTCGAAGACATCGTAGAGGACGTGCCCGAGGGGTCAGTCGTCTCGGTCACCGGCCACACCGACTCGCGGCCAGTCCCAGAGACACACGACTTCGACAACCAGGAACTATCCGAAAAGCGCGCCCAAGCGGTTGCGGATACCCTGGAAACTGAGCGCCCAGACTTCGATGTCACGGCCGAGGGGTTAGGCGACGCAGAACCGGCGGCGACGGAAGACCCAGAAGTGCCGGGCACCTATGCAGCGAATCGAAGGGTTGAGATCCGCTACGGAAACTAACGGTTTTCGGTAAGCGCCAAAGAACTGTCTCCAGAAAGGTGAGCCAGGCTAAGTTCTTTACTGACATTTCACTTCGTGGCCGTCGATTGGATGTGTTGACCCGTCAGGAAGTTCAGATGGGTGGGAAACGATGAGTCCGTTCAATACCGAATCACTCTCACTGGAGGACTCTGTCAGTGACACACCTATCCCGCTGGTTAACTGCCGGCACCTTGTCTGCGACGTTGGCGGCATCCAGCGTGCTGGTGGCCCCACAAGCGCATGCTGTTCAAGAAGGCCCTGATCAATCGTCGAACCTCGTGGCCGATCCGAGTTTCGACGAGCCCGGTGCGCGCTTTACCCTCGGAATTCTGCCAGATACGCAATTTTACTCACGCTATGCGCCTGTAGAAGCCGGCAACCAGTTCGAACGGTTCTACGGTTCTGAGCCGTTCGAGACCCAAACCCAGTGGTTAGCGGATAACGACGACACCTACGAAACTGTGATGTCGATGCACCTCGGTGACCTCGTCGACCGAGCTGACCGCCCGGAAGAATGGGCCATTGCCAGTGACGCGATGAGCATCCTTGAACAGGCCGACCAGCCGTATTCGGTACTGGCCGGAAACCACGATGTGTACTTCCCCAACGACGAGCAACAACCCGTCGATTACGCACCCTATCTGGAACACTTCACCGCGCAGCGTGCAGGCCAACAGACCACACTGCTAGAGCGCGATCCCACCGGAGCCCACGAAGCCCACATCTTCGAAGTTGACGGTCAAGACTTCTTGGTCCTGGCGCTATCCTGGGGAGCTGATGATGAGGCTGTGGCATGGGCACAGAATATCCTGGACTCCCACGCCGATACCCCAACCATTCTGACCTCGCACCAGTTGATCAGCATCGACGAAAACTCTGGCGAAGGTGTTCCCACCGACTTCGGTGAATACATCTGGAACAACCTGATCACAGCAAACGACCAGATCTTCCTGACCTTCAACGGCCACCACCACGGCGCTACACACTGGACTCGCACCAACGACGCGGGCAATCCAGTACACCAGGTGCTGATGGACCACCAGATGGCCTACATGGGTGGCAACGGCTACATGGGCTTGCTGGAACTTGATCTGACCCACGGCAAAATCCACCAGACCACGTTCTCTCCCTGGGTCATGGTGAAAGACACTGACGATCTGCAACCGGGCGAAGAGGCCCTGCTCGATGGGGAAGGTGAAACCTTCACCCTGGATTTCGACTTCCAGCAGCGGTTCCCGGACCTGGTCATCGGGGATGAAACCGACAGCTCATATACTCAGCAACTGCGCGAGTCCATCACTGAGAACTACGATGTGCCCGGCCAGCCGGAATTCCAAACACCCCTGGGCAGCAATGACTACCCGCAGGTAGAAAATACCGTCGCCCACTGGCGGATGGCCTCGAACCTCGAGGATGGGACACCACTGCCGGTCGGGTCGACCATCGAGGATGTTGCGGTTGAAGAAAACACGATGGCCCGCATCGAGGGCTCAGGCCCATCACTGGAAGATGACGTCGTCTACACCACGAGCCACTCGCCCCAATCATCGGATGCCGGTGGCATTTGCTTCAACAACACCTCCCGCAATGCCCCGTACCCAGATGGCACGACAGGTCAGAAAACCAACCTCTTCGCCACGGCTGATGACGCACCAATCAATGATGAGCTATTTGAAAATGGTTTCACCTTCGAAACATTCATCACCATTGACGAAGCCTGGACCCCAGAAAATAACCGTTGGATGCGTTGGCTAACGCGCGGCGGCTTCCGCGAAGATCTCGAAAATTATGAGGGCGGTGGCCTGAGCGAACCGATCTTCCAGTGGGCATACTCCAACCTTGGAGAAATTCAGTTCAGCTTCACCGATAACCAAGACCACCTGTCCACCTCATCGGCCTGGAGCAGTGAAATCGCACAGCGCGACGAGTGGATCCACCTGGCAGCGATTAACGACCCCGAAACCAAAACAGTCACTCAGTACGTCAATGGCGTGCCAATGCTGCGAAGCTCAGTTGATCAATTAGGTATCAGCTCGATCGGAGCTCCATGGTACATCGGCGGAGACCTGTACCAGGACGGACTCCCAGGGCATGGTTTCTTAGTACTACAGTCGCGTTTGTGAAGTATGTCCTCGTGCTTTGTAGTGATAGTGCTGTGCTGGATATTGATGCTGACGTCGCCAGCGTGAGGTTCGCAGGACATGTGCCGGGTCGGGCGGTTGGTTCCAGACCACTTTGATGAGCAGTCGTCGGATTTCTGGCAACGAGAGTCTTACCAGAGCCCCGGTACCTGGATTTTGGCCCCCTTTTTAGCCCGGATGACGCTGAGGAAGGCGTGGGCGAACATCGATAGGGTGATGTGTCGATACCAGCCGGTGTATTGGCGGACCTGGTAGTGATCTAGCCCGGTTTCGCCTTTGGAGGTTTGGAAGGTTTCTTCAATCGCCCACCGGGCTCCGGCGACTAACGCCATGGTCCTCAGCGTGGTAATGGCTGGTGTGTAGCAGATGAAGTAGGCCACATCGGTGGGATCATGCAGCGATCGGCGAGCCAACAACCAGTGTTCACCATGGTCGGTGGGTCCGTTGATCGGTTGGCGTGCCCACCCGTAGCGGCGGTCACCTTTGGTACCGACTCCGGCGGTTCGGGTCCGCCAGGCGCGGGCATCCAGGGCCGCGATCACCTCATCGGCCCGACCTTCCACTTCCTGGTGTGGTGGGGTAAGGGGTAGCACCGTGTGGTTTTTCGGGACAGCCAGCACATAATGCATCCTGCGGGTGTGGAGACGCTCACGCAGCTGGCGGTTGGCACCATAGACGGTGTCACCGGCGACCCATTGCGCCTGCACGCCAGCGTCCAGGGCACGTTCGATCATCGCTGCGGCCAGTTCCGGTTTGGTCATCAATGTGTGCCGGTCGGCAGGGATACCGGCTTTGGTACACCGGTCGGGGTCGTCAATCCAGGCTTTAGGCAGGTAGAGTTCACGAGTCAAAA
>DATBUK010000167.1:0-5706 GCA_036516155.1 Yaniella sp.
TCGTGGATCGCTTTATGAATTTTTTCTAAAGAACTTCTGTGTCTCAGCGCTTCCCGTCTCCGGTCTGCCCTGGGCACGAGAGATAACTATACACACATATTTTTGGAACGCAAAACCTGCCTACCGCTTCGTTCGTGAGTATGTTTAATGAGTTCTAAGATTGTTTGACAACATTAAATTTGGTCTTCTGCCTCAAGTGCGAAGAATCTGTGATTGACGTCTCGAGTTTCACGTTGGTTCAGAATCTTTAAACGACCTGTTAAGGCAAAACGCGGGTGTGTGCTTCAAAAGCACGCACCCGCGTTGAGCGGTCATAACAGTTACTGCAGCAGCGTTCTGTCTGAAACCTCGGCGTCTTTGATACTTGAGAATTGAGCTAAGAGATCCTCAACTTGCATCGCTTTTTTCTCTTCGTCCGCTACATCCAGGATGATTCGTCCCTCGTGCATCATGATGAGTCGATTGCCGACTTCTAATGCTTGACTCATATTGTGGGTGACCATCAAGGTTGTGAGCTCTTGTTCGGCTACGACTTTTTGGGTCAGGTCAGTGACTAGCCGCGCCCGTTCCGGGTCGAGGGCGGCCGTATGTTCATCCAATAAGAGGATCTTCGGTTGAGAAAACGTCGCCATTAACAGCGACAACGCTTGCCGTTGGCCGCCTGACAGTAAACCGACTTTTGCGCTGAGACGTTTTTCAAGGCCGAGTTCGAGCACTTCGAGTTCTTCGGCAAAGCGTTTGCGTTTTGCTTTCGTGATCCCGAAAGCCAGGCCCCGACGCATGCCTCGTCGTTCAGCGAGAGCCATATTTTGCTCAATCGTCAGATCGGGTGAAGTACCTGCCATGGGATCCTGGAATACTCGCCCAGCATACTTCGCCCGTTTGTAGTCCTTCATCCGAGTGACATTACGCCCCGCGATCTCGACGGTGCCGGTGTCAGGGCTGACTTTCCCGGCGATGGTATTGAGAACTGTCGATTTCCCCGCACCGGTTGACCCAATGACCGTCACAAAATCCCCGTTTCGCAGCTCTAGGTCAATATCAGCGAGTGCGATTCGTTCGTTGACGGAGTTTGGGAAGAAGGTCTTATTGATGTTCTTAAGCTCGAGCATCGGTGGTCTCCTTGATCGTTGAGCCCGGCGACGAGGTGCTGGCGACTTTCGGTTTTTTACGAATCTGCCATTTCGGAATCAGCAGTGCGATCACCACGATAATGGCAGAGATCAGGCGCATGTCCCCTGGTTCGAAACCGATTGATAGCGCACCTTGGATTGCTGCACGGTAGACGATGGAGCCGAGAATCACAGCGGTTGTGGCGATGAGTACTTCACGGTTTCGAGTACCGAAGAAGAGTTTGCCAACCCCGGTATCAGCAAAGCGGTGAACGAACCGGTTATTCAGGAGTGCTTGCCCCAGAATCACCGAAGCAAGGCCAACGAGAATCAAGCCGATACCCATCGAGATGTCAGCCGATCCTTGTGTTTGAGCGATGAAAGCTCCGGCTAGCCCAACGAGACCATTCGAGACGGCTAATCCCACAATTTTCATGGTGTCTGTTGAAACCCCGAAGGACCGGACCATTTCCTCGTTATCACCGGTCGCTTGTAGGCCCAACCCCATGTCTGTGCCGAGGAACCAATCCAGCGCCAATTTGACGAGCAAGACCATAACCGCAAGCACCAGAATGAGTGTCCAGCCGGTGATGCCCTGACTATTAAACCAGGTGTAAAGGGTGTCGTTACCTAGCAATGGCACGTTGGCGCGACTACCCATGATCCGCAGGTTGATGGAATAGAGCGCAAGCATCGTAAGAATCCCGGCCAATAGCGGGTTGATGCCACCTTTGGTGTGAAGTAATCCGGTAATCACACCGGCGAGCGCCCCTGCAATAAAGGCTGCCCCCATAGCAAGGACCGGCGTGAGATCGTAGTGCACGATCAACATTGCTGCCGTGGCCGCACCCGTGGTGAAAGACTGGTCCACCGTGAGATCGGGGAAATTTAAAATGCGGAAAGTCAGATACACGCCAAGAGACATGATGGCGTATATCAGACCGAGTTCGAGTATCACGATCATAGCGGAAGGTTTCACCTTTCGTGATGAGGACGAAACGGGCCCGGGCAGACGATCGCTGACCCAGGCCCGTTCAATAGAGTATGTGCGATGTTAGATCCGGAGGTGGTTACTCTTCTTCAGTACCGGTCTCCCCGTCATCTTCAGTGGCGGTTTCGTCTTCAGTTGCTGTCTCGCCATCTTCGCCCACAATCGTGGCTTGATCAACGAGTTCCTGTGGAATTTCTACACCCATCTGTTCGGCCGCGTCCAGGTTAAAGGTGTACTCCAGTGCCTCAGGATCAGCCAAGGCGGGCGGAGTGTCAGCAAGTTCTGCTTCACCCGTAATGATCGAGAGCGCCATCTCACCGGCCTGACGTCCGTGTTCGTAGTAGTTCAGCCCATATGTGCCAATCGTTCCACGTTCGACCGAGTCTGATTCTGCAGCAAATACTGGTACTTGGTTATCGATACCGTAGGAAATGACCGTTTCCAACCCAGACACCACCGTGTTATCGGTTGGTACATAGATCGCATCAACGTTAGAAAATGATTCCACGCCCTGGGCCACTTCCGATGTGTTCGTCACGGCCACTTCTTGGATTTCAAAACCGAGTTCATCAGCGGCTTCCTGGGCCGCCTCGACCTGGACTACAGAGTTTGATTCAGCTGATGAATACGGAATGCCGATGACTTCCACATCCCCGACAACATCAAGAATCAATTGCAGTTGTTCATCCACGGGGTTCATATCTGACACACCGGTGATGTTTTCACCGGGGGTCTCCCAGTCTGGGACCAAACCGGCATCGACCGGGTCAGTGACCGCAGAAAACACTACTGGGGTGTCTTCCATTGTTGTGGCAGCGGCAATCGCGACCGGCGTGGCGATGGGCAACACTGCATCGAGGTCGCCGTCACCAGCAAACCCGCCGACGATGTTATTCATGGTGGCTTGGTCTGCCTGGGCGTTTTGCTCCTCAACCTCGACGTCAGCGTCGGATTCTTCTAGAACATCTTTAATACCCTGAGCAGTTGCGTCGAGTGAGGGGTGCGAGACGTACTGAGCGATACCTACTTTGTAGCTTTCCCCTTCGGCGTCACCGCCACCGTCTCCATTCCCTCCGCCATCTGAACCGCAAGCGGTCAGCAGTAAACCTAGAGTCGCTGAGGTTGCGACAGTTTTCAGTAGCGTAGTTCGCTTCATGTGTAACTCCAACTCTTGACTGATGTGAGCGATCAATGTGTCACACGTAACGGTACGTGCTTAGTCAATCTTATGTCGAAGACGGGCAATTTCGTAGAGGGTAATTCCAGCAGCGAGTGATGCGTTGAGAGATTCCAAGTGTGATGAGATTGGAATCGAAACAATCTGGTCTACTGTTTCGCTGATAAGGCGTGATAGCCCGGCACCTTCTGCACCCACCACAACGCACAACGGTTCGGTGGCCAGCGGCAGCCCCGGAAGCGATTGGTCGCCGTCGCCATCCAGGCCGATGGTAAACATCCCGGCCTTCTTATATTCTGTCAGCGCGTTATTGAGGTTGGTCACTTGCCCTACCGGGACGCGTGCTGCTGCGCCGGCTGAAGTTTTCCACACCGTCGCGTTGACCCCGACGGCACGTCGCGTCGGGATGATCACCGCATCGGCGCTGAAGGCCGCGGCAGAGCGCAGGATAGCGCCGAGGTTGTGGGGATCGGTAATGGAATCGAGTGCCACTACCAGCGGTGGCAGCTTCCGATAGCCTCGTTCCCAGTCGGCCATGAGCTCGGTGACGATATCGATGCCATTTTCGTATTCATACGGCGGCACTTGGAGGGCGATACCTTGGTGGCGGGCGTTGTCTGTGAGGCGTGCGAGTTGCGCTTCGGTTGCTTCCAGCACGGGTATGCCTCGATCAGCTGCCATGCGCACAGAATTGCGAATGCGGTCATCCATCTCAACCCCAGCGGCAACGTAGAGCGTCTTCGCGGGAATCTCCGCTTCGAGTGCTTCAACCACCGGGTTCCGACCGGCGACCGCGTCGACATTGGGAGACGACTTGGTCTTTTTCCGCGCCGGGGGTCGGTAATTCTTATGCCAGGTCCGTTCCGAGGCTTTGGGTGTCGGGCCTTTCCCAGCAAGCTTCCGCCGGCCTTGACCGCCAGAACCTTTTGTTGGGCCCTTCTTGCGTGAAGAGCCACCGTGACGAGTACTCATAGGCTCGTCCTTTCTATTGTGAAACGTTTCGATTGGTGTCGGTGATCGACCAGGTGGCGCCGTCGGGCCCATCTTCGATGTGGATGCCAGCGCTGGTGAGCTGATCCCGAATCGCATCAGCGGTTGCCCAATCTTTGTCTTTTCGTGCTTGAGCGCGCGCAGCGATGTGCCCTTCCACAAGTTCTTCAAGCGTACGGAATGCTGCTGTATTGGTACTGTGCGATGATTCCTCGGCGGAGTTCAGCCCCAGGACTTCAACCATCGTGTTGACCTGGCTGAGCTGTTCTCGCACGGCATCGTCATCCTGGGCATCTAACGACGAGTTGCCGGCCCGGACGGTAGCGTGCAAGACGGCGAGGGCTTCGGGCACGTTCAGGTCGTCTTCCATGGCTTCCGCAAACGCTGCTGGCACCGTGTCGACACCGATTGGTTCCGAAAACATTTTGGCCGCCCGCATCTGAAACGCTTCGATCCGCTCCAAAGCACTTTGGGCTTCTTGCAGCGCTGAAGGATGGTAGTCCAGTTGAGACCGGTAATGTGCTTGGCCAAGAAAATACCGGACAGCGCCGGGCCGCGCCATGGACAGCATCTCTTCTGGAGACACCGTGTTGCCCAGCGATTTCGACATTTTCTCGCCCTCGGAGGTCACCAACCCGTTGTGCATCCAAAAGTTCGCAAACTGGTCACCGGCCGCGCTCGATTGCGCCAGCTCGTTTTCATGGTGTGGGAACCGCAAGTCGAGACCGCCACCATGGATATCAAAATGTGAGCCCAAGTATTTGGTAGCCATTGCAGAACATTCGATATGCCACCCGGGCCTGCCTTCACCCCAGGGCGCAGCCCAGGAAGCGCCAGCCGGATCGGTTGGTTGCTTTGATTTCCACAACGTGAAGTCTCGGGGGTCTTTCTTCCCCCGGGTTGGTGCGTCGTCGGCATCTTGCATGTTGTCGACGGACTGGTGGGTCAGCCGGCCGTATTCGGGCCAGGATTTGACGTCGAAGTAGACATCAGCAGAACCGTCAAGAGCCTTATAGGCGTGACCTGAAGCGAGCAACCGCTCGATGAGTTCAAGCATTTCCGGGATGTGTCCGGTCGCCCGGGGTTCATATGTGGGACGACGGACGCCCAGCTTGGCATAAGCGTCAGCGAACGCGTTTTCGAATCGGTAGGCCAGCGCCCACCACTGCTCTTGTGCCGGGTAATCATCGGTAGCAGTAAAATCCGGTTCAAACGACTCTGCCGAACGGGTCAAGATTTTATCGTCTACATCGGTGACATTGCGCACCAGGGTGACCTTATATCCGGCATATTCAAGCCAGCGGACCAGGATGTCAAAGACGACGGCGGAACGAATATGTCCAACGTGTGGTCTGCCTTGTACTGTTGCGCCACAGTAATAAATCGAGACTTCTCCGTTGTTGATCGGTTTGAAATCTCGGATTGCACCGGAAGCA
>DATBUK010000168.1:0-7959 GCA_036516155.1 Yaniella sp.
TCAATGCAGCCCTGCCCGGATTGGACCTGCGCAAAATGGTCGGCCGCTTCCCCGAAGAAACCTGACCGGGCATACGACCGCATCGGGTGTGGGAAGTAGGACCACAACCCACCGGCGCTCTAGGCTAGAGAACATGACTGATTTCCAATTCCCCGAATGGACTGGCCGCGACGACGGTCCCGGACCAGAACATGCTCGTTGGCACTCCCGAATCGCCCCCGTTGAGGAAACCCAGCAGGGGTACGCGCTTTTGGGGCTGGCCTCCGATGAAGGCGTGATCCGAAATCAGGGACGCCCCGGAGCGGTGGAAGGCCCGGCAGCTATCCGCCAGGCACTGGGATCGCTCGCCGTGCATCACGACATTCCCCTGTGTGATGCAGGCGATGTGCATGTGCATGAAGGGGATCTGGAGTCAGCGCAACAGCGGTATGGCGAAGCTTTGACGCAGCTGCTGCGACAGGGCAAGTTGACCGTCGGACTCGGCGGCGGCCACGAAATTACCTGGGCTTCGTATCTTGGGGTTCGGGGCGCATTCCCTGATGCTCGGCTCGGGATCATTAACCTCGACGCGCATTTCGATAATCGGCCCGGTGAGCTCGCAACCTCGGGTACCGGGTTCGCTCAGATCATGACCGCTGAGGCGGGCCGGCACACGCTGGTGTCGGCCATGGGGATTGCTGAAGCATCAAATACCGCCGACCTGTTTCATCGTGCCCGGCAGACCGGTATTGGGTGGGTGACCGACGATCGGTGGATCACCTACCCTTCCGACGCAGGCCAATCGGTTGCTCACCTGCTCCAACAAGTTGACATCGTCTACCTGACCATTGACCTTGACGTGCTGCCGGTTGCCGTCGCGCCGGCGGTGAGTTCTCCTGCCTCTTACGGTGTCCCGCTGCCACTGGTATCAGCTGTTATCGATCACGTGGCAACCTCGGGCAAACTGGTCCACGCCGATATCGCCGAACTGAATCCGAGTTTGGACACCGCAAACGCAACGGCGATGGTGGCGGCCCGATTCGTGGACCGTCTCACCACCGCCGCGCGAGGGAGTTCGTTGGTAGGACCGACGTCAGCGCCCGAAGCGGGTCAGCCGCAGGGAATTGAGTACCACCAGGACGGATGAGGCCGCCATGGCCGCTCCGGCGAACATCGGATTCAACAGGCCGAAGGCGGCAATCGGGATGCCAGCCGTGTTATAGGCGAAAGCCCAGAACAGGTTCGTCCGAATGATCCGCAACGTCTTGCGCGATAGCTGCAATGCCTGGGAGACCTGCGTCAGCGACGAACCCATGACCGTTATATCGGCGGCCTCGCGGGCCACATCAGTGCCCGAGCCCATCGCAATCCCGAGGTCGGCTTGCGCCAGGGCAGGGGCATCATTGATGCCGTCGCCGACCATGGCCACAGTTTTACCGGCTGCCTGAAGCTCTTTGACCTTGTCGACTTTGTCTTCGGGCCGGACCCCGGCAAAAACACGCTCTGGTGCAATCCCGACCTCAGTGGCGACCTGACGGGCGACATATTCGTTATCCCCGGTCAATAAGATCGGGGTGAGCCCCATATCCTTGAGCTCAGCAATAGCGGTCGCTGAGGTGTCTTTGATCTGGTCCTGCAGTGAAATAATGCCGGCAAGCTGCCCGTCAATGGCCACCCACACCGCAGTTGAACCGGCGGCTTCTGCTGCATTCAGTGCGCGCTCGTGTTCTTCCAAGAGACCACCGACGTGGTCGACGATGAATGATGAACGTCCCGCAGCCACCTTGTATTGTGCTTCTGGGGTCAGGATGGTTCCGGTCACGCCACCACCTGCAGTTGACGAAAAGCCCATGACCTGGGGCAGCGTGGCACGCTCTTGCCCGGCATCCACAATCGCCCGAGCAATCGGGTGTTCTGAGCCAAGCTCGACCGCCGCCGCGGAAATCAGCACGTCGTCGGCGCTATGGTCTCCGAACGCTTGCACGTCGGATACCGCCATGTTGCCTTCTGTCACGGTCCCGGTCTTATCCAGTACGACCGTGTCGACCCCGCGCGAATCTTCCAGAACCTGCGGGCCGCTGATCAGGATGCCCATCTGCGAGGCACGCCCGGTCCCGGCCAACAACCCAATCGGGGTCGCAAGGCCCAGGGCACACGGACAGGCGATAATCAGCACGGTGACCGCAGCACGAAACGCTGTGGCCGGTTCGCCTAGCAGCCACCATGCCGCCAGCGTGATGAGCGCGATCACCAGGACGATCGGTACGAAGACCGCGGAGATGCGGTCGGCCAACCGGGCGATGGGGGCTTTTTCTGACTGGGCCTGGGAGACTAACTGACCCATCTGCGCCAGGGTCGTGTCGGAACCAGTCCGAGTGGCGCGTACGACGAGACGGCCGGAAGTATTCATGGTCGCCCCGGTGACAGTATCGTGCTCTCCGACTTCCACAGGCACCGATTCGCCCGTGATCAATGAGGTATCTACCGCCGAGGTGCCCGAGACAACGAACCCGTCGGTGGCGATCTTTTCACCCGGACGGACAATAAACTCATCGCCTACCTGTAGCTGATCTGCCGGAATGACGACTTCTTGTCCATCGCGCATGACCGTTGCCTTGGTCGCAGCTAGGTTCAGCAGTGAATGCAGCGCTTCGCTGGCACGGCTTTTTGCCCGGGCTTCGAGGAAGCGCCCTAACAACAGGAACGTCGTGACCACACCGGCGGTTTCATAGTACAGCGAGTGATCGTGGGTGCCGGCCGCCAGCGTCATCGTCGGGTGCAGTACTAATTCAACCGTGGAGTACACCCAGGCAGCCGTGACCCCAATCGACACCAAGGTGTCCATGGTCGAGCTGCCATGCCGTGCGGCTTTGAGCGCGCCACGGTGGAAGGGCCAACCGGCCCAGAAGGTCACCGGAAATGACAGCACCATCGCGACCCAGCCCCAGTGGGGGAACTGGAACGCGGTGAACATCGAAATCAGAAACAGCGGCACCGTCAAGATCGCCGCCACGATCAACCGAGGCTTTAACTCGGCTGCACCGGGGGCATCATCGACGGCAGGTGCTTCGACGGTCTCATCCTCGTCGTCGGTGGGCGGGGTATCTTGGCCGTGCAGTTTGGCATCGTAACCGGCTTTCGAGACCGCGTCGACAAGGACTTGATCTTCAAGCCCTAGCGGTGCTTTGACGAAGGCTTGATTCAGTGGCAGGTTGACGGAAGCCTCGACGCCGTCGATTTTCTCGAGCTGACGTTCCACCCGCGAGACACATGCGGCACAAGACATGCCGGATATGTCGAGTTGGACGTCACGGGTGGAGTCCGTCTTGTGGGTAGTCATGCAGGTCCTTAGAGTTCGAAGGAGTAGTCGACCACGGTGTAGCCGGCGTCGGCGACCGTGGTCTGGAACTGTTCGGGTGACGGGGAGGGGTTCGAAGTAACGATTGCGGTCGAAACCCCGTCATTGACCAATTCGACATCGACGTCAGTGACACCGGGCAAACCGTAGAGTGCTTTGGTGACTGAACCAACGCAGTTCTGGCAGGTCAGGCCTTCGAGTTGCAGTGTGGTTTGTGCCATGTGGGTTCTGTCCTTCTACCGTAGGAGTCGGCCGATGGTGGCCGAGATTTCTTGTACTTTTTCTTCAATGATTGCGTCATCGCCCGAGGTGACGGCCTCGGTGACGCAGTGGTTCATGTGGTCGGTGACCAATCCTAGGCTCAGCGCGTGGAGGGCTTTATTCACCGCTGACACTTGGGTCAATACATCGATACAGTAGGTCTCTTCTTCAAGCATGCGTTTGATACCGCGCACCTGGCCTTCGATGCGGGCGATACGTTTCAGATAATTGGCTTTTTCTGCGGAATACCCAACGGAGGATTGATCAGCGGCTGGTGTCGTTGTCATAATGTCACCTGGTTTTCGTTCGATCCGACACCTCCATTTATATACCCCCAGGGGGTATAGGTCAAGATGGCTTTCCCTCGTTAGCGCTGTACGGGCGTTGCGGCTCGTGCGGTCTACCACTGGGCAAAAGAAAGTGCGGGCCCATGGGATTGGGCCCGCATAGCGTGTAGGTACAAGAGCGGCTTACGCCAGGCTCAGAAGTTAGCCTTCTGGTTGGATTGGCCGGATTTCATCCTCGGGCGTCTCGGTGCCGGGCTCTTCGGCTGCACGCTGTGGGATGCGTCCACCGGCTAGCACCATGGCAACCTGACGCTCAGATAGGCGGTGACGCAAGGTGATTGGCTCACCGTTGAGCTCAGCAGTGATGGTTGAGCTCTTCTGCAAGGCCTCACGCAGCCCGGAGAAGTGCAGTACGTCGTCACGATTGATCCGGTCGTAATCGGCCGGATCCTCGAATTCCAGGGCAAGTACCCCGAAGTTCGCGAGGTTTTGCCAGTGAATGCGCGCAAACGATTTGGCTACGACGACGCGCAGACCCAGGTAGCGCGGTGCGATGACTGCGTGTTCGCGTGACGATCCCTGCCCGTAGTTTTCCCCACCGACGATCGCGTGACCTCCAGAGGTCTCGGCCGCACGAGGTGAGTATGAATCGTCGACTTGGATGTAGACGAACTCGGCCATTTTGGCGATATTACTGCGATAAGGCAGCACCCGAGAACCTGCCGGCATAATCTCATCGGTGGATACGTCGTCACCGACTTTGAGTAAGACCGGGACATCGAGGGTGTCGGGCAGGTCATCGAATTCTGGCAGCGACTTGATGTTGTGGCCTTTGACCAGTTCGACCTGCTGAGCTTCGTCTTCCGGAAGTGGTGGGATCAGCATGTCATTACTCACGCTGTACTGAGTCGGCAGCTCTACGGTGGGGTAGTCCATATCGAGATCGCGAGGATCAGTGATCTTACCCGTCAAAGCCGCAGCAGCAGCGGTTTCTGGGGAACATAGCCAGACCGCATCCTCATCGGTGCCGGATCGTCCGGGGAAGTTTCGAGGCATTGTCCGCAGACTGTTGCGCCCGACCGCGGGGGCCTGTCCCATACCGATGCATCCCATACATCCCGACTGATGGAGCCGAGCGCCCGAGCTGATGAAGTCGAAGGTCCATCCGCTTTTGGTCATGTCGAGCAGTATTTCGCGCGATGATGGGTTGATATCCAGCGAGATCTGGTCGTGGGCCTGGCGGCCGCGCAGAATTTCAGCCACAATTGCGAAATCGCGCAGGCCCGGGTTCGCTGACGATCCCACCACAACCTGGTAGACATCTTCGTCCTCAACTTCGCGCACCGGGATGACATTACCGGGCGAGGAAGGATAAGCGATCAGCGGTTCTAGCGTTGAGAGATCGATGTGCTCTTCGACGTCGTAGGTTGCGCCCTCATCGGCGACCAGTTCGCTGAAATCCTCCGGACGCCCAACTGCTTCGAAGAACTCGCGGGTGATCTCATCGGATGGGAAGACACTGGTTGTGGCACCGAGTTCAGCGCCCATATTCGCGATCACGTGACGGTCCATAGCGGTAAGATTTTTCAGCCCCTCACCGTAGTATTCAACGACTCGACCAGCACCGCCTTTGACCCCGTGACGTCGCAGCATTTCTAGGATCACGTCTTTGGCGGAGACCCAGTCGGGCAACTCGCCGGTCAGCTCGACGCCCCAGACTTCTGGCATCTGGACGTAGAGCGGATCGCCCGCCATCGCCAGGGCGATTTCAAGCCCCCCGGCTCCGATAGCCAACATACCGATCGCCCCAGCAGCACAGGTATGGGAGTCGGATCCGACCATGGTAGCACCGGGACGACCAAATCGTGCTTGATGCACCGGGTGGGAAACACCGTTGCCGGGCTTGGAGAACCATAGCCCGTACCGTTGGGCTGCGGATTGGAGGAAGTGGTGATCTTCGGGATTCTTTTCGTCGGTCTGTAGTAAGTTGTGATCGACGTATTGGACCGAGAGTTCCGTCTGAATCCGATCCAACCCCAGAGCCTCTAGCTCGAGCATCACCATGGTGCCCGTTGCGTCCTGGGTGAGTGTTTGGTCGATGCGTAAACCGATTTCATGACCCGGCTCGGCGGTTCCGCTGACCAGGTGGCTGTTGACAAGCTTTTCGGTGACATTCTGTGCCATCTTGAACTTCCAATCTTGCCGACCTCAGACCGGCGGTGGGCTACTGATGGACACTTTTCAGGCTAGGCGCAATAGCCCCGATTGGCTAGCAATTGTTCACAGGAGATTGCTTAGTCGGGTGTTTCAGAAATAGTTGAGTTCGGGGCCGGACCGAGCCGAAACTTCCGCCCTGACACACGCTCCACCTCGATGGCGATGACATCGCGTTTGCGTACCGCGACCCAGGCGGTCAGACCGAGCGAATCGACAAGGTCGAACTCATCGGGATGTTGTACCATCCGACCGGTACCATAGAGGACCGCACTCGTCGCGATGTTGCCTTCGATGCGATCGGCCTCCAGCGCGAGCGGTGAACCAACGGCCGTTGCGTAAAGCTTTGTGCCCGGCGAGGTTCGAATATATGCCACCACGTGGTCACTGGAACGTGTGTGGATAGCAAAGTTGATTGGGAAAATATCGGGATGGCCCTTGATTGAAAGCGCCAGGCGACCAAATGAGATCTCCGATAAGAACTTCAGGGTCTCTTCTGTCGTGAGCTGAGTGATGGGATGTTCGTCGTCCATAATTGCCTCGTTCCGTTCAGGTAAATACGAACCGGGCCCGGTGTATTCACTCTATCTGCAGCCCAGGCGAACGGCCAGGCTCTTAGGAGATCTGTTGGATATCCCGAGCATCCACGATGACGCCATCTTCGTCTGCATACACCATCGCGCCCGGGATGAACTCGACGTTGTGGATGGTCACTGGCGTATCGCGCACGCCCACCCCATCTTTTGTCGATTTTCGAGGATTCGATCCGAGGGCTTTGACACCTAAGGCCAATTCATTGATTTCATGACGATCTCGCACCGCACCGTGAATAATCACCCCGGCCCAACCGTTGTCCGCAAATGCCTGGGCGATGTTGCCACCCATCAGGGCACTGTGGAGGCTGCCGCCCCCGTCTACGACAAGGACCTGGTTGTTGCCGGGTTCATTTGCGATGGCTTTGACCAGTCCGTTGTCGTGTAAGCATGACACCGTGCGAATACGCCCGTGAAATTGCCGGTGAGCTCCCAGGCTTTCAAGCTGTAAGTCCAGGGAGGCAACTTCGTTTTCGGCCGCGTCGTAAATGTCTGAGGTGTAGAAAATCGTGCGAATGGTCATCACAGAGCTTTCATCCGGGGGAGGGGTCACCTGCTCTAGCGTAATGATCTCGGTGCTCGTTGGGTAGAGACAAACAAGCCGCGGTCCCGAAGGGCCGCGGCGACTTGTCTTATCTTGCTGGATTAGCAAGGAGTTTCCAAGATCTGAATCCAATCGAATTCTTCATCCTCGTCTGGCACCTGATTTGGGCCAGGGAGTGGGGTTAAGAAATTGAAGTTAAGTGTTGTCATTTTTCAGGTGCCTCCTTCCGGACTGAACAGTGAATTCAATGGTCAGTTCGATTGTTGTTATGGGGTGATCGACTTAGAATCACTGCCTCGACCGATCTCGATCTTGCGAGGCTTTGCCGATTCTGCGACCGGGATTTCTAAGGCTAGTACTCCGTCGGTGTAGTTTGCCGTGATGTTTTCAGTGTCGAGATTCTCGCCGAGAACGAGCTGTCGACTGAAATGACCGCGTGGCCGTTCCGCAGCTAAGCGTTCGACCTGGTCAGACAGTGACTCACGGTGTGCATTGACGGTGATGACGTTGCGCTCCACATCGAGGTCAATGCTGGAGGGATCTACCCCCGGAAGATCGAATTCGACGTGGAACGTATCGCCGTCACGCCAGGCATCCATGAGCATCATGGTTGGGCGCGTTCTGGTTCCAGTAGTGCCCAATAGCTGCTGAGTTAAGCGGTCAAGTTCACGGAATGGGTCGGTTCTCATCAGCATAATATTCCTCCTTTCGTACGCTGAAAAT
>DATBUK010000169.1:0-2930 GCA_036516155.1 Yaniella sp.
CGCGGTCACGATGAATTCGCCGAATTGACCGAAACCATTAACGAAATGTTGGATCGGCTCCAGCAGGCCCTCGAACAGCAAAAACAGCTCCTAGATGACGTCGGCCACGAGTTGCGAACTCCCATCACGATCGTCCGGGGCCACCTGGAACTCATGGACGCTCACGATCCGGAGGACGTCAATGACACTCGTGACATCGGCATAGATGAACTGGACCGCATGTCATTGTTAGTCAATGACCTGGTGGTGTTGGCACAATCCAACCGGACCGATTTCATTCAACCTCGACCCGTCGATATCGTTGCACTGATAAATGACATTGCCGCAAAGGCCGCGGCACTTGGCCAGCGTGACTGGATCCTGGAATCCAACGCGCAGGGCACCGTGCACATTGACCCGTCCCGTATTACCCAGGCCATGCTGCAACTGTGCGCCAATGCAGTGAAATTCTCCGAACCCGGCACACGCGTGGAGTTGGGAGCGACCATCCGACAAGGACGCACGCCCGAGTTGTTCTTGTGGGTTTCGGATGCGGGGATTGGGATCGCCCCGGAAGAACAACAGGCGATCTTTACCCGGTTCGGGCGAGCCGGCAATGGTCAACGAACACAGGGTTCCGGACTGGGCCTCAATATTGTCGCGGCCATTGCGAGCGCCCACGACGGTGATGTCCGGGTAGAATCTGCTCCCGGTGCCGGTTCCATTTTTATCTTGCAGATTCCGCTCAAGCCCGGTTTGGAAACCGCACCGGCTACGCTAGAGCCCGCTGCAGATCAGGAGCAGACGTCGTGAACAGAATCCTCATTGTCGAAGACGAACCGCGCATTAGCGCGTTCATCTCCAAGGGGCTCAAAGCCGCCGGCTATACCACGCTGATCGCTCCAACTGCGGCTGAGGGGCGCGCTCAAGCGGTCACGGCCACCTTCGATCTGATCATTCTCGATCTCGGGTTGCCCGACGGCGATGGCTACAGCGTGCTGAGCTATATTCGCTCATTGGGGCTGGATATCCCGGTCATCATTCTGACGGCGCGCAATACTGTGCACGACACCGTCACCGGGTTGCAATCGGGTGCCGATGACTACATGGCCAAACCATTCCACTTCGATGAGCTGTTGGCACGTGTCCAATTGCGGTTACGTCCCGATCCTCAAGAAGCCGAAGTCTCAATCTTGTCGCATAACGGCTTGAAGCTGGACTTGTTGCGGCGGGTTGCCAGCGTCGATGGGGTCGAGGTCGCCTTGTCAGCCCGGGAGTTCGATGTAGCTGAAGCCTTTTGCGCCACCCCGGTCAAGTCTTATCGCGGGAGCAGCTGTTGTCGCGGGTCTGGGGATACGACTACGACCCAGGCTCAAACGTGGTTGATGTCTACGTGCGGTATCTGCGCAATAAACTCGGTGCTGATCGGTTCGAGACGGTGCGCGGTATTGGCTACCGGCTCGCGTCTCGAACCGAGGGCTGAATTAGGCGGCTCGCACCCAGTCGTAGCGGTTGAGCAACCGAGCCCACTTATTGGCGGGTAGCTCAGGGTGCAAGACGGCAACCCCAAGACAGCATTTGGACATGCTCACCGGTCGAATCCCTAACTCTGCCAGTGCTCGATCAGATGCACCCCGACCATCGGCTGACTTCGTCTCCACGACCACCATGTCAGGACCGTGCACCCGGTCTTTCTCGTTGGTGAAGTGGAGTTCAACATCGCAGGTGACCCGCTCGCCATCGAGGGGATTGACGAGTGTCGCACGCCGGTAGGCATTGCGCATGACCGGTTGCAGGCTCGGAAGCTGCTGGTCATATTCTTCAGCGAGTACCTCGGTGGCAAACTCGAGATTGGCTTGCGACAATACGGCAGCATTTTCCAGCGGTTGTTCACGGCGATGTTTAACCGTGATGCCGCGGCGGCCCTTCGTCTTGACCTCGAACATGCTCAGACCGGTATCCACATAGGTGCGCGAACGGATTTTATACCGACGGCGACGACCTTGCCGGTGCGCGACATACTGCTCGAATTCGGGGGTGTCGAAATAGGTGGACCGGTAGCGGAACGTTCGCAACCCATCGATCTGCATGACCGCAAACTCGGCGCCAAGCCGCTGGGTCAGAGCTGTGAATTGCTCCGGGGTCAGTAAGAACTTATGGTCCACTCTGGTTTGGAGTGCCGCATTGTCCACGACATCTTCCAGTGAAATCGGTTCCCGGTCAACCACGGCGGCTTCCAACGCCATCCGCGCCCGGGAGGGTTCCGGAGGTGGTAAAGCTGGTTGACTCATCGTTGACCTCCGGTGAGTACCCTCACCAGGCGAGTTTTCAGCCCGGGTTCGGCTACAGGGCGCTCAAGTGGCGCTGGCAGGCTGACGGTTTGTTGCGCGGTAATGGGCGCGTAGTTTTCCATCTGGATGGCTTCAGGAGATGCTGTCGACGGGTTGGTTTTGTAACGCACATCGACGATCGTCAAATCACGGACCATATCGAGTTCAAGCACCACGGTCCGCAGGATTTTGGCATCCAGGAGCTCTGCTAATGCGTGAGTCCGCTGGGCTTCATCGGGGTAGGCCCGATCCAGGGTGACTGTTTGGCGCTGCGTGTTGGCGCCAAACCACTGATGGTCCGCCACATACATCACGGCCACCAAAAACGCTGTGATGAGCGGAGAGACCCACGCCGGTTCTGGATGCAGTCCATTGATGAGTCCGATAGCCAGCGAGATGAAGTAGTAGGCGACTTCTTCTTGGGTTAGCGTATCGGAACGTAACCGAATGATGGACAGAATTCCGAAGAGGCCAAGCCCCAGGCCTAGTCCGGCCTCGGATTCCGACAGTAAGAGCGTGACAGCGAAGATCCCCATGCTCAAGGCGATATATGCCAACGCTAAGTCACGACGGAAGTGCCGGCGAAAATATACCAGACATACCAGGATGGTCATTCCCACA
>DATBUK010000170.1:0-7915 GCA_036516155.1 Yaniella sp.
AGTTTCCCACCGTGGATGGCCACCCCGGAATCCGGGATGACCGTTTGGACCCGGTACTGTTCCATGTGGTGTTTGGAATCCCAGAGCTCAAAAATATTGACGCGCGTCGCATCGACCGGGTCAGGACTGATCGCGACATCCCGACATCCGGCAGCCCGTCGAGTGCGTTTGTTGTAATGCGCGAATGCCGTAATGTACCGGTCCCGTTCGGCTGACGCCACATAGGCATACCCGGCTAGGATGATCATGCCTCCTGGTCCTTCTTATCGAGATCGGTCAGGACTTCTTTGCCATCCTCCAGGCTGACCGTCTTGCGATTCTCAAAGTCAGCAGGGGTCATTTCGACGTCATAGAGCCCATTGGTCGTGACGAGCCCGTGGACCACGTGCATGCGGTGGGGCGGGCCGCCTTCATTGAAGATCCCAAATCCCGGGCCCACCGTGACCGGTGCGATCAGAAACCGGTACAGGTCGATCATCCCGGCCAGATGGAGAGTGCGCGCTAGCTGGATGCTGCCGTGGACTTGAAGTTCTTTGGTGCTGGTGACCCCTTTGAACCGTGCGATCTCATCAAGAAAATCATCACCGAGCACCGTGGTGGTATCGGCCCAGACGTCACCAACCGGGGATGACGTCACAACATATTTGGTGTTGTTATTGATCAAACCGGCTACCGGGTCGTCGGGGTCGGTGACCTGGGGCCAGTGCGAGGCAAACTCATCGTAAGTGTTGCGGCCCAGCAAAGGGCACCGCAGTTGTCGAACCAGCGGGATACGGCCTGACCGCATTCTTCATCCCAGACGGTCATCAGCCAGCCACCGTTGGTGAATCCACCACGGGTATCTTCATCGGGGCCGCAGGGTCCTTGGTTGACGCCGTCGAGGCTCATAAAAAGATTGACGCTGAGAAGCACTGGATGCTCCTTCCGATATGGCACGGAAAGCTATCCGTTGCTCCATCATAAAAACTCGGGAAGCATTTGAATACACACCCGAGCGCCATGAGTGATCGTCTGGGGCAAGTATCGCTGACGGAATCGAACCCAGTGAACAATCGATTCGCTGCTGACTAGGTGATCACGACAAGTTCTACAGAATACTTGGCGTTTATTCTGACCTTGGGCTACCGTCAGCGCATGACGCGGATTGTTTACGAAATCGCCACCAGCTTCGATGGGTATTTGGCGGATGAGCACCATTCGCTGGATTGGTTATTTGCTGTCCCAGGTGGCGATGACCCACAGCTTGCACCGCCACAGGCGACGGTCCAGGTCATGGGATCGACGACCTATGAATGGGTATTGCGTGAGCTCGGTGCACTCGAGAACATGAACATTTGGCACGACGAGATGGCCCCCACGGTGGTGGTCTTTACCACCAGACAGTTGAGTGCTCCTGATGATGCCGCTGTTCGATTCGTCTCTGGTGAGGTCAGCACGCACCTGCCCACGCTCCGCGATCTTGCCAATGATGGAGTCATCTGGGTCGTTGGAGGTGGCGGTCTTGCATCGCAGTTTATTGCTGCTCAAGCCTTAGATGAGATCGTCTTATCCGTAGCTCCGGTGGCGCTCGCAGCAGGCGCGCCACTCTTGGACCAGCGACTCGAATCTGATCAGGCACAGCTCACCAGCGTGCAACAAGTCGGCCAATTTGCAAGATTGACCTACCGACTGTCATACCCAGATCCTCGCTGAACTGCAGGGGAGTACCGTGGGGAGAAGGACACCACTGATTACTGGAGGTTTGCGTGCGCTTAACCTTGGATCTTCACGACATCTACAACAAAAGCCGTGACTTGGATCGAGCCCTGCATGACATTATCGATGAAGCCGAAGCGACCAAAGCGAAGACAGTCGAGATTATCCCCGGCAAGGGCAGTGGCGCGCTCAAGAAAAGGGTACTGCGCTTTTTAGAGCGCAAAGACATTAAGGCTCGGTATCATCGAGTCGAAAAGGACAGCAAAAACCACGGTCGGCTTTTCGTCCATTTCAAACACTGACCCCTCGGAAGTCACTGTTGATCTAAGACTTCGTCGTCCTCCGGGCTTTGTGTCTCCTCATTCATCGGCGTGCCGTCTCCGTGCCTGCCATTGTCATCATCTTGTGGGGTAGCGCTTTGTTCCTCTTGTATGACGTCATCCGTTGGTGGGGCAGACTCGTCTTCAAACGTATCGAAGTGTTCCTGTTCGGTTTCTTCAGGAGCAGGACTTGTATCGTCCGGGGCTTGACAGGCACTCAAAGTAAGCGCGAGTAGACCAGAGCTGAGTAGGGCGACAGTTTTTTCGAGTGAAGTTTTCATAGGTCCTCCTCATTACTGCGTGTTCATGGGTTCTGCATGGTTGCTGCCACAGACCTGTTGAAAATCAGTACAACACGCAGGCAACGCTCGGTCAATGTCCCTTTGACGGCACAGTCACTCGCGGCGCAGTCACGCCCTTGATCACCGTGGAGGGGCCACACGTGGCGGGATGAGAGCCGGTGGCACGAGGCAACGGCGTAACCCAACACCATTTTGTGTGACGAACCCCGTATTCCTCCGCCCTTATGTCACGCGTTGATAACAAAATTGTAACGAAATGATAACGTTCGGCCGATCAGGGGCTGGGTGTTCGGGGTTGCTTGAAACCCGCAGCAGCATGCGGAAAGGCGGGGTCTGGCGCGCGTGCTTTTCGTGCGATTTGCGCGATTTGCGCGGTTTTGGGCGGTTGCCATGGGCTTTCAGTTCGCTAATGTAGAGCGCATGCATCGTTCCACTAACGAGAACAATCATTCTGAGTTCACTATTGATCTGCGGGCGCCGCAGCTGGCCGACGGGGCCAACCTCTGGCGTCTGACCCGTGATACCGGAGTGTTAGATCTCAATTCCTCATATCAATACCTGCTGTGGTGCCGTGACTTCGCAAGCACCTCCGTAGTCGGTGTTACTGAAGACGACCGGCTGATGGGATTCGTCACCGGTTTTCTCCGCCCCGATGAACCGAACACTCTGATGGTGTGGCAGGTGGCGGTTGACTCTGCGGCGCGCGGGCGAGGCTTAGCCAGCCGCATGCTGGATTACCTGGTCGAAACCACCGGCGTCGAGCACCTCGAAACGACCGTGACGGACGATAACGCCGCTTCGAAGCAACTGTTTGCGTCGCTGGCCCAGCGCCACGAAGCCAGTCATACCGTTGCCGAGCTATTTACCCCCGAAATGTATCCGGATGGCCACGACACCGAGTACCTCCATCGCGTTGGTCCACTCGTGCCGGAATTGCTGAGACAGCGCCAAGCCGCACGGATGGCCGGCGTCAAATAAGTTCTTCACCCCTCCTCAAATTTTTACGCAGCTCGACTGCGCCCAAAACCTGAGCACATCACTGAAAGGAATCCTCTTGGATACCACGATTTTCGAAACCACAGAATCAGAAGTACGCAGCTACTGCCGCAGCTGGCCCACTGTCTTCACCACGGCCAAAGGCTCGGTCCTGGCCGACGAACAAGGCCGCGAATTCATCGACTTCTTCGCTGGCGCCGGTGCCCTCAACTACGGGCACAACAACGAGGAATTGCGCGCTGAACTGCTCGAATACCTCAGCTCAGACGCACTGGTCCACTCGATGGACAAAATGACCCCGGCCAAGCGCGATTTCCTGCAGACCTTCAAAGACGTCATCCTGGAGCCACGCGGGCTGGACTACAAGGTTATGTTCCCCGGACCCACGGGTACCAACACCGTTGAAGCTGCGCTGAAACTGGCACGTAAGGTCACCGGTCGTCAACACATCTTGTCGTTCACCAATGCTTTCCATGGTATGACCCTTGGTTCACTGTCCGTCACCGGGAACTCCATGAAACGCCAGGGTGCTGGCATGCCGCTGACCAACAGCTCGAAAATTCCATTCGACAACTACCTCGATGGAGAAACCGCAGACTTCCTCTGGCTCGAACGCGTCCTGGAAGACTCCGGTTCCGGCGTCGATAAGCCAGCCGCTATCATTGTCGAAACCGTGCAAGGCGAAGGCGGTTTGAATGCAGCACGCGACGAATGGCTGCGTGGCCTGCGTGATCTGACCAAACGCCACGACATCCTGCTCATCGTCGATGATGTGCAAGCCGGTTGTGGTCGCACCGGGTCGTTCTTTAGCTTCGAATCAGCCGGCATCACCCCCGATATCGTGTGCCTGTCTAAATCCATCTCGGGCTACGGCTTACCGATGGCCCTGACCTTGTTCAGCCCTGAACTCGACGTCTGGGCACCGGGCGAACACAACGGCACCTTCCGCGGTCACAACCCAGCATTTGTCACCGCAACCGCTGCATTGCGCCGCTACTGGGCCGACGACTCATTCCAAACCGGCCACCTGACCAAGGTCATTGACATGGTCCAGGACGCCCTGACCAAAATCGCCATCGAAGTTGAAGGCACCTCCGTCAAGGGTCGCGGCCTGCTGACCGGTCTGCGCTTTAGCGACACCGAGACTGCCGGCAAGATCTCCGCGAAGGCATTCGAAAAGGGCCTGCTGATGGAAACATCCGGCCCGGAAGATGAGGTCATCAAACTCATGCCAGCACTGACTATCGAACTCGATGTGCTGGCACGGGGGCTGAACATCCTGGCCGATTGCATCAGCGAAGTCACCGGACAAGACATCACCCTGGTACTGGGCGAAACTGCCACCGCGAACGCCTAAGAGAGGACCACCTTCATGATCGTAACCAATCTAGAAGACCTCAACGACACCGAACGTGACGTACGCGCTGAGACCTGGCGGTCCCGCCGCATCGTCCTCGCCCGTGAAGGTGTGGGCTTTTCGATGCACGATACCGTCATCTACGCCGGTACCACGTCGACATTTCACTACGAAAACCACATCGAAGCCGTCTACTGCGTCCAAGGTGAAGGCACTCTCACCAACGAAGAGACCGGCGAAGTGCACGAACTACGCGACGGCACGCTCTACCTGTTGGATGGTCACGAGAAACACACCGTGCGCGCGACAACGGAACTGCGCATGGCTTGCGTATTCAACCCACCGGTCACCGGTCGGGAAACCCACGACGAATCGGGTGTCTACCCGCTCGTGACTGAAGAAGGCGCGGACCGCAAGGTCCCGATCGGTGCTCGGGTCGGCGAGGAATCCACCATCGCTAGCCAGGCGGTTGAACCAGCGACAACCACCTAGGGCTGACCAGACCACGACACCACCGGCGGGTGCTGCACTACATGGTGCAGCACCCGCTGTCATTTGTGTCAGGATACTCAGGCACACGGTCTACACTTGAAAGTTGTTTTACTGCATCACTTGTCAGCACAACCGACGAAGAAAGAATTCAATACTTATGTCACGATCCATACGAAACGGACTTGCTTCCGCTGCGATACTCGGGCTGGTGCTGACCGGCTGTGCCAGAGATTCCGATGCCCCCGCATTCGACGATATCGAACCAACCATGTGGGAGTCCATGTCGAATGCTGATGCCATGGCCATGACAGCCGTACTGCCAGAAGCGATGGCCAGTGACGCCGAAATTATCGAGGATATGCTCGGCGGCAATATCTCAGACCTGGAAATCTATGGCTCACTCAACGAATCTGCGACAGCCATCCGCTTGGGTGAAGATGAAGAGCCGATTATGTCGTTCTTCGACGATGAAGTCTACGTTTCGATGGAAATGATGTGGGAAACCGTGGGCTCGTTGTTTATGGCACAGGCTCCCGCAGACCAGGTTGATGCATTCGAACAAATGGCCTCAGAATTTGAGGGTAAATACCTCGACGTCAGTGAAGACTACAACGCCATGTCCCAAAAGATCGACATGTCCGACCTGCTGGAAGAAATGCGTTCCGCAGCAGAGGAGGGTCGTGCTGACGAAGTAACGGGCTTCAATTTCGATGAGTTGCAGTCCGATGGTGAGTACGCGCGGCTCGATATGGAGACGGAAGAAACCGGCTGGTACTACGCCACTCAGGAAATGGAAGAGGGCGACATCATGAATGGGCAAGTCGAAAAGTACATTGCCATTCCAACTGATCGCGAGACCCCACGATTGGACCAGATCCGCGAAGGCGACCATAAGATGGAGTTCTTCTGGAATGACGAGGTCGACATCCCTGAGCGACCAACTGAAGACCAGCTGATTACCGAAGAAGACTTGATGGAAATGGCGCCGTAAGTTTCTCAAGATACCGAGGGCGGGCATTGCATAGAAACGTGCAACACCCGCCCTCGGCGTTGAACCGCAGCTAGGTACGGCTCGGTTATCAGCTGTCTAGTTGAGATTGCCAATAACTGGGCTGGCGTCGGTATGGGCGTACGCAAGGATTATCACTGTCGAATCCGTCACGTGATCCAGCACCCGGTACGGGAAAAGGTGCACGTTCATGCTGCGTATGCGCCAGGCGCTTGTTGAGCTATGTACCAATGGAGCTGACCGAGGTCATCGGATGATTTCTTGCAGTGATTCCGTAATTGCGTCGAGGAAACGGTCTCCTAGTCCTCGATCTTGAGAGCCGTACCAGAGCGCTGCGCTGCGGATTTCTGCACGAGCATCGGGATGCTCTTGTCGATTCACGATGCTTTAGGTCGGGAGGCTAACTCTGCCCGTAGTCTGCGGTGTGATTCTCTCAACACGAGCAGCTGGATCTCATCATTTTCAACTTGCTCCAATCGTCGAGGGGCTTCCTGAAGGGACAGCTTCAGCTTGGACCTGTGGAGAAGGTAGAAGAAGGTTTCTGCGTTTACAGTACACCGCGTGCGAGCTCCCTTTAAGCGTTGGCGAGGATCTCCTCAACGGGGCGAAAGTATTTGTGCTCTAACCCGAGCTGTTCGACCATCGCCTCGAATACACCCCGGTGGGTCAGCTGACCGTTGTACGCGTTCAACCCGGAAGCGAGCCCCTCATCAGCTGAGAGCGCTTTTGCCCAGCCCTTCGAGGCGATGCGCTGAATATATGGCAGCGTCGCGTTGGTCAGTGCTGCTGTCGAGGTTTGTGGAACGCCGCCTGGCATATTGGAGACACAGTAGTAAATCTTGTCACCGACTTTATATGTCGGATTCTCGTGAGTAGTGGGGCGCGAGTTTTCGAAGCATCCACCCTGGTCAATCGCAATGTCAACCAGCACTGAGCCGGGGCGCATCTGTTCAACCATCTCCGCGGTGACAAGTTTCGGAGCCGCTGCACCGGGGATAAGTACTGAACCGATCACGAGGTCGGCATCGGCGACGGCTTCGGCAATATTCATCGCATTCGAAGCGATTGTATCCAAGCTGCTGCCGTGCACCTGTTCAAGCTCGGCAAGTCGTTCGAGGTTCAGATCGATGACTTTGACGTTGGCACCCATGCCGGCGGCGATGACACCGGCTGCTTCACCTGCAACGCCACCACCAATGACTACGACGTTGGCGCGGCGCGTGCCCGGCACCCCACCCATGAGCACACCAGAACCGCCTTGAGACTGGGTGAGATGGTACGCGCCAGCCACTGGAGCGAGACGGCCAGCTACCTGGCTCATCGGAGCCAACAGGGGAAGAGCACGGCCGCGGGTCACCGTTTCATACGCCAGTGCGGTGACCTTCGAGTCCATGATCGCTTTTGTGCACTCGGCGGATGCCGCAAGATGCAGGTACGCAAACAGTATTTGGCCCTGGCGCATCATGGTGAGTTCTTCACCGACTGGCTCTTTGACCTTCAAAATCATTTCCGCGCGTTCCCAGACCTGGGCCGCGTCGTCGACGATCTCGGCGCCAACTGACCGGTAGTCCTCGTCAGTGATGCCGGAACCCACACCCGCGCCCGCTTGGACGACTAAGGTATGTCCGGCTTTCACCAACTCATGGACACCACCTTGAGTGAGTGCCACGCGGTTTTCGTTATTCATGATTTCTTTAGGAACGCCAATCAACATGAGACCAGGTTACTCCTTTTTCGTGGTTTC
>DATBUK010000171.1:0-3158 GCA_036516155.1 Yaniella sp.
ACCTATTGGCGCGAACTCTTATGCACTCTCGACAGGGTAGGCCTTGAGTGTAAGACTTGAATCGGAGCCTGAATCTCGCTTCGACCCCGTATCAGGGAGGAAGGCCACCATGACTCACGTGACCTCAGCTGAAGCCCTAGAACAACTACCCGGTTGGACGGTCGTCGACGGGCGATTAGAAAACAGCGTGCGAGCCAAAGACTTCACGCAAGCCATCGAATTCGTCAACCGGTTTACGAACTTTGCCGAAGCGCAAGATCATCACCCAGATTTCGAGGTGCGGTACAACACGGTCCGTATGCGTGTGGTGAGCCACGATGTTGGGCATCTGACCGACCGTGACATTCGGTTTGCCACCTCGGTGGATGTGCTGATTGAAGAGATGCAGCTGAAACGCCAACCGGAAAAGATCACGCGAGCACAGCTGGTGCTGGTCAGTACTGACGTCTCTCGTATCAAGCCGTTTTGGCAGGCCATCTTTGATTTCAAGCAGGCTAAAGACGATGAGAATGTCATCGTCGATCGCTCGGATGTGCTCCCATCGATCCGATTCCACCAGTTTGCTGATTCCAGTGCCTCACAAGAAGACGTGAACTTGTCGGGTGCCTTGGGGAAAGCTCACCTGGACATTTTCGTCCCCGCGAAGCGAGCTGCCGACAGGGTCGAAGCAGCAATTGAAGCCGGCGGGAAACTCCTGAACGATACCCACGCGCCCTTTGAATGGGAGCTGTCAGATATCGATGACAACCGGGCTTTTGTGCGAACCTCCCAGTAGGCTACAGATCCGCGTCATCATAGCGAAAGAAGGCCACGAAACCTCGTCAAAAACGGTAGCTTCGCGTAGCGTATTGTTATGTCGTCCACACCTTCGGCAGGGTTCTTTTTCAGCAGCACATGCCTGCTTGGCGTGCTGATCTTCGCCGGGTGTGCAAGTATCTCAGACGGCCCCGTAGCAGAAACCGAAACCGCATCTGTGGCGCCAAGTACCGCCGAAAAAGTCACCAATGCCGTGGAGCTGGGTGAAGGGCATCTCACGTTTGACATTCCGGAGACCTGGAATGCAGAATTCGAAGATTTCACAGCGGTATTTGAGACTGACGAGTCGATCCCAGAGTTTAACGGACGCTCGGCCCAGCGTGCCGAAATCTCCAACCCCGATCAAACCGTGCACCTCGATGTCTTTACGAATATCCCTTGGCCCGACGTGGTCGCCGTGGATGCAGACGAAGTGGTGCTGCTGCACGCCGAGCCGCTGGATATGGGAGTTGAACCCGAGCAGGACGGTTACGGCATATGGCTACGCGCAGTCATCGCAGAAAATCCCGAGCGAACGAACCCGCGACCAACCGTCGGCGTCTACGACGGGCGATTCGAAAATGACCGATACCTCCTGGTGGTCGCCCCGTATCTTGCCACAGCCGAACACGGCCCGCCAGACGAGCTTGGTGGTGGCCAAACAAGTTTCCGCTTCCCCTTCAGTCAGGAAACCGCTGGAGCCTGGTGGGAAGAAAGCATAACGATTGCCGCCGGAACCATCAGTCAACGCGCTGCCGAAGAGCTCACCGGGGCGAAGGGCCTAGATGCCATGCGCCAGGTTGTCGACACCGAAGAATATGCTGAACTCGTCGACGTAATCCAAAGCTTCCGGGTGCACGTTGAGGCTACTGCGAAGTAGCAAAATCAGCGTCCCACCAGCGCTTCTGGTGAACCATTGTCCTCCAAACTCAGTTAAGCTACGCTAACTGAAGTCAGGTGACGCCGTGGTGCGCATCACATCTGCAGTAGTACCTCACGAATGGAGTGGCAGTGACCTCAAGCGCGACCGTCATCACGATTATCGTGATCTACTTCGTTTTGATGTTTGGGATTGGATACTGGGCAAACAGACGGACGAAGTCTTCCAAAGAGTTTCTCGTGGCAGGCCAGTCACTGGGCTTCTTCGTTATGGCCATCGCCAGCTTCAGCTCGATCCAATCCGGCTGGGGCATGGTCGGAAACACCGGCGCGATGTTCGACGTCGGTATTGCCGCATTCCTATCCGCAGCGTTCCTTGTGCCGCTTGGCTTTACGCTGGCTTGGTTCCTCCTTGGCGCAAGGCTGCACAAAGTCGCCCAAGAGCATGAGGTCTACTCCATACCGGATCTGGTCAAGCTGCGGTATAAGAGCAGACCCGCCCACATTGCCATCTCGGTCGCAATGGTGATCGGCGCCGTGGCCTACATGACCTCGCAGATCTCTGCGATGGGTATTATTTCCTCACTGTTACTGGGAACTTCGATCCAGACCGGTGCGTGGATCGGGGCGGCCGTCGTCGCTTTATACACCATTGCCGGAGGCATGTTAGCCGCCGTCTGGACCGACTTGATCCAAGGTCTATTGATGATCGCAATGTCCGTGTTCATCTTCTTTACTGCCATCGAGTTGGCCGGTGGGTGGCTGCAGACACTGGACACCATCAACCTTGCCGAACCCGGCCACCTGATGTTGATCGGCGGCAACTCGGATTCTTATTTCTTTGGGTACGCAGTGCTGTTGCTCTTCGGTGCAGCAGGCCAACCACAGCTGATCACGAAATTCCTGATGCTGCGGGATTCCAAAGAACTCAAATGGGGCGCTACCGTCTCTGGTATCGCCTACGGCGTTACCACGCTCTTTAGCCTGGGTATTGGGCTGGCGCTCAAAGCGATGGTCATTGATGGGCGAAGCGAACCGATCGATAATATCGACGAGACGACTACAGTCTTTCTTTCGGAATTTACGAACCCGGTCATCGCTGCGCTGGCCCTGACTGCGCTGTTGGCCGCGATCATGTCCAGTGCCTCCAGCTTCATCACGATCGGTGCTGCGGCAGTTGTTCGAGACTTCGTCGGCTCGGTCATGGGGCGCAGCGTCAAAAACGAATTGCTGTGGAGCCGTGTGTGGTCCGGCATCATCACGGTGGCTTCAGTGCTGCTGGTGTTCTACCTCTCGCAGGTCATCTTCATCCTGGGTGCCTTCGGTTGGGCGGCATTCGCTGCGGCCATCCTCGGCCCCATCGGACTGGGCATCTACTGGCGCAAGGCCACCGGAAATGGCGCCCTGTGGGGAATTATTACCGCGATGGGTCTGAACTTCGTCGTCACACTGATTGATGCCTCCGGCGTTATCGAAATCCCCGA
>DATBUK010000172.1:0-5372 GCA_036516155.1 Yaniella sp.
TCAGCGTCGGCAGTTTCGATCTCTTTACGTTCAGTGATCCCCAACGCCGATGACAACGCCTTATCTGAAGCTCTAGCGCTGGAACGTACCACTGACGGCATAACCTTAGCGTACGTGTTCCTGGTCGTCTGGATGGACTCATGCCCCATCAGGTAAGAGATGATTTCGATAGACTCACCCTCAGCCAGTGACCAAGAAGCGAACGTGTGCCGCAAATCGTGAACCCTTGGTTTCTTCCGCAACCCTTTCGCCTGGGCTGCTGCTACAGCGTCTCGCCACACGTGATTGTAGAACGCCTGTGAGGTCATGTCACCCCCGCGTGCCATCTTGAACACGAAGTCATCTAGTGCAGTGGTGCGAACAAGTGGCGCAACGGCTTCGGTGGCGATCTTTCCTAGCCCTACCGTGCGTCGGGATTTCTCACTTTTCGGTGTCCCGATCTTTCGCACGCCACCGGTCCCCTGGTATTTCCACGCCTTTTGGACGCTCACTGAATATTGACCTCGATCATCGGTGAAGTCAGCTGGCGTGAGCGCGGTTGCTTCACTAAAACGCAACCCGGTACTGACCAAGAAGATCACAAACGGCTGGAAATGAATCGGGATCTGGTCAAGCAGTAACCGAAATTCGTCGTGGGTGAGGAACGTGATGTTGTCAGACGTCCGGTTGGACTTCGGTAGGCGGGTCTCAGCACAAGGGTTATCTACCCGGTAGCGACGCTTCACAGCAGTATTCATGACCCCGTTCAGTAGGCCGTGGACGTTGCGAATCGTCTTTGGTGACTTGTTACCCTCTTGAAGGTCACTCACCCACTCAGCGATGTCATCTTCGGTGATCATGTCCACCGGGAACGTGCCAAGCGAGTCGGCAAGGTAATTCTTGAACATCGACCTGTACTTGGCGCGGGTGGCTGGTTCTACGTCTGACAATCGTTTGATGTGGTTCTCAGCGACAGTCGCCAGCGATGGGGAATTAGAAGCCTTTTGGAGAACAGCGCGTTTCGCTTTCTCGGTGTCATTCCCGGCAGCTTCAATGATGTTTTGCCAGGCTTCGGCTTTGTGAAGTTCGCGGAATGTTTTGCTGCGTTTCCGCCCATTCTCGCGCCACACGACCTTGTAAGATTGTTGCCCTGTGCGCTTTGAAGTGCGCGTTTCAATATATGCCATGACCCTCAGTCTAGCTCAACAGCTAGTATCTGAGGGGGCAATTTTCTTATTCGAGGGGGCAAGCGGGCTTACTTCCCTTTGTTCACGCGTGGAGCTTAGGGGATTCGAACCCCTGACCTCTTCCGTGCCACGGAAGCGCGCTACCAACTGCGCCAAAGCCCCTGATCAAGTTTTTGTGCCGCCCTGCTGGGCAACATCCTCTAGTATACATAGCTTTGTTTTGAAAACAAATTTAGGATGTCGCCCTCTGGACGTGATGTTAAACACTGGTTTGCGTCAACGTGAAGGTGCCGCGTTCGCCGGTATGTGACTGCAACACGTGAGCACGACAGTTCGACAGTCGTGGGACACTCGCATAGTCTTCGTCCTCGTTTCCCACCAGCAGGTGTGCTGCTGCACGCATCGTATTGCCGTGCGATATGACAAGTAGGACGTCAGCTTCGGTGAGCGCATCGAGGACGGCTTGTGCGGTTCGGGTGCCCGACTCACGGGGTGTTTCTCCGCCAACCGGGCCGGCATCGATATCAGGCAGCCGGAATGCGGCATGTTCATCTGGCCAACGTTCAGCGATCTCGGTGAACAGCAGACCTTCCCACTCTCCCCCAGAGGTTTCCTGGATGTCATCGATGGTCGAACAAGGGACCTGACGGTCACGGAGAACAGTCCGTGCGGTATCGGCGGCACGTTGCAGTGGTGACACAATGGCAGCGTCGAATTCCGTGTGACCCCACCGATGCGCGGCCTCACGAGCTTGTGCGTGGCCTGTGTCATTGAGCGGGATGTCCTTTTGGCCTTGGAATCTGCCTTCGAGATTCCAGCTGGTTTCTCCGTGTCGGAGCAGGACGATCGTCTTCATCTGAATTCTGTCACCTATCTGCAATCAGTCTTGGGACTCCTCCGTTTGAGGTAGCTCTATTTGTGGTGCATCAGACCAGAGACGATCCAATGCATAGTTGTCGCGTTCCTCGTTGTGTTGAACGTGGATGACGAAGTGGCCATAGTCTAAAAGTACCCACCGGCCCTCGGTTTGGCCTTCACGCCGTATCGGTTTGAGTTCAAGCTGCTCGCGCAGGTCATCTTCAATTTCTTCAATGATGGATTTGACCTGCCGCTCGGAGGGAGCCGATGCGAAGAAAAATGCATCCGTAATGCCGAGCCGGTCAGCAACGTCGACGGCCGAGATATTCTCGGCTTGACGGGTGGCTGCGGCTTGGGCGGCAATGCGTAGTGCAGTCAGTGTGGGTTCGGGTACTGCCACGAAACTCCTTTAGCGGTTCTTAGACGAGCAGAATGATGGCGATGATCAGGGCGATCAGACCGATAGCAAACATCACTACGGCGGACATGCGAAGGCGGCGGTCGGGAGCTTCCACGTCCCGAGCATCGAGGGTGTCGAGCCCGTGCGCGGCACTCGCTTCAAGTGGTTCGCGCGGGTCACGTTCTGGTTCAGGTTCGACGGGTGCGCGAATAAAATCTGCTAGCGGCGGCTTCTTGGTCTTCTCAGCCGCTGGTTCTTCCGACGCAGGCGCTGTTGTGTCTTGGGTGATCTCGAAGGGCCCCGAGACAAACGGGCCCTGAGTGGTGCGTCGGCGACTACGTCGCCGTGAACGGGCGACGGGCTGGTCTTCGGCCTGCTGCTCGGCAGCGTCCGCGCTGGATTGTTGAGTGGTCTGCGGTGCCGCACTCTCCGTCTTGGGTTCCGCAGTTTCAACGTCATCGGGTGCGGTCTGCGCGTCAGTTGCAGGTTCTTGCTCAACCTCGTCAGCTGCAGCCGGGTCTGTTTCCTCGGGTGGAGCTTCGATCGCCTCGGATTCCACGAGTTCAATGGCCGCGGTCTCAAGGTCTTGTAACTCTTGGGATTTTTCGGCCAGCTCTTTTTGACGGCGCAAGAGTTTCGGATCGATCACATTGGGGTTGCTCTCCCCCAGTTCAATGATCTCTTGTGTCAGTCGTTCGGTTTCGGCCCTGAGTTCTGCGCGCCGGACCTCGATGGTATCCAGCCCACTCATATCAGTAATCTCGGTGGCGGACAGCTCGTGGGTGGAGGTGATTTCAACGTCGGCTAGCTCATCGTCGAGATTTTCGACGGGCTCGACTGTTGCAGGAGCCGGCGGAGGGGTCGTCTGAGGTGCTGTTGCCCGACGGCGGGGCTTGGGTTCTTCACCTTGCCGCTCTTGTTCACGCTCTAAGCGCGCGATTTCGGCGCGGCGTTGTGCGGCTCGGCGCGATGCTTGTTGTCGTGCTTCTCGACGAGACCGTGGTTTGGGTTCTTTCGACTGTTCACTGGGCTTGCTGATGATGGGCAGCATACCCGTGGAGGTCACCGGAGAGACTGCCCGACGATACCGGCGCGACGGCAGCGGCTCTGACTCTGTCTGATCGGCTTCGACTTCAGGTGTCGTCTGGTCCGGAGCAGGTTCAAACGGTTGGTCTGCACCGTTGTCGGACCCATCAGTTTGATCAGGTACCGGAAGTGGTGATAGTGGTTCGAGCGGGGGCTGGTCACGCTGTTCGACTTCTTCAGTCCACCGCTTCAGCTCAGCTTCACGTAATCTCGCACGTTCGGCGCGTTCGCGTTGGAGCCGTAATTCTCGGCGGGAAGGATAAGGTTTACTCATCGGCTTCCTCCGGTCGGTTGTTGAGTGATACCGGCGTTTGCGGTGTCGTATTGGGTCGGGTGATGCTGCCATTGGGGTCGATGTACAGGCCGTACTTTCCAATGTATTGCACCACGCCATCAGGAACCAGATACCAGACCGGTTTCCCCGCCTTGACCCGATCCCGACAGTCAGTCGAGGAGATCGCCATCGCGGGAATCTCCATTAACGAGACCTCATCGGATAAGCCAAAATCGGTGAGTTCATGACCGGGCCGCGAGACGCCGACGAAATGGGCTTTGCCCCATAGTTGGTCGACGTTCTTCCAGGTCATGATTTGTTCCATCGCGTCGGCACCGGTGATGAAAAACAGTTCCGCATCGGGACGCAGCGTTTGAATGTCGTCGAGCGTATCGGCCGTGTAGGTCTGGCCGCCACGGTCAATATCCACCCGAGAAACTGAAAATCGTGGATTCGAGGCCGTCGCGATAACGGTCATCAAGTAGCGGTGTTCGGCCGGCGAAACGTCGCGATCCGCTTTTTGCCACGGCTGGCCGGTGGGGACAAAGACAACCTCGTCGAGATCAAACTCTGCTGCGACTTCACTGGCTGCCACGAGGTGCCCATGGTGTATGGGGTCGAACGTGCCGCCCATAATACCGAGACGGGTACGACGAGCAGGCGAATGTGTTGGCAGCGGTTTGGTCACAGTCTTAGCGGTTAGACGGGGTTGAGGAACCTTGTTGTTGCTGTGCTACGTCCGTGGTGGTCGGGGTGTCTGGGCGCAGCGCGACCGACCGCAGCGACATGATTGCCAACAGCAGGAACATGAGTGCGGCAAAGATCGCAATGCCGTAGACGAGCGGGTCAACGGGCAATTCGTTGACGACGGTTTCTTCTGCTGCTGCAAGGAACAGTTGCATGGATGTGTACTCCTGTAGATACGAGTGTTGCTAGTAGGCCAGCTTACCGAATTTTTGATCGTTCATGGTGACGGTGTCATCGACTAGTGTCGAATTTGACCATCGCCGCGCAGGATCCATTTGGTCGAGGTCAGCTCCTCCAGACCCATCGGACCGCGGGCATGTAATTTCTGGGTAGAGATCCCAATTTCAGCGCCTAATCCGAATTGGCCGCCATCGGTGAACCGGGAGGAAGCGTTAACCATCACCACCGCCGCGTCGACTTCTGCGACGTAGCGATCGGCGTTGGAGAGGTTTTCGGTCACAATGACTTCGGTGTGTCGAGTCGAGTACATGTCAACGTGCTCAATGGCAGCATCAATGTCATCAACAATTTTGACCGACATCTCCATGTCGAGGTATTCGGTCGACCAGTCGTCCTCGGTTGCCGCGACCGCATCAGCAACCCAGGTCGCTGCGGTCGGGTCAACGTGGAGCACCACACCGGCTTCTTGCAGTTCGGTGAGGACTTTCACGCCGGTTTCTTTGGCGTCTTTATGGATGAGCACGGTTTCGGCCGCGTTGCACACCGAAGGCCGGTGGGTTTTGGAGTTGAAGACAATATCGACGGCTTTTGTCGGATCGGCCGAAGCGTCCACGAAGACGTGCCCGACACCGGCGCCGGTTTCAATGACCGGCACGGCGGC
>DATBUK010000173.1:0-23042 GCA_036516155.1 Yaniella sp.
ACTGAAGATACGTTTTCCGCGACCTAAAAATAACGGCACGCCAGCTTGATTGAAGATCGCTGGGATGATTTTGGCATCGCACAGATCCTGCAGCACAGCCGCAGGGGAGACCGAACCGGTCTGAAACCGGTGCGAAACATACGGGTGACCCTGCGGTTTTGAAGACGATGGTTGCTGGAATATGTCGTCATCGTCAGGTGGATCGTGGTCGTCGATGTCGTGATGCCCTCGCAGATGCAATAACGGGTCGGTGCCGAGCCCTGCTTCGTGAGCCGGTCCATTGGGTGGTAAGTATTCATCGGTGAGTGTTTGGAGCGGGTCGAGTCGGGCCGGTGGGCCAGTGTCAACCGTGTGAGGTGCCCGCTTGTGACGATCCTCCAGGTGGAAGTGCGGTTCCAAACGATCCTGTTGCATCCGTATGAGCGTCTCATAATCCATGACCGTCCAGAGAATGGACGTGGCGCGTTTGTACTGGGGCATTCCATCAGCACCAGGGGATCGTTTGCCTTGAGCTTTGAGCATCGTCATGAACACATCGTGGGCTTTTTCAGCTCGACTGCGCGGATCCAGTTTTCGCATGCCTTCTCGAGACACTGGTTCACCATCGTCGGTTTCTACGAAGGTGTCGGGGTCATCGACCGCGTCATCCATTCTTTGATGGAAAGTTCTCAGACGCTCTGCGCCCGGCTCCAACTCGTCCTCGGGCCTGAGATCTGCGGTCCTGGTGAGTGCAATCCCAGCACTGTTGGGCGCTCGAGCCGTCGCAGAGGGCGTTGGGTCTGCTTCATTGTCTGACTGCCCCGGGGGTGTCGTGGGAGTCGACTCTGAGCTGTCAGGGTCAGTAGATGATTCGTCGGGAACATCTTGCCGAAATTTGTCCTGATGCACTTTGTAGTTCAGACCGGCTAAGACCAGAGCCTCGATTAATTCAAGATTGACGATGTCGGTGATGATATTAATATGTAATTTCCCGCGAACGATTTTCGTATGGAGCGAGTTCTTGGTCTTGGTGAGTAGATCTTCGGGAGGTGGGCCATCCGGCGCCACAATATGAGCAATCTGATTGAGCCACGCTGTTGACTCTTGGGCGAGTTGTTGAGCGGTCATGCGCTGGGCAGCATCCGTGAATATGGGATCCATGGTTTGCAGAATCTCAGTCGCGTTTTCTTTCGACAGGCCAACACCGTTGTAAAAGTCGTAGAAGCGTTTTGCGATTTGAGACATACGATCTAAGTTTTCCGATGGGATGGTGCCGGCTGCATAGGCCTGTGCCAGCTTGGGTAAGAGCGGTCCTTGCCCGACCCCTGCGATCGTGGTCGGTTCGGCGGCGATCAGTTCTGCCCGAGCGTAGAACTTTCCCATCTGGCGGCTATCGATCTGGAACCGATCAGCTAACCACCGTTTCCCGGTTTTGAACATATCTACCTTTGCGGGGAGGCCCAGCAGAGTGTCACGATCGAGGTCGTAGGCCCGGTCGGCAAGCCCGGTCAGGGTGGTGATAATGGCATCCTGCACTCGACGAGCGCTGACGATGTTATCTACCAGGCCCGGTAGTGTATTGAAGTAATCCTGCGGCGGTACGGGGTGGCGGTCTTGCAGCGAGGTATCGGTGTCCATATCGGTGGGGGGAGGAGGTTGTTCGGTTTGCCATTTCGTACCCCAATCGGCGCCGCTGTCGAGATCATGGCGGGCAAAGGCATGGTAGGCGGTAGGGTCTGTCACTCTCGTCTGGAGGTGCTGCACTAGACGAAGTTGCAACGCCTGCAGTCCGCCCATCGATAACCCCTCGAGGGCTTCATCGGAAATGAGGTCGGTGGTATCGGGGATACGGGTCGTCACGGTGTTGTTCACCTCCTGCCAGAACCGGATGCATTGGTGTTCTAACTGTAGGAACCCCGGCAATGGTTTCATCGGTGGTAAGCGGCAGGTGTGGAGGAACTTGACCGGCGAGTCTGCGATCCGCGATTCTGTGGAGAACTCAGGGGATGCGACAAAAATCTGGTATGTGTCCTACGTCGGGTGAGGCGAGAATATGCCGTCGATGCGAGAAGGGATCAAGTCGGCTGGATCATCTCGTGGAGTCGGCGAAAGATCTCGGCACCGGCCTGGGCTATGCCATCGTGGTGCCACCGGTCCGATTCCCAGACCTGCAGGTTCGCGACTTGTTGCGCAGTGGCCACAGACAGGTCGCGATCGACATAAACGTCGTCGGTATATACGAGCGCGGCGACGGGCACCTGGTTGGCGGCTAACTGGTCGAGGTCATAAAGCGGTGCCCAGTCGGCGTGTTCGGCGATCAATTGGGTCGCGCGAGCCATCGGGCGCAGAGCAGGGTCGAACCGGGTGTACCATTCGAAGCACATTTCCCCGGTCAGCAACGGCGTGTCAGCTTTATCGGGGTTGAACTCCGGGAATTCGGCCAGCACCCGCTGGGCCGCCCAGGCGGTGGGCTGGGCCCCGGGCTGAGCATAGATCGACTCGTGCAAGACCAGATACAACGGGTTCATCGCACGCGAGACCTGTTGGTATACGGCATGTCGGAAGGCGTCGGAGAGCTCGTTGGTCCCGGGGATAAATGCTTCTTCAAGTACATAGTGCAGCGCATCGATCCGGGTATTGCCGCCCAGATACATGCCCAGGGCCTGGACCCGTCCGACGGTCAGCGGTGACCCGTCCGGCAGCACGACGTCGTCACGCCGCACCCGACGATAAATGTGCGACAGGGTTTCGAGGTCTTTGGGGAAGCGTCGGAAGTATTCTCGGTTGCGGGCCCGCATTCGAGCATAGGTCGCGCGATATACCTGATCGGCCGGGCCTTGGAGCGGCGGGAGGCCGCCGGTAATCATCGACGCAGCCACGCCCTGTGGCGCAAACGACAGATACGTCAGCGTGCAGAAACCCCCAAATGACTGCCCGAGTGTCACCCACGGCGGGGCGTTGAGGGCCCGACGGATCGCTTCGGCGTCGGCGACAATGTCGGGGGCGCGGAAGTGCCGCAGATATCGGGCTTGAGCCGATGGTGCCCCCTGTTGTGCCAGAGTGTGGCGGTTGATGGGGGTTGAGAGTCCGGTGCCGCGCTGGTCCAACATCAGAACTCGGTAGTGTTTCAGCGCTTCGGCTAGCCAGCCACCCACCCGGCTCGGGCGCGAACCCTTGCCTCCCGGACCCCCCTGCAGATACAACAGCCAGGGCTTGTCGGCGCCGTCAGGTGATCGATATTCGCGCGCGTAGACCGTCAGCTTGTCGCCATTCGGCTGCTGATGGTCGACCGGGACGGTGAAGTAATGGTCTTGAACCCCGGTTCCATCCTGCATCCAGGCGAGTGATCCTATGGTGTGGGTGGTGGTGGTCATCTCGGGGCTCCTTGGGCTCAAGATACATAATAGGGCGACTGTCTTGAGTCTAGCGTCGTACCGCGTTGCGGAGCGCGTCCCCGTCGAGGCGGTAGTTGGTCCAGCCGTCCATCGGATACGCGCCCAGAGCTTTGTAGAACTCGATTGACGGCGTATTCCAGTCCAACACAGACCATTCGTAGCGGCTGTAACCGCGCTGCACGGCGATCTCGGCCAGGTGCAACAGGAGTTTCTTACCGTAGCCGCGACCCCGCATCGCCGGGATCACAAAGAGGTCCTCCAACCAGATCCCGTGCACACCTTCCCAGGTCGAATACGTTTCGAACCACACCGCGATGCCAACAACCTGGTGCCGCCCGTCCACGACGTCGTCGATGACGTGACAAAAGACCCGCGGGTTGGGCCCGAACAGGTGGTCGTGCAACATGGTTTCGGTGTTGTGCACCGCGTCGGGTTCTTGCTCGTAGACCGCTAACTGGTGAATCAGCGACAGGATGGCGGGCACGTCGTCCGGGGTGGCTTCACGGACCACTCCGACCGAATGTCCAGTGCGCGGGGTGTTCATCGTCGATACTCCTTTGGACTACAGTGCTGGCGTGCCAACAGATAGCGTGGTGACCGCGGGGGAACCCTGCTCGTTGGAGGCGCTGAGATGGACGACGGCGTTGATGGCGAAATCATGGTTGCCAGCAGGATCCACGAGCACCTGTGTCACCAGCCAGTAGTCACCGGCCACAGCGCCGACGTCGGCCATCTCGGCATTGGTCAGTTCCGGAGCAGTGTTGACGCGGAAAAACTCTGGGGCTCGAGCCGTCGGCGAGTCGTCGAGGTCCTCATAGGTCCCAAAGTAGTCGTCGAGTGCATCGGCCCAGTTGTCGGACGTAAAGGGGACGGCACCGTCGGGCAGATGATCCAGGGCTTCGAGTCGGGATTCTTGTTCATCGCCGAATAGTTGGACTCGATGGAACATCGCGTTGCGCAACATCACCTGAAACACCCCGACGGTGTCGGTCAATTTCGGTGGTTCGGGCGGGCTGATGGATTCGTGGTCGGCGATGAGCTGGTCGACGTCGTCGGCCATCATGTGTTCCCACTCTTCCAGCAGCGACGAGTCGGTGGTGACGATGATGGTTTCCAACCATTCCTGGAGCAGATCGAGTTCTTCGGTCCGCAGTTCTTGCGGAATGGTTTGACGCAACGCTTTGGCCGCATCCGTCAGGTAGCGCAGCAGCACGCCCTCGGAACGGGCGATGCCGTAGTAGTTCACGTAGTCGCCAAAACCCATCGCGCGCTCGTACATGTCTCGCACCACGGATTTAGGTTGCAGTTCAAACTCGGCCAGCCAGGGCGCGCCCTGCCGGTAGATTTCAAACTGCTGGTTGAGCAGCTCGGCTAACGGTTGCGGATAGGTCAACTCATCGAGGACCTTCATCCGCTCGGCGTATTCGTAGCCATCGGCGCGCATGCGGGTCATTTCTTCATCGCGGACCTTGCGTAACTGGGCGGTCAGTACCTGACGGGGTGCCTCCAGGGTGGCTTCAATAATGGACACCATATCCACCGCGTAGGTGGGGGAGTCTTGTTCGAGCAGTTCGAATGCCGCCAGCGCAAACGGGCTCAGGGGCTGGTTCAGCGCGAAATCAGCTTGCAGCTCCACCGTCAGTTCGAGCCGGTTGCCCCACTCGTCTGGTTCGTCATTGACTACGACGACGTCGGTGACCAGCAGCTCGCGCAAAATGCCGATCGCGCGCCGTTGTAGGGCAGCTTTGGCCGCTTTGGTTTCGGCCGAGCGCAAGATCATTCGTCGTACCGCTGTAATCGGATTGCCGGGCCGGGCGAGGATATTCAGCAGGATAGAGTGGGTCATGCGCATCCGCGACACCATGGGCTCGGGTTCGGCGACCACGAGTTTGTCGAAGGTGGCCTTCGACCACGAGACGAACCCTTTGGGCGGGCTTTTCTTCGGTTGCGATTTGGCCGACTGGGCGATGCGCCGAGCCCGTTCGTCGGGATTTTTGATGCTGGCAAACTTCTCGGCCGCTTTCGCATCGGCCAGTTGGTTTTCAATGACGTGCTCGGGAGCCTGAACGACTACCGTGCCGGCGGTGTCGAATCCAGCGCGTCCTGCGCGTCCAGCGATTTGGTGAAACTCGCGGGCGTTGAGGTGCCGCTGCTTGTTTCCATCAAATTTCGACAGCGCGGTCATCAACACGGTGCGGATGGGCACATTGATTCCGACTCCGAGGGTGTCGGTTCCCGAGATGACCTTCAACAGGCCTTCTTGGGCCAGCCGTTCGACGAGCCGTCGATACTTCGGCAACATGCCGGCGTGGTGGACGCCGATGCCCTGTCTGATGAGGCGATTCAAGGTCTTGCCGAAGCCTGAACTGAAACGGAAGTCTTTGATGATTTCGGCGATCTGGTCCTTTTCGGCGCGGGTTGTGACCGAAATCGAAGCCAAATTCGCTGCCTGCTCGACCGCGTCCAATTGCGAAAAGTGGACAATGTAGACCGGTGACATCTCAGCTTCCACGAGCTGTTCGACTTGCTGTTGGACCGGGATTTCAGAGTATTCAAAATATAACGGGATCGGACGGGTCGCCGATGACACGGTCACGGTCTGTCGTCCGGTGCGTTCAGTCAACGACTCTTCGAAAAACCGGGTATCACCAAGCGTTGCGGACATCAGCACAAACTGTGCCTGGGGCAGTTCTAACAGTGGCACCTGCCAGGCCCACCCGCGTTGCGGATCCGAGTAGAAGTGAAATTCGTCCATCACCACCGGGCCGACCTCCAGGCCGGATCCCTCGCGTAGCGCGTGAATCGCTAAGATTTCGGCGGTACAACAAATAATCGGCGCATCGGGGTTGATGGCCGAATCACCTGTGACCATGCCGACGTGCTCGGCGCCAAAGATCTCGATCAGGTCAAAGAATTTTTCGGATACCAGGGCCTTAATGGGTGCCGTATAGTAGCTGGTTTGTCCATTGGCCAGCCCGTAAAAGTGCGCTGCCAGCGCGACCATGGATTTCCCCGAACCCGTTGGAGTAGCCATGATGACGTTTTTCCCATCGGCCAGTTCGGTCACGGCCTCGTCCTGGGCCGGATACAGTTCGATACCGCGGTGGCCGGTCCATTCCACGAAGCGGTCGTAGAGCAGCACCGGTTCAAGTTCTTCACCGAGGTCAGGGTCAGGGATAAAATCAGTCAGTTGCACCTGATCCATCCTAGTACGCCACCTGTGGATCGGAATCTAGACGAAGATTGCGATTCATAACGCGGTGACTTTAGCGGTTGTCTTCTGCCGTTTAGGCTGAGCTCATGGAAAACTTCGTCTGGGACCCAGCCCAATATGCTCATTTCGCCGGCCACCGCGCTCGGCCGTTCGTCGATCTCACCAACGCTGTGAATCACCCAGCCCCGCAGCAGGTCTTTGACCTGGGGTGTGGTCCCGGCAATATGACGGTCACCCTCGCGGATCGTTGGCCGGACGCCCAAATCACCGGCTATGACGCCTCGGCTGAAATGATTGAAGACGCCCAACAACTCGTCGACAGTCGTGAAGACGACGCCTGGGCGAACGTATCGTTTGCTCAGCAGGAAGCAGGGTCCTGGACACCACCGGCCGAAACCGATGTCATCGTCTCGAATGCGATGTTTCAGTGGATTCCCAACCACATGGAGATCATTAGCAACTGGTTAGAAACCTTGAAACCAGGTGCCTGGTTTGCGATGCAGGTTCCGGGAAACAGCGTGGCCCGGTCGCACCAGTACATCGGTGAACTCGCCGCTGAAGAACGCTTTTCGGTAGCCAAAGAGGCCGCTTACACGGGCGAATCAGTGCACTCGGTCGAAGACTACACCCATATGCTGTTAGAGCACGGTTTCCGTCCCAATGTCTGGGAAACCACGTACCATCAGGTGTTATCCGGACCAGATCCGGTCTACGACTGGGTCAAGGGTGCTGCGCTACGTCCGGTGTTACAAAAACTTGCCGAACATGACGCGGCGCATGACACGAACCTGCACGATGCGTTCGTATTGCGCTATAAAGCCGAAATGTTAACCGCCTACCCGCCGTATATCGGCCCGGACGGCCAAGAAGTCACCGTCTACCCGTTCCGACGGATTTTCGTCGTCGGTCACAAGGAACTCGACTACTTCATTTAGGCCAGCGGAGCGTCACCAGCCGCGCTGACGCCACTCTTCCAGGTGTGGGCGCTCGGCACCAAGTACCGTGGACCCACCGTGGCCCGGGAGGACGACGGTGTCGTCATCGTAGACGGAAAAGATACGCTCGGTCACGTCGGTGAGGAGTGAGTCAAAGCGTTGCGGATCGTCCCACGTATTGCCCACACCGCCGGGAAAGAGTGAATCGCCTGCGAAAATAATCGTCGGCTCGTCGCCATTTGGCACATACACTAGCGCGACGGAACCAGGCGTGTGTCCGCGCAACCCGATGACGTCCAACTCGATCCCGGGAAACTGCGCTTTGTCGCCGTGTTTGAGTTCCACTTTCGCCTCAATGCCGGTAGCCTCGCGAATCGCTTCAGCATCGGGGGCGCCGGCCGAGGTTGGGGCTTGTGTCCGTTCGACGATCTCGGGCAGGGCTCGAATGTGATCCCAGTGCTCGTGGGTCGTGATGATTGAGACGAGGTCAAGGTCGCACGGGGTATCCGCTGCTGCTGATTCCAGCAGCTCAATAATGGCGTCAGGTTCATCTGCGGCATCAATCAGCACTTGAGCGCCTGTGGTTTTCGAGGTGATCAAGTACACGTTGTTATCCATCTCGGAGACCGAACGGGTGCGGATGGTGACTTGAGGCAGGTCAAAGAGAACCTTGATGGGACCGATAGTTGGCGACGTGTTGGACATGCCCGCTAATTTACACCAGCTGTCGGATTGTTGCGAATAGACACAAGGAATTCAGTTTCCTTAGCTTTAGGCGAAGACTTTGGCCGGTTTGACCGGCAAACCCGTGCCGGATCGAGAATTGAACTATTCTGGAACCCTAGTTTTCTACTGTCTTATGACTCGAGGGACTGAGTACTTGACCACCACACAAAACGTTGACGGCTCACAAGGCCAACAACAAGCCAACAGCCGCGTCTCGGACACAACCGGTGCTGCGGTTGACACTCACGACCCAACACGGATCGTGGTGCAGGGTGCGCGCGAACACAACCTAAAAAACGTGAACCTCAGTATTCCGCGCGACGCCTTCATCGTCTTTACCGGGCTGTCCGGTTCGGGGAAATCCTCGCTTGCGTTCGACACGATCTTTGCCGAGGGCCAGCGTCGCTACATTGAATCCCTGTCGTCGTACGCTCGGATGTTTTTGGGTCGAGTTGATAAACCATCGGTTGACTTCATCGAGGGGTTATCACCGGCGGTCTCGATTGACCAGAAATCGACGTCGAAAAACCCACGCTCCACGGTCGGTACGATCACCGAGATTCATGACTACATGCGGTTGTTGTGGGCCAGGATCGGGGTGCCCCACTGTCCGGAATGTGGTGAACCAGCCGCCAGCCAGACCCCGCAGCAGATCGTCGATCAGCTGCTCGAACTTGAAGAGCGGACCCGTTTCCAGGTGCTCGCGCCGGTGGTCCGGGGTCGCAAAGGCGAATTTGTTGACCTGTTCTCCGAGCTGTCTACCCAAGGGTTCTCACGGGCGATCGTTGATGGCGAGCAAGTTCAACTATCGGATCCACCAAAACTCGAAAAGCAGATCAAGCACAACATCGCCGTCATTGTTGACCGTCTCGTCATCCGTGACGGGATCCGCCAGCGGCTCACCGACTCGGTCGAGACTGCTTTGGAACTGGCCGAGGGCGTGGTCGTGGTCGACTTCGTCGATATTGACGCCCAAATCGACCCGGAAACCCGTAACACCGGGGAGTGGAACGCCGTCGACGACGAAGGTCGAGCCAAGTTCCGGTCATTTTCCGAAAAACTCTCGTGCCCCAACGGTCACGTGCTCAATATTGACGAAATTGAACCGCGTTCGTTTTCCTTCAATAACCCGTTTGGCGCGTGTTCGACCTGTACCGGGATTGGCTCGCAGCTCCAGGTGGACGAAGAGCTGTTGGTACCAGACCCGGATCTGTCACTGGCCGAGGGGGCGATCGCGCCGTGGGATATCGGCAAACGAACCCGCGAATACTGGCAACGACTGATGTCGGGACTCGCCGATGAAGTCGGTTTCTCGATGGACACCCCATTCAAGAAACTGTCAAAGGCAGCCAAGAAGGCCTTGCTGCACGGCAAAGACTTCAAGGTCAAAGTGTCCTACCGCAACCGCTGGGGCCGCGAACGGCGCTACACCACTGGCTTTGAAGGCGTCATCGACTACGTGAAACGCAAACACGATGAAGCCGAATCAGACCAGGCCCGCGATCGCTTCCGGTCATATATGCGCGAAGTTGCCTGTCCAGCATGTGGGGGAGCACGGCTGAACCCGACCTCGCTGTCCGTGATGGTCGGCGGCAAATCCATCGCCGAAGTCTCGCAGCTGCCGATGGAAGACACAATCACCTTCATGCAGCAGCTCGAGCTGTCGCAACGTGACGCCAAAATTGCCGACCAAGTGCTCATCGAGATCAAAGCTCGGCTCCAGTTTTTGCTCGACGTCGGACTCGACTATCTGAACCTCGAACGTCCCGCCGGCACACTCTCCGGTGGGGAAGCACAGCGGATCCGTCTGGCCACCCAGATTGGATCAGGCTTAGTCGGGGTGCTCTATGTGCTCGATGAACCGTCGATCGGATTGCATCAGCGGGACAACCGTCGACTCATTGAAACGTTGCACCGGCTTCGGGATCTGGGGAATACCCTCATCGTGGTCGAACATGACGAAGAGACGATCGCCGAGGCCGATTGGATCGTCGACATCGGTCCGAACGCCGGGGAGAAGGGCGGCTACATCGTCCATTCTGGCTCGGTTCAGGGACTGCTCGACAATACCGACTCGCTGACCGGTGACTACCTCTCCGGTCGCAAAGAGATCGCAATTCCCCCAAAGCGTCGACCCATCGACCCAAAGCGTCAGCTCGAAGTCGTCGGGGCCCGAGAGAATAACCTCCAAAACGTTTCGGTGAAGTTCCCGCTGGGGGTCTTCACCGCGATCACCGGCGTCTCCGGTTCCGGGAAATCGACACTGGTCAACGAGATCTTGTATAAGGTCATGGCCAATGAGCTCAACCACGCCCGACACGTACCAGGCCGGCACCGACGGGTCAACGGTCTAGAACACCTCGACAAGGTGGTGCACGTCGACCAGTCACCCATCGGTCGAACCCCTCGATCGAATGCGGCAACCTATACCGGCGTCTTTGATCACATTCGGAACCTGTTTGCCGACACCCCTGAAGCGAAAATGCGTGGCTACAAAGCCGGGCGGTTCTCGTTCAACGTCAAAGGCGGTCGATGCGAAGCGTGTGCGGGTGATGGAACGTTGAAGATCGAAATGAACTTCCTGCCCGATGTGTACGTACCGTGCGAGGTATGCCACGGGGCGCGCTATAACCGCGAGACCCTCGAGGTCGAATACAAAGGCAAAAACATTTCCGAGATCTTGGAGATGCCCATCGAGGAAGCGGCCGAATTCTTTGCCCCCTATCAACGCATCGCTCGACACCTCAACACCCTGGTCGATGTGGGATTAGGGTATGTGCGCCTGGGCCAGCCTGCTACCACCCTGTCCGGTGGCGAAGCCCAACGCGTCAAACTAGCCACCGAGCTTCAACGTCGGGCCACCGGAAAGTCCGTGTACGTGTTGGATGAACCGACGACCGGATTGCACTTCGAGGACATTCGCAAACTCCTCGTCGTGCTGAACCGGTTAGTCGAAAAAGGGAATACCGTCATCACCATCGAACACAACCTCGATGTCATCAAATCTGCGGACTGGATTATCGACCTTGGTCCTGAAGGTGGCTCCGGCGGGGGACTCATCGTCGCCACGGGCACGCCCGAAGAGGTAGCCCAGGTCGAAGCCAGCCATACCGGCAGATTCTTAGCGGATGTCCTGCGCGCATAACATTGTAGAATCAATGAGTCCGCATCCGATGACACTGCCCATGGCGGGCAGGGAGGGTAACTATGGCAGTCAGTGAACGTGGGATGGTGCGCACCGGAGTGCGCAGCCTGATACGAATTGGAGCACGTCCCAAAACATCAGGCTTCGAACACGTCCCACAAACCGGTGGCTTCATTGTTGCCAGTAACCACCTGTCGTTTCTGGATTCGGTGATCATTCAAGCGCTGTTGCCACGTCAAGTTCGGTTTTTTGCCAAAGCGGACTACTGGACCCAGCCCGGAGTAAAGGGCAGGATCATGCGGGGCTTCTTCGATGCGGTCGGCTCCATTCCGGTGGAACGCGGAGACCAGTCTGCGTCGGTTAATGCGCTCACGCAACTGGTGAATTTCATTGAGGCCGGCGACGGGGTAGGCATCTACCCAGAAGGTACCCGGTCGCGAGACGGTCGACTTTATCGGGGACGGACAGGTGTCGGCTGGTTGGCACTGACGACCGGCGTCCCGGTGGTCCCGGTCGGACTCATCGGCACCGACAAACTCCAACCGCCCGGAAAACGCATCATTTTGCCGCGCAAATTTGAACTGCGGGTCGGCGAACCGGTCCAGGTAGAACATCTCGGCCCCAAACACGGCTTGCCGATTCGGCGTCAGACCACTGATCTGATCATGGAAAAAATTGCAGAGCTCACCGGACAAGAACGCGTTGACTCATATAATAAGAGGCCAGACGAAACGGCCTCCTAAGCCTCTAAGGAGACCAGCAGACCTTGGCTGATCCAGCCTCATACCGGCCCAAAACTTCGGACATTCCGACCGACCCTGGGGTATATCGTTTCAAAGATCCCCACGGACGGATCATTTACGTGGGCAAAGCGAATAATCTCCGCTCTCGCCTGAGCTCGTATTTCGTTAACCCCAACACCTTGCCGCCAAAAACTCGCACCATGGTGCACACCGCGGCTGCCGTTGAGTGGACCGTCGTGGCTTCCGAACAAGAAGCCATCCAGCTGGAATATACCTGGATCAAAGAATTCACCCCGCGGTTCAACATCATGTACCGCGACGACAAGACCTACCCTTACCTCGCGGTCACGATGAACGAAGAATTCCCGCGAGTGATGGTGATGCGCGGTGACCGGCGCAAAGGCGTCAAATATTTCGGGCCGTTCCACCCGGCCAAGGCCATTCGAGAAACCGTCGACCGGATGCTGCGCGTGTTTCCGGTCCGCACGTGCTCCGCCGGGGTGTTCCGGCGAGCCCAACGCGCCAACCGACCGTGCTTGATGGGCTACATCGACAAATGTGCTGCCCCGTGCGTGGGCCGGATTTCACAAGAAGATCACTACGCGCTGGCTGAAGACTTCGTCGCGTTCATGAACGGTGATGTTCGCCCCTACTTGCGCGAATTAGAACAGCACATGAAAGAGGCCGTTGCCGAACTCCGGTACGAAGACGCCGCACGCTACCGAGACGATATCGAAGCGCTGAAAAAAGTCTTTGAGCGCAACGCCGTCGTGCTACCGGAAACCACCGAGGCCGATATCTTCGCTTTCGCCGAAGATGAGCTCGAAGCCGCGTTCCAGGTCTTTCACGTTCGCAACGGTCGCATTCGTGGGCAGCGTGGCTGGGTCGTTGAAAAAGTCGACGATACGACTAAGCCCCAGCTCGTCGAACAGCTGCTTCTGCAAATTTACGGTGATATGGAAGATAGCGAGCGGATCCCGCGCGAAGTGCTCGTCCCTGTCCTGCCGCGAAATGCCGACGAGGTCGAGACCTGGATGACGCAACGCCGCGGTGCCCACGTTGATCTGCGAGTACCCCAGCGTGGCACGAAACGGCAACTGATGGAGACCGTACAAGAAAATGCCGACGGGGCCCTCCGACTACACAAATCCCGCCGGTCAGGCGATATCACCGCCAGATCGGCGGCGTTACGGGAGCTGCAAGAAGCGCTCGAATTAGATCAGCCCCTGCTGCGCATCGAGGCCTACGATATTTCGCATGTCCAAGGCACAAACGTCGTCGGTTCGATGGTGGTGTTTGAAGATGGGCTGCCCAAAAAACGTGATTACCGCAAGTTTAACGTCACCGGGGACGCCGCCCGAGACGACACCGCCGCGATGAACGACGTTTTGACCCGGCGGTTCAAGAATTATCTGCGCGAACAATCCGATGCCCCGTTGGTACTATCGGGCGAACTGGAACCGGACGAGGCCGATACCGCCGAAGAACAGCGGAAGTTCTCTTATCCACCGTCCCTTGTGGTCGTCGATGGGGGACTAGCTCAGGTCAATGCAGTACAACAAGCCCTGTTGGATCTTGGCATCGACGACATCCCGGTCGTCGGGTTGGCCAAACGCCTTGAAGAACTGTGGATTCCCGGTGATGAGTTCCCGATGGTCCTGCCGCGGACCTCACAGGGCCTGTACATGCTGCAACGGCTCCGCGACGAATCCCACCGATTTGCGATTCAAGCCCACCGCAGCAAGCGCTCGAAATCCATGATCCAGTCCGTGCTCGACACCGTCCCTGGACTGGGCGAAAAACGCCGTAAAGACCTGCTCAAACACTTCGGGTCGTTGAAGAAGATCCGTGCTGCGTCCGTAGAAGAACTCCAGGCGGTTGCAGGCATCGGACCGAAACTGGCCCAAACGATTTACGACACCTTGGCAGAAGATTCCCCCAGGAAGGAACAGGGTAAGCTACCAACATGAGCTCCGAATACGAACCGGTCAAGCCCGACACGGCCGAAGTCCTGATTATTACCGGCATGTCGGGTGCAGGTCGCACCACAGCCGCACACTCGCTGGAAGATTTGGGCTGGTATGTGGTGGATAACCTCCCGCCTCAGCTATTTTCTACCATGGCCCAGCTCATCGGCAAGAACCCCGATACGCCACTGAAACTGGCACTCGTGGTGGACGTACGATCCAAAGAGTTTTTCGAATCGCTCCAAGATGCCATGGCGCAATTGAAAACCGACGGAGCCGAACTCCGCGTTCTGTTTTTGGACGCTTCAGACGAGGTATTACTCCGCCGCTTCGAAACCCTGCGTCGCCCACATCCGTTACAAGGCAACGGCTCCATCCTCGACGGGATTGCAGCTGAACGCGCGCTCATCGCGCAGCTGCGCGAGCAAGCCGAAATGTTCTTGGATACCTCAGATTACAACGTCCATGACCTGACCACTGCGACCACCGAACTGTTTACCGAGTCCGGCCCGATTGTCATCCGTCTCAATATCCTGTCGTTTGGCTTCAAGTACGGCGTCCCGCAAGATTCCAACTACATGGCCGATGTGCGCTTCATCCCCAACCCACACTGGGTACCGGCCCTACGGCCCTACACCGGAACCGATCAACCGGTCTCGGAATACGTCATGGAACAAAGCGGCGTACAGGACTTTATCGACAGTTACGTGGCCATGATGGAACCAGTAATTGCCGGCTATCGGGCCGAAAATAAACACTATGCCACCCTCGCGTTTGGCTGCACCGGTGGTAAACACCGCTCAGTGGCAATCACGGAAGAAATCGCCAAGCGCCTGAAAGCATTCCCCGGGGTGAAAGTCCGGGTCAGTCACCGAGATATGGGGCGCGAATGAGTATGCACTTCACCGGGCAATTACCCCTGACGCCCATCAATCGTCCCGAACGCGCAACGATCGGGCACTATGCACCGAACCTCAATGTCACCGCGCTGGGAGGCGGCCACGGGCTTTACGCCACGCTGTCGGCCCTGCGTCTGATAGCAGGTGAGATCACGGCGGTGGTCACGGTCGCCGACGACGGCGGTTCATCGGGTGTGATCCGTCAAGAAATGGACGTCATCCCTCCCGGTGACCTCCGCATGGCGCTAGCTGCCCTGTGTGATGACACCGACTGGGGCAGAACCTGGCGTGACACGATGCAGCACCGCTTCCACACACAGACCCAAGACGGTGAACCCGGCACCCTCGATAACCATGCTCTGGGCAACCTGCTCATTGTTGCCCTGTGGGAATTGCTCGACGACCCCGTCGACGGTCTTGCCTGGGCGGGCGCACTCCTGGGCGCCCGCGGCGTCGTGCTCCCAATGTCAACCACCCCGATGACGATCTCCGGCACCGTACTGGCCAGCGATGATCACGGCGCACTGGTTCGGCGCCAGATCACCGGTCAGGCGGAACTGGCCAAAGGCGCTGCCGAAGGTCGCGTCAGCCACATCGAAATGTCCCCACCGGATGCCTCGGCCACACCGCAGGCGCTCGAAGCGATAGACGCAGCCGACTGGGTCATTCTCGGACCAGGGTCCTGGTACACCTCCGTGTTACCCCACCTACTGCTGGCTGAACAGCGTGAAGCCTTATGCATGACCCCGGCCAAACGCTGCCTGGTGATGAACTTGCAACCGTCGACGACGGAAACCGTCGGCATGACCGCCGCCGAACACCTGACCGTGTTGCACTACTACGCACCAGAATTCCGCGTCGATGTCATCATCGCCGACCCGACCGTGGTGACCGAGACTCACCGAGATGAGTTCTGCGAGGCTGCCGAAAAACTCGGCGCGACCGTGGTTTTTAGTAAAGTGAAGGACGAATCTCACCCACACGTCCACGACCCCCTGCGGCTTGCGGTAGCCTTCTCCGAGGCATTTGATTCAATCCAGGCTTAATCATTGAAAAATGAAACGCAATCGCTCCCGTGCGAAGAAAGACAAGTGAACACCCTATGGCACTTACCGCAACTGCTAAAGAAGAACTCGCCCGCGTCCCTGTAACGCGCCTGTCTGAACGTTTAGCAGAAGTGGTCGGCCTCTTACGGTTTGGGGGCGGTCTCCAGCTCCTCCCCGGCCGACTCATCATCGAAACCGAACTCGACCACGAAGGCACAGCCCACCGCTTGCGCAGCACCCTGCGCGATACCTTCGGCACTGACTGTGAACTCATCACGCTCAGTGGCTCTACCTCCCGCCGAGGGACTCGCTACGTGTTGCGCATCATGGATGGCGGCGCCGAACTGGCCCGCAAAACCGGGCTCCTTGACCCCCGCGGCCGCCCGGTCCGAGGCATGCCCCCCGCGGTTGTCAATGGCAGTGTCGCGGACGCGGCCGCAGCCTGGCGTGGTGCGTTCCTCACCCAAGGTGCACTGACAGAACCCGGCCGCTCCTCGGCACTTGAAGTCGTGGCTCCCGGCCCCGAAGCAGCGCTAGCGCTGGTGGGAGCAGCTCGGCGACTAGGGGTGATGGCAAAAGCTCGCGAAGTGCGCCAAGCCGACCGGGTCATCGTTCGCGACGCTGACACCATCATCAAACTGCTCACGGTCATGGGAGCACCCCAGACCGTCAAAACCTGGAAGAAACGCCAAACCACCAAAGAGGTCCGATCCTCCTCGAACCGATTAGCCAATTTTGACGACGCGAACCTTAGACGTTCGGCACAAGCCGCCGTCGCAGCAAGTGCTCGCGTCACACGTGCTCTTGAAATCCTGGGCGATGAAGTACCACCGCACCTCGAGTACGCAGGAAAGCTCCGGGTCGAGCACCAGCAAGCATCGTTAGACAAACTCGGTCGGTTGGCTGAACCGCCCATGACCAAGGATGCTATCGCCGGACGGATCCGCCGGTTATTGGCGATGGCGGATAAACGCGCAAATGAACTCGGCATTCCCGATACCCACGAAGCCGTACCGGCAGAACTGCGCGATCGCAATTAAGATCACAGCCGCGTTCGCGGTCGGACAAGCGCTCAAGCCTTGACCGCCACCCGGGGGTATCTGCCTAAGATAGACGGAGTGGTTCAATGGTGAAAAGTTGAACCAAGCTATTGTGCTGAGGTTTCGGACTTCAGTAACCATCTCGGATGTTCATCCGATCTTATGAGGAGGAATACGTGGCCAAATATACGCTGCCAGAACTGTCCTATGATTACGGTGCGCTAGAACCGCACATTTCCGGTCGCATCATGGAACTGCACCACTCCAAGCACCACAACACCTACGTCAATGGTGCCAACACCGCGCTGGAGAAACTCGAAGCCGCTCGCGAAGCCGGCGACTTCTCGACCATTAACCAGCTGACCAAGGACCTGGCATTCAACCTGGGTGGGCACACCAACCACTCGATCTTCTGGAACAACCTGTCCCCAGAAGGTGGCGACAAACCCACCGGTGAACTCGCCTCCGCGATCGATGAGTACTTCGGTTCCTTCGATAACTTCCGCGCCCAGTTCACCGCCGCAGCACTGGGCATCCAGGGATCCGGCTGGGCCATCCTGGCCTACGAGCCCATCGGTGGCAACCTAGTCATCGAACAGTTCTACGACCAGCAAAACGGTATCCCCGTCGCCACTATCCCATTGTTCATGTTGGATATGTGGGAGCACGCCTTCTACCTGGACTACCAGAACGTCAAAGCCGACTACGTCGAGGCGATCTGGAACATCGTCAACTGGGCTGATGTCCAGGCTCGTTTCGATGCCGCCCGTCAAGGCGCTTCCAAGCTGGTGACCCCAAACTAACGCAGTGAGCACCACTCCCGGTTACGAACAGGTGGTGTGAGTTAGAGCCTGAGGACCCTTTGTGAGCTCACAAAGGGTCCTTTGTGTGTTTAACGCCCAAAGCCAGGCCGGTATGACTAAGATGTTAACGGTCGCAAATGCGATCGGACCCTATCCTCGAGACCCAAAGAGAAAATGATGACGGCCCAAACCCTTCGTGACCTGCTGCCAACAGTTTCTGGACGAACCGTAATCGTTCGTTCCGATCTGAACGTTCCACTTGCGGACGGTCAGGTTACCGACGACGGCCGAATCCGGGCTTCCTTGCCTGCGATCACCGAACTGGCCGAAGCAGGGGCCAAAGTCGTCGTACTTGCGCACCTTGGCCGTCCCAAAGGCGAACCGAACCCCGAATTCTCTCTGGCGCCGGTTGCTCAACGGATGCGAGAACTGACTGACCTCCCCATCACTATGACGAGTGACGTCACCGGGCCGCAGGCACAACAAGCCGCAGCCACCTTGGAATCCGGTCAGGTCCTGATTGTAGAAAACGTTCGCTACGACGCTCGCGAAACCTCCAGCGACGATGCTGCACGAGCAGAATTTGCCCGGGAAATCGCTGCACTTGCCGGTGAGCAGGGCGCATACGTCAATGATGCCTTCGGAGCGGTGCACCGCAAACACGCCTCCGTCTACGATATCGCCGCCCTGCTACCCAGCTATCAGGGACCTCTGGTCGCGACGGAGCTCGAAGTCCTAGATCGTCTGATCACCGACCCACAGCGCCCATACACCGTGGTCCTGGGTGGTTCGAAAGTCTCCGACAAGCTGGCTGTCATTGACAACTTATTGGACCGAGCAGATACCCTACTCATCGGTGGGGGTATGGCCTACACCTTCCTGAAAGCCCAGGGGTACGACGTCGCCTCATCATTGCTCGAAGAAGACCAGATTCCTGTCGTCAAAGACTATCTTGCACGTTCGGCATCAGGTGCTGCGAAGATCATCGTGCCCGTTGATACCGTGGTCGCCGAAGCATTCAGTGCAGATGCCGCACACGCCACTGTCGATGTCGACGCTATGACGACCGGCCCTGGCGGTGCACAAGCTTTAGGTCTCGATATCGGACCTGAAACAGCAAAACTCTATGCAGACCACATCACTGCCTCCGCAACGGTCTTCTGGAATGGCCCCATGGGGGTTTTCGAAATGGAAAATTTTGCGGCAGGCACACACACCGTGGCCGAAGCCCTCACCAAAGTTCAAGGATTGTCCGTGGTTGGCGGCGGCGACTCCGCAGCAGCGGTCCGTACTCTCGGATTTGCCGATGAACACTATGGCCATATTTCCACCGGTGGGGGAGCGTCTTTGGAATATCTCGAAGGAAAAACCCTGCCAGGCATCCAAGCTCTCACAAACTAACTGCACCGACGAACCCATATTGTCAGCTCGACAGGAGTTTCATTGACCTCAAAGACCGACGGCGTCTATGACCGTACCCCGCTCATCGCAGGAAACTGGAAAATGCACATGGACCATTTTCAGGCCGTGTCACTTGTCCAGAAGCTGTCATGGACGCTGAGTGATCATGACCATGACTTCGACAAAGTCCACGTCGCGGTCTTCCCACCCTTCACAGATTTGCGAAGCGTGCAGACCTTGATCATGGCGGATAAACTCGACCTGACCTTTGGGGCCCAAGACCTCTCACCGCATGATGCCGGAGCCTACACCGGTGATATTTCGGGTGATTTTCTCCACAAACTCGGATGCACTTATGTCCTCGTGGGGCACTCCGAACGCCGGAATATCCACGGTGAGACCGATGAACTCGTGAATGCGAAACTGCAGGCAGCTCTACGGCATGACCTCACCGCCATCCTCTGTATCGGTGAGGGGTTCGAGACGCGCCAGGCCGGTGATCACGTGGCCTACACCCTCAACCAGCTCCGGAGTGCCTTGCATGAGCTGGATGCCGAAGCAGTGGCCGATCTCGTGATCGCTTACGAACCCGTGTGGGCCATTGGAACCGGCGAAGTCGCCGGACCAGCCGATGCCCAAGAGATGGGTGCCGCGATTCGTCAGGCGATTGCAGAACTCTACGACACCGAAACTGCTAGCAGCACTCGTGTGCTGTATGGTGGATCTGTCAAAGCTGACAACGTCGGGGCCATCATGCGCGAACGCGACATAGATGGTGTCTTGGTAGGCGGCGCGAGCCTCGATGACGAAGAATTCGCCAACATCGTCAGGTTTGAACAACACCTGGTGACCGACTAGTCGACGAAGAAGGAAAAACCGTTGAATTTTGAACTTGTGCTCCAGATCCTTCTGGTGATTGTCTCAGTCGCCTTGGTCTTTGCCATCCTCTTGCACAAGGGACGCGGTGGCGGAATGTCGGATATGTTCGGTGGGGGAGTGACCAGTGGCTTGAGCTCATCTGGGGTCGCCGAACGAAACTTGAATCGGCTCACTGTCACCCTTGCGTTGCTGTGGGGTGGGATTATCATCACCCTCGGGATACTTTCTCGGTTCTCTGGAGATTTTTAAGTCCGAGACTAAGCTGCAAACGGTTGGTGCCCCTCAGGGTCACCAACCGTTTTTTTCATGTGCGGTTGAGCCCAAACCGTGACCTTAAAAGCCCGAATATCACGGTTTGAGCATTTCTTAGGGTGATTCACAGTGCATTAACAGTTCCGCCATAACTCCGATTCCACCCCGATCTGACAAGGAGTTTCGAGAAATATTGCTGTCCGCTGTGAGCAAGAAGTGCTGTACGTCACGATCATTTTCTTGATAACGGTTTGATAACGAAACGAAAACCTGTAGTGTGGCGAACTCAGGCCAACGTTGTACTTGCATCAAGCCGCTAGCACACGAGCGTTTGGCGGAACGTTGACCTGGTATAGACATCCCCATCGCGATTCGCGAAGGAAAGGACTACACAACGTGAAGCACGAAACTCCTATGACCAAACCCGCACGTGGCAAGTTTGCTGCCAAATCTCTCGCAGCTGCTGCAGCAGTCTCGCTGCCATTCTTAGCATTTGCCACTCCGGCTTCTGCCGATACGGGCAACACGTGGGATCAGCTTGCCGAATGTGAATCCGGCGGCAACTGGAACATCGATACTGGCAACGGCTACAAAGGTGGCCTCCAGTTCAAGCAGTCCACTTGGGAAGCTTACGGTGGTTCGGGTGACCCATCCAACGCCAGCCGTGAGCAGCAGATCGCTGTCGCTGAAAACGTCCTCGATGGTCAGGGCTGGGGCGCATGGCCAGCATGCTCGGCCAAGCTAGGACTGTCCGGTGAACCTCAGGGCGGTTCCGGTCAGCAGCAGACACAGCAACAGGAAGCTCCAGCACAGCAGCAAGAAGCCCCCGCTGAAGTCCAGCAGACTCAACAACAGCAGGCCCCTGCTGAAACCCAACAGCAGGCTGAACCAGCTCAGCAGCCTGCACAGCCAGCACCACAACAGCAGGCTGCACCTACCGGTGAAACCTACACCGTAGCCTCCGGCGATACGCTGTCGAAGATCGCCCAGGCGCACAACGTTTCCGGCGGCTGGCAGAGCATTTACCAGGCAAATGCTGACAAGATTGCCGATCCAACGCTGATCTACCCAGGTCAGGTCATCGTCCTGCCATAAGGCTACGACGCTTGTTCTAGGCACCTTAACGAAGTAGGCCACCGCATCTCTGCGGTGGCCTACTTCGTTTAACGCACTTGTTAGCGTTTGGCGCTGACCTTCAACTCAATGCTGTCGAGGAGCTCTTGCCACGCGTCAACGAATTTCTCGAGACCCTCTTTTTCAAGTTTCGCCACCACTTGGTCATAGTCGATCCCGGCCCGTGCCAGGTCGTCCATGTGCGCATCATCCATCTCGTAATTATCAGGGATGCGGTTTGCAGTGATTTCGCCGTGATCTGCGACAGCGTTCAACGTGTCTTCCGGCAACGTGTTGACGGTATATTCGGCGACGAGTCCATTCACGTAGCGCACATCCGAGTACTCCGGGTTCTTCGTACCCGTAGACGCCCACAGCGGCCGCTGGAGGTTCGCACCCTGTGAGGCGAGTAACCTCCAGCGTTCGGTGTCTTGCATCTGTTCAAAAATCCGGTACGCCAGTCGCGCGTTAGCTATGCCCGCACGCCCGCGCAACTGCAAGACTTGCTCATCCTCAAGCCCGGCCGCTTCTAACTGGTTATCAATTTCAGTATCAACTCGTGAGACAAAGAAACTGGCTACTGAATGAATCTGCGATAAATCTCGACCTTGAGCCCGGGCTTGCTCCAGGCCGGCCAGCCACGCGTTGACGACTTGCCGGTACCGGTCTAGCGAAAAGATTAGCGTGACATTGACGCTGACGCCCTCGGCGAGCACACGCGAGATAGCTGGTAGGCCCTCTTCGGTGGCTGGTATCTTGACCATAACATTTGGGCGGTCGACTTTTTGTGCAAGTTCCAACGCCTGAGTGACAGTCTCGTCGGTATTCCACGCAAGGCGTGGATCCACTTCGATCGAGACGCGTCCGTCATACCCGTTGGACGCTTCATAGACGGGCGCTAGCACGTCACAGGCTGAACGGACATCGTCGGTGGTCATTTCGACGACGGCGCTTTGGGCATCGACGCCGGCAGCCACCAGGCGTTCCATTTGCTCATCGTAGGCTGTGCCGGAGGTCAGTGCCTTAGCAAAGATTGCCGGGTTTGTGGTCACACCTGTAATGGTTTTGGTGTCGATGAGGTTCTGTAAGTCACCGGAGTTGATGCGGTCGCGTGATAAGTCATCGAGCCACAGGGAGACGCCTGCAGCGTCGAGTGCTTTCGTGTATTGGTTTTGACTCACGATGTTCCTTAGGCGTTGTAGAGGCTGTGGACTTTTTCGACGAGCGCGTCGGCGGTGATACCAAATTTCTCAAAGAGGGTCTGATAATCAGCAGAGGCGCCGTAATGTTCCAGCGAAACCGAATGGCCATGGCCGCTGGTGTATTTCTGCCAGCCTTGTTCGACGCCGGCTTCAATGGAGACCCGCAGCGCTTCAGCAGGTAGCACTGCATTACGGTAGGTCTCATCTTGGGCGTCGAACCACTCCAGACACGGCGCTGAAACGACACGGGTGGCGATACCCTGGTCTTGTAGAGTCTCGCGAGCTTCCACAGCCAACTGAACT
>DATBUK010000174.1:0-2527 GCA_036516155.1 Yaniella sp.
TTCTACGTGGATGTCGGCTGGGGAACCTACGGGTTCAAAGCCGGCCCGGTCTCGGGTGAAGCGATGGCCGAAACCATCGCGACCGGCAAACGCCCCGACATCATCAAAGGCTTCGGCTTGGACCGCTTCTCAACCGGCACACTCGTCGGTGAGAAGGGCGCAGCTGCGGTCGGTCACTAACCCGAATCACGTCAAGGAGCACAGTCATGATGCAAATTACCTGCCCGTGGTGCGGGCTACGCAACTCAACAGAATTCGTCCAGCACGGTGAAAAACCACCTCGCCCAGACGTGGCAAACACTACGCGAGAAGAGTGGGCCGACTACCTCTACACCCGCAACAACACCTGGGGTGAGGCCAAAGAACTGTGGTTCCACTCTGCTGGCTGCCGCCAATTTTTCATCCTGTACCGCGACACGTTTGCGAATAAAGCACTTCGCTCAGAAACTATCCCTGCCAAAGGAGACGTTCAATGACACCCTCTGATGCAACGAATCAACCACTGCGTCTGCCAACCCAGCCCAACGAAGAAATTGACCGCTCAAAGCGCATCACCTTCACCTGGAATGGCAAAACGTACACCGGCTACCAGGGTGACACGATCGCTTCGGCACTGTCTGCCGCCGGCGAGCGAATCTTCTCGCGGTCGATGAAATACCACAGCCCTCGCGGCATGCTGACCGGCACACTGCACGACCCCGGCACGATCGTCCAGGTCGACGATGAACCCAACGTGCGCGGAGCCCACCGTCTGATCCGCGACGGTATGAACGTGTCCTCCCAGAACACCTGGCCATCGCTGAAATACGATGCCCGAGCAGTCAACCAGCTCGGCGCGCGCTTCTTAGGTCCGGGGTTCTACTACAAGACCTTCATGAAGCCCGACTTCCTGCGGCCGCTGTACCAGAAAGTACTGCGCGGATTCGTCCACGGCGGTGAGGTGTCCGAAGAGACCCCCGACGAAATTTACGAAAAACGCTACGCCCACACTGACGTGCTGGTCGCCGGTGGTGGCCCTGCCGGGATGGAAGCCGCCCTTGCAGCAGCCCGTGCCGGTGCCTCGGTCATGCTGGTCGAAGAAGACCACGAACTCGGCGGCCATCTGCGCTGGGCAGACGGTGAACTGGCCCGTCAGCTGCGCTCCCAGGTCGAATCGAATCCGCGGATTCAGGTCTACACCAACTCAACCGTTGCAGCACGCTACGACGACAACTGGTTCCCAGTGGTCCAACGTGAGCCGAAGCGTGGCATGGCCGAGCGAATCATCAAGACCCGAGCCCGCAGCCTGGTCGTGGCGGCAGGTCTGTTAGAACGCCCCTACGTGTTTGAGGGCAACGACCTACCGGGCGTCATGCTTTCGACCGCGGTCCGCCGGATGATCAACCTGTACTCGGTCAAACCCGGTGAACGCGCTGTCGTGCTCACCGCGAATCCCGAAGGCGACGCGGCAATCGAAGACCTGCGTCGTGCCGGGGTCGATGTCGCGGCAGTGGTGGACGCCCGTCGTGGCGAAACCGTGGTCAAAGCTGAAGGCCGTCGCGGCCAGCTGGCCCGGGTCCAGCTGTCCACCGGCCAGACCATCGACGCTGATCTGTTGGTCACCGCAATCGGTTGGACTGCTCCGACCTCGCTGCTGAACATGTCGGGCGATGTGCCCTACTACGAGCCACGGGCAGCCCGCTTTTTGCCGGGCGGCACCGAAGAGGGCGTTTATGCCGCCGGTGGGCTCGCTGGGGACGGCAGTGTAGCGCAACTGCGCGAGAATGGCGCATCCGTTGGTACTCGTGCGGCAGCCCATGCCCGCGCAGAACGTGACTATAAAGTCTCGGTGGCACCAACCGTCACCGATGCCGCACCTTCTGGCACCGACCAGATCCAGCTGCCCGAAATCACCAAACTGGACGTGCCAGAGCACCCAGAACTATTCCGCTCGACCACCCACGGTTTCGTCGACTACTCCGAAGACATCACCTCCGAGGACCTTATCGAAGCCGTCAAAGAGGGGTTCGACTCGGCCGAACTGGTCAAACGCTTCACAACCGTGACGATGGGACCGCTGCAGGGCAAGATCGAGCTGGTGAACTTCATTGCGATCGTCGCCGAAGCCACCGGCAAGACCATCGCCGAGACCGGCACGACCACCTGGCGGCCAATGTACGCACCGGTTACCCTGGGCGCACTGGCCGGTCGGAACTATGATCCGGTCCGCTATTCGTCGATCCAGTCGTGGCACGATGCCAACGGCGCGGTGCCCATGGTTGCCGGGGCCTGGATCCGCCCTGAACACTACGGTGATCCAGCCGCCGAGGTTCGTCGCGTCCGGGAAAGTGTCGGCATCATCGACGTTACTCCGCTGGGCAAGATCGACCTGCGCGGACCCGATGTGCCGAAACTGCTCAACCACCTGTACACCAATAAGTGGATGAAACTGCCCATCGGCAAGGTTCGCTACGGCGCGATGGTCTCCGACGACGGTGTTGTCATGGACGATGGCGTGACCGCCCACCTGGGCGAAGACCACTACCTG
>DATBUK010000175.1:0-9913 GCA_036516155.1 Yaniella sp.
CACAGTAATCCATGATCATCCTTGGGTATGTTCTAGCACTTCTTGTTGGAGTATCACTCGGACTGCTAGGTGGTGGTGGCTCTATCCTGACGGTGCCCATTCTCAATTACATAATGGGCATGGAAGCTCAGGAAGCCATCGCCTCCTCGCTTGTGGTGGTAGCTCTGACGTCATTGGTCGGGTTGATTCCGCATTGGCGGCGCAGAATGGTGTCGTTCAAGGTGGGACTGCCCTTCGGGCTTGCTTCCATGGCCGGGGCCTTCGCTGGGGGATGGAGTGCCCAGTTTGTCCCGGGGTACCTCTTGATGATCATTTTTGCAGTGATCATGTTGTTAACTTCCACCACCATGATCAGAGGCAAAAAACAACCCCAGACGCAAGATCCACCGACTCCTAAACTTTGGGTTTCAGCACTGCTTGGGGTCTTGGTCGGAGCGGTCACCGGTTTGGTAGGGGCCGGCGGCGGTTTTCTCATCGTGCCTGCGTTAGTGCTTTTCGGTGGGTTGCCCATCCACTTAGCCATCGGAACATCACTGTTAGCCATTGTGATGAAAAACGGGGCAGCGTTGGGTGGCCACATCCTAGCGGTGAGTATTGACTGGCCGGTGACACTCACTTTCACGGCGCTGGCAATCCTCGGATCTTTGCTCGGGGCGCGTCTGGTGTCCCGAATCGCACCTACCTCCCTGCAGCAAGGGTTCGGCTGGTTCGTATTGATCATGGGGTTATTCGTCATTGGTACCGAAATCGGTGGACTAGTGAACTAATTGGCGTCCCAGGTTTATGAGACATCCCGTGCCACAACTCACAACGGTGGTGGTGATCTGGCAGGATAGGCTCATGACCTCATCACAGGAAGCAACTCAAGTAGAAGACACCGCGTACTTTCGGCGTATTAAACCCATCGAGATGACTGAAGATGTCAGAACCTCGTATTTCGTCTCGACTCCTCATGCTCAAGGGGCATGGCAAGACGACGAACTCCATATGGGCAGTGTCTCAGGATTAGTGGCTGCCGAGCTCGAAGCGTATCAGCCACGTGAAGACTTCATCACCACCCGTATTAGTTTTGATATTCTTGGAAAATTGCACGCCGGTGAGCTCAAAGTGGTCACCGAGACCGTTCGTCCCGGTCGGACTATCGAGCTCATTCAATCCACCGTTTACGCCGAGGGCAGGGCTGTGCTCGTTGGTCGAACATGGAAAGTGATCGCCTCCGACACTTCTCGCGTCAGTGGATTGACTGACCCGGTATTGCCACCGGTAGAAGAAGCTGAACCGTGGGATGGCATGGGTACTCGATGGCCCGGCGGATACATTCGTTCGCTTCAAGCCCGGAAATTCGACGATCACGCTCCGGGCCACGGCAGAGTATGGATCACCAGTGACATTGACACGATCGAAGGTGAACCCACCACGCCCTTCATGCGTCTGATGGGGCTCGTTGATGCAGCCAATGGACTCGCACCGCTTGCCGAACCTTTCACGGAGAATGTCTTCTTCGCGAATGTTGATCTGACCATTCACTTCCTGCGTGAGCCAGTAGGAGAGTGGCTGGGTTTGGCTATCTCCGGCAACATCGGGCAAACCGGAGGCGGGATCACCTCAGCGATCCTGTATGACGCCGATGGGATCCTCGGCCGCAGTGAACAGTCACAAACTGTACGGCTTAACGACTAATTAGAAACGCCGAAGAAAACCAAGCCACATTAAAACGCAGCGGTCTCCGCACTCGGATATAGATTGCGGAGACCGCTACAGTATCGAAGATAAGTTCGCGCCGGGTTTAAGCCTCCCGCTTGTTGACGCGATTGGATTCGGCTTGCGCGGTAAAAACGTGATCCCTGTCTTGGTGGCTTTAAGCCCGGCAGCAGCGATTTCCTGAGCAGTCAGTGCCCCCAGAAAGACTTATAAGCCACACTGTTTACTGAAGGCAGCATAGCTGGCAACAAGGCTTATCAGGGGTTAAGACGACATCGGGGTGGGTGCAGTCTGTTACTGCACCCACCCCGATGTTAAGTTCATGGTGAGTTCGTCGATAAGATCGAGCCATGACGAACGTTAGAACGCGATGTTAGTAACCGCGTTTGATCCATTCGTCCAGGTTGGGTTTTTCTTCGCCGATCACGGTGGAGTCACCGTGGCCAGTGAGTACTTTGGTGTGCTCTGGCAGTGGGAAGATCTTATTTTTGATGGACTCGATGATGGTATCGAAGTCCGAGTACGACCGTCCGGTTGCACCGGGTCCACCATTGAACAGGGTGTCACCGGAGAACAAGACACCACCTTCGAGCTCTGGTGCGTGGAAGACCACGCAGCCGGGGGAGTGGCCCGGCGTATGGATCGCTGTGAGGGTAACACCGGCGATATCGAAGGTGTCTCCGTCACTGATGTAGCCATCCGGTTGCTCGTTCGGGTGGGTCGCGTCCCAGAGCATCTGGTCATCTTTATGAATCAAAACTGGGGCATCGACCATCTCGCGAAGCTTGATGACCTCGGAAATGTGGTCGTCGTGACCGTGGGTCAGCAGGATAGCCGAGACGCTCCGGCCACCGATGGTGTCACGGACCTTGTCGACCTCGTGCGCCGGGTCAATGACAATGACGCTTTTGTCATCCCCGACAATGTAGACGTTGTTGTCCACATTGTGCGTCTCACCGTCAAGTGAGAAAGTCCCTGAGGTTACAATATTTTCAATCTTTGCCATTACATCTCCACCACTGAACGCAGGACTTTGCCGGCGTTCATTTTGTCGAATGCTTCGTTAATGTCGTTCAAGGTGATGCGTTCGGATACAAACGCATCTAAATCCAGCCTACCCAGCTGATATTGGTCTACCAGCATTGGGAAGTCACGTGATGGCAGGGTGTCACCGTACCAGGAGGACTTCAGCGCCCCGCCACGGCTAAAGACATCTGCCAGTGGCAGCTCGAGTTTCATGTCGGGGTGTGGGACACCGACCAGCACGACACGACCGGCCAGATCGCGAGCGTAGAATGCTTGCTCGTAGGTCTCAGGACGTCCCACGGCTTCTACGACGACGTCAGCGCCGAAACCATCGGTGAGTTCACGGATGGCCTCTACTGGATCGACCTGTTTGGAGTTCACCGTGTGAGTTGCTCCCAGCGTCTTGGCCTGTTCCAGCTTGGCGTCGTCGATGTCGACAGCAATGATTGTGGTAGCGCCGGCAAGTTTGCCGCCTTGAATGGCGGCCATCCCGACACCGCCACAACCGATAACAGCCAGTGACTCACCGCGCTTGAGTTCACCGGTGTTGATGGCAGCACCGATGCCAGCCATGACACCACAGCCCAGCAGGCCGACAGCGGCATCCTGGTCGTCTTCAAGCTCAGCATCAATCTTGGTGCACTGTCCGGCAGCAACCAGCGTCTTTTCGGCAAAGGAACCGATGCCAAGTGCTGCTTCAAGTTCGGTGCCGTCTTCGAGCGTCATCTTCTGTTCGGCGTTGTGCGTGTTGAAGCAGTACTTCAGATCACCCTTCTTACAAGCACGGCATTCACCGCACACGGCGCGCCAGTTCAAAATGACCTTGTCACCGACCGCAACGTTGGTGACACCTTCGCCAATCTCAGCCACGACAGCGGTGGATTCGTGACCCAGTAGGTATGGGTAATTGTCGCCCACGCCGCCTTCAACATACAGGTAGTCGGTGTGACACACCCCGCAAGTTGAGACATCGACGACAACCTCACCGGGACCAGGTTTTGGCACGATGATCGTTTCGATGGTGACCGGAGCGTCTTTGGCACGCACCACGGCAGCCTGAACTTTATACGCCATATATTCTCCTTGAAATCATGAGTAAGCCCCTAGGGGTAGGGGGCGATCACACACTATCTGACCATATCGGATCCTCTTTGACCATGGTTGATCCTAGGCGGATAGACAAGTCACAGCGGCGTGTTTGGGGCCCGGCCTCGCCACCGGGGTCACTCGGCTGGCATACTAGAACTATGTGTGGACGGTATGTAGTGGCAAGAGCTATTGGCGATCTGATGGCAGCCAGTGGGGCAGATAGCGTCAACTTCGAGGAGTTGCCTCCCGACTATAACGTGGCCCCGACCAAAGATGTGCCGGTACTTGTCGAGCACTACCAAGATCCACAAGATACGACCACTCCGTGGCAACGGCACCTCTATCTTGCTCGATGGGGTTTAGTGCCCAGCTGGGCTAAAGACCTTTCTTTTGGTCAGCGCACGTTTAATGCCCGGTCTGAAAGTGTGGTTGATAAGCCCTCGTTTCGAGCAGCCGTCAAAACCCGTCGTGCCGCGATCCCCGTGGATGGGTATTACGAGTGGTTAGCCCCCGAGAAGAAGGGTGAGCGAAAACAACCGTATTTTGTGCGGCCCAAAGATGGTTCACCGATCTTTTTCGCTGGGTTGTACGAGTGGTGGAAAGATCCAGCAGCCGCTGATGACGCTCAGTGGATATTATCGACGACGATTCTGACCGGACCGTCCCCGCAGCCAGGTAGTCAGCCGGCCATCCTCGATCAGTTATCGGGCTTGCACGACCGGCTGCCACTACCCATGAGCCACGCCATGATGGATGAGTGGCTTTCGGCTGGCGAAGTGACTAAGGACGAGGCCGCACATTTGGTCGATGCGGTCGTGGCAGAAGCTTATGAGGTTGCCAGTCAATGGGAGATGTACCCGGTCGACCCGGCCGTAGGTTCGGTGCGGAATAACGGGCCCGAACTGATCCAACCGTTTGATCCCACCGGAGGACAAGATACGTTGGTCTAACCGGCCTCAGCCTAAGGCCGGGGGATATGTTTCAGCCGCTCCGCGCAGGTGGACATCTAAGAAATTGCAAAAGACTTTATACCAGGCTTCAGCATTCCCTCGTCCTAAAATCCAGTGACCTTCATCAGGGAAATACAGGTAGCGGTGGGCTGTGTGGCCTTGCGCATCGGTAATCGCCGGAGTGACGGTATGCAGGGCATGCCACAGCTGCTGGGCCTGACCGATGGGCACCCGATAGTCTTTATCACCGTGGGTGACCAGCATGGGTACAGCAATCTTGTCGGCATACCGGTGTGGTGAGTACTGGGTCTGTGGGGCCATCGCTCGATCCCAGGTTGCGTTATCAGTGGTTTGTCCCATCGCGGTGGTATCCCACAGGGATGCGTGGGTGATGATGCAGCGAAATCGAGTACCCGTGTGTCCGGCTACCCAGTTGGCCAGGTAGCCACCATAGGAACCGCCGGCCACCGCCACGTTGGTCGCATCGATCTCGTCACGAGCCGTGGCCGTGTCAATGAGTTGGAGCAGGTCAGTAAATGGTGTACCGCCGAGTTGTTGATTGCCACGCTCGATCATGTGCTGGCCATAACCGGTGGAGATCGCAGGATCCGGCAGCAAGACAGCATATCCCGCTGCAACAAATGGGTCAGGATTCCAACGATACGTCCAGTCATTCCAGGAGCCCCACGGCCCGCCGTGCACAAATACCACCATCGGAAACGGCCCCTGACCTGCTGGAAGCCGTAACCAGGAACGGATTGGTGTGCCGTCTTCAGCGATGGTGCTGAGCGTGGCGAGCCGACCCGGGGAAGGCAACGGGGTCGCCGGACTGGTCACCACCTCAGGTTCGATAACAGCGGGTTGGTCCGGGTTGAGTTCAAATGCCACAAGCCGCGGACTGGCAGCAATCCCGGACGAGATGGCATATACCACCGCAGCGGTATCGGTATTGATCTGCGAATCCGTCGCGAGGCCGCTGTAGGCGCGTGCCGCATCGAGCTGGTCATGCTCGCGCCAGGTATCGATCTTAGGAGTAATCCGAACCGGCTGTGCGTCCTGGATATTGCCGACAAAGATCGCACCGGCACCTTCGTCGTCAGCGGTTGCGACGAGATGAGAATCGGTGAGCCACTCGCAAGAGACCCACCGATCTAAGTCAGGCCACACAGTATCCAACTGGCCGCTGCGCACATCCAGAATGCCGGACCTGACCGACAGGTTGTGGCTTTCGCGCCAGGGCGTGCTGATACTGACTATCGCCCGAGCCCCATCCGGGCTCAGGGGACCAGCACTGTATTCCTGATCCATGGTAGAAGTGAGCAGCTCAACTGCCTGACCGGTGAGAAAATCGATGCGATAGACCACCTGCGTTTGGACTTCGTCGGGGGTATTCCCGCCATGCTGGGACATGGTCACAAGCGCGTGCTGGCCGGCGGGATCGACGTGCCAGTTCACTAACCGCCCGGGTGGCAACTCGACTCGCGTAAACTCCAGTGCATCCTCAGAGCTTGGCAGCGGGGCGATGCCGAGGACTGTTCGGCCTGCTGGAAGATCGCGATCCCAGGACCGGGTGGGAAATTGTGAGTAGACCACACCTGAGACCTTTGTATCCTCGCGGGTCGCGGCGAGTTCTTCGTGTTGTTCGTGCGTGGCAGCCTGACTATGCCATTGCATGGCGACCACCAGATGATTTTCAGCGACGCGCAGCCCAGTAAAACCCCAGGTCCGCTGGGCTATCACGATTGGTTCTCCGGTTGTGGGCAGCATCCACAATTTCGTCCCGGCTGCAGAGGGCGCGTCCGGCTCTTTTGCAGCGGGTTCACGTGAGGATAAGAAAAATAGGCGGCCGTCATCGGCTTGTTCAACAGCCGACACCGACTCCTCGCCCCGAGTCAGCTGCACCGGGGTAGTGGTCACATCCCACAGCTGGGTGATATACCCGCTGCGATCGGGCTTGAGCTGCTGGACGGTGGTCACGACACGCCCGTTCGACGTCGAGACACCCGTGACTCGTCGGGCATCTAAGAGCTCGGATAAGGCCGTATCAAAAGCAGAAGTGGTCATGGCCCCATTATGAATGCTCTGATGTCACAACAACAGTCGACCCCGCTCGTGCTTATCGTGTCCGTGTGAATTTTTATGCTGAGAGCACGAACAGCATCACACATTGAAACCACTGATCAGGGAGGGCTTTTTCATGGGAACACTCACCCAATCCATCCAGGTGACCTGTACGACCGCGGGGGTACCACTACACCTGGTATACGGTGGCCGCTCATATACGGTCAAAGCCCAGCCACAGCGCTGGTACGTTCGTCGCAGGTGGTGGGCAGAAGAACGCCGGGCTGCTCTGGGACACGGCCCCGGATTGGTCGATCAACAAGTGTGGCGCGTCCAAGTCGGACTCTCGCGGGCACGAAACGCGCCGTTGTTGACCCTGGATATTTCACACCACCTCGAATCCGGCCGCTGGCGTCTAGTGCAAATTCATGACGCGCTGCGATTGGACGAAGTCGCGTAGTCATGGCACCCGATTTTGCCCATCTCAACGTCACCACCGCCTACTCAGCGCATTTTGGGGTGTCCTGGCCCGAAGAGCTGGCCGCTGTTGCGGCAGCCGATGGTGCCCAGATTCTGGGATGCACGGATCGAGATGGGCTCTACGGGATGGCCAAACACATCAAAGCGTGTCTTGCGCACAATATCGCTCCGGTGGTGGGGGTGAACCTCGCGGTGAAGTGGGATCCATCCACGACCGCAGACGGTCACCCCCTCCCAGCCGGCCGGGTGACCATTCTGGCCGTGAACGCAGCGCAAGCCGGATGTGGCCAAGCCCAGAATCTTGGAGCTGGGTATCAAGCGCTCGTACGGTTAATCTCGCTGGCGCACACCCAGCTTGGCGCCGATGAGACTCCATATCTTTATGTCTCGCAATTAGCTCGCGCCGCGGGAGCCGGGGACGTGTTAAAGATTCTGGTAGGCCCCGGCTCAGACGTGGGCGCGTTCATGGTCCAACGCAAATATACTGCCGGGCGGACCCGGCTGAAACTGTGGAAACAAGCGCTGCCAGCTCAGGCGCTCGTCGCAGAAGTCGTATCGCATATGTCCCTGCCGTCGGAACGACTCTCCACCGCACAAGCAGTGCGTATGTTGCGAGCTAGTCACGACCTCGACACACCAGCAGTGCTGACCAATGCGGTGCGCTACGCGACCCCCGACGGGGCCGCGACCGCAGATGTCGTCGATGCAGCACGGGCTCTTTCCAGCCTCGATACGCTCACCGATATCCAACCCAACGGACAAGGCTGGCTCAAATCAGCTCAAGCCATGCACGCGTTGGCACATGAAATTGCACACGAGGCCGGACTCGGTACAGCAGCCGCTCGCCAGCTGTTGGAAACCACCCACCGACTTGCCGAAACCTGTGCCTTGGACCCAGCCCAAGATCTTGGGTGGGGCCAACCGCGAGTACCAGAATTCGATGTCATCGGGATCGAAGGCGACCCCCTGACCGTGTTATCCCAGCGCGCCAAGGCAGGGCTTGGCCAACGCTTCGGTCACCTCGACCCGGCCGGAGACGACTACCACCGCATCCTCAACCGGCTCGATGATGAACTCCAAATCATCGGCAACCTAGGTTTTTCGAGTTACTTTCTCACCGTGGCTGAAGTCGTGGCCATGATTGAGGACCGCAAGGTCCGTGTTTCGGCTCGAGGCTCTGGTGCCTCATCATTGGTGAACTATGCGTTACGCATTTCGCATGTCGATCCAATCGAACACGAACTGATTTTTGAACGGTTTCTTTCCCAAGACCGTTCCACCCTGCCCGATATCGACATTGATGTGGAATCAGCCCGCCGCCACGAAATCTATCACGCAATTTTTGAGCGGTTTGGCACAGAGCGCACCACCTTGATGAGTATGCAAAATGGCTACCGGGTCCGCGGGGCAGTCCGTGATGCCGGTCGGGCCCTGGGCTTAGAACAGCAACGCGTCGACCAGCTGGCCAAAAAGCTCTGGCGGTTCTCGGCCTCCGATTTCCGCCAGGCGCTCGACCATATGCCAGAGCTGCAAAACTTTGCCGCCCAAGTCCAAGATAGCCGCAAATCCGGCAACCAACAGCTCGATCTTCTGGTCGACCTCACCGAACGCCTCGACCGGTTACCCCGCCATATCTCCATGCACCCCTGCGGTGTGATCCTGGGCGATAAAACCCTGCTCGATCGGACACCGGTGGAAGCTTCTGGCATGGGGCTGCCCATGAGCCAGTTCGATAAACACGATATGGACCCGATGGGCATGCTGAAACTCGATGTGCTCGGGGTACGCATGCAATCCACCATCGCCTATGCGCTCGAAGAAATTGAACGCACCACCGGTGAACAAATCGACCTGGAGGAAATACCCCACGACGATCCGGCCACCTATGCCATGATTCAAACCACCCACACCCTGGGATGTTTCCAAATCGAATCCCCGGGTCAACGCGAACTCATTGGCAAACTCGAACCGGAATCGATCAATGACCTGATCATCGACATCTCACTGTTCCGTCCCGGACCGATGAAATCCGATATGGTCCGCCCCTTTTTGGACTACCGCCACCAGCTGGCCCCGGCCCACTACCCGCATCCGCTGTTGAAACCCATCCTGGAAGAAACCCACGGAGTCACCGTCTTCCACGAACAACTCCTGCGCACCTTCGACCTCATGACCGACTGCGGGCTAGCAGCCGCCGATGAATATCGACGTCGCCTCGGATCCGATGAACAACCTCGGGTCGAAACCTTCTTTCGGGCCACGGCCCTGGAACGAGGGTGGGACCTTGATGTGATCGATGAAGTCTGGGAAACCTTCGCTGCTTTTGGCTCCTTTGGGTTCTGTAAAGCCCACGGGGCGGCCTTTGCCATCCCAACCTATGAATCCGCCTGGCTCAAGACCCACCACCCGGCGGCATTTATGGCAGCCGTGTTAGAACATGATCCCGGCATGTATCCGAAACGTCTCATGGTGGCCGAAGCCCGGCGGATGGGCATCGAGATTTTACCCGTTGATATCAACCGATCCACCACACACATGCGGTTAGAAGAACTCCCGCAGCCTAACCATTCACCGCATCGCTGGGGGATCAGGCTAGCCCTGACCAC
>DATBUK010000176.1:0-25209 GCA_036516155.1 Yaniella sp.
TCGGTATCCGGGCCCGCAACGTCCACCTCCGGAGCGACCTCCTGGATGGGCAGTGGCAGGACCGGTCCAGAAGGTAGCCCCCATTCTGTTCGCCAGGCCGTCAACTGGGCGCTGCTTGAGGCATACACGATCCGTCCCAGGCCCACCAATGCGTGCGCCGCAGCGCACATCGGGCAATGTTCACCCGAGGTATAGACCGTCGCACTGGCCCGTTGCTCTGGTGTCAGATTGGCTGCGGCCCAACGCGCGATGGCAAATTCCGGGTGTTGGGTTCGATCGCCGCCTGAAACGCGGTTGCGATCCGCAAAGAGTTCTCGTCCGTCAGAGCTCACTAGCATCGAGCCAAAAGGCTGATCACCCGCGTCGAGCGCTTCACGGGCTAACGCTATGCATCGTTGAAGATGGGTCTGGTCTTCGGCTGTGATGTTCTCAGATGTACTCATGTCCTTACTTCAACATAGATCGCAGGCGAGTGCTACTGGCCAGGTTCACGGTCCACGACAGCGGTCGTGTTCACGTCGAGGCCACGAAGGCGTAACTCGTGGGCTACCGCGGAGACACCGGGGGTAAGAAAGTTCAGGCACGATGGTCGAAACAAGCTTCAGGCCGCGACAACGGGGCCAAATAGAGTAAAGGAGATGACGTGGCCTATGAATTGCAGGCCGTGCTGTGGGACATGGACGGCACGTTGGTGGACACCGAACCATACTGGTATCACGCCGAGGTGGAATTGCTAGAAGAATACGGTCAAACCTGGTCGGTACAACAATCCGAGGCGCTCATCGGAAATGCGCTGCCCCTATCAGCGGCAGTCCTCCAGCAGGCGGGCGTTGACTTAGGTGTGCGAGAAATCATTGATCGCTTGAGTCGATCGGTTGCACACCAGGTGCGACAACATGTCCCCTGGAAGCCCGGAGCCCGCGAGCTGCTGTATGAGCTTCGTGCGGCCGCTGTGCCGTGCGCGTTGGTGACGATGAGCGAATCCACGTTGACCCGCGAAGTGTTAAAGCACTTGCCTGATGATATGTTCACGGTTCAGGTGACCGGGAGTTCCGTGGCACGTGGCAAACCTGAACCCGATGCGTATTTGCTGGCGGCCACCCGCTTAGCCGAACAGCATGCCGATATGACTGAACTGCATATTGTCGGAATGGTCGCGATAGAAGATTCGTTGACGGGAGTCACTTCTGCACTAGCGGCGGGTCTGACGACCGTGGGAGTACCCAATATTCTGCCACTTGCCCCGCAACCAGGTCTGCACCTGTGGAGCACACTGGCGGGCAAGACGCCCAACGATCTTGCCGAACTCTTCGTGACCGCGCCGCAGACCGTGCCGAGTCACGCGAAATAAATCGACGTCGCAGCGCGCGTGATGAGTTGATGTGGTTTCAGCACAGGAACCGCAGCCCCTGTGCTGAAACCCAACTGTTGGATTAGTAATTTGCTGGTGGGTCCGAAGCCGGGAACGATTCTTTGCCTTGTTCTTCAACGACGGCATCTTCTCGTTCTTCCGACTCATTTTCTTCGTCGATATAGTCTTCGCCCTCATTTTGGGACTTACGTTTTGGGTCCTGGATCATAGCGATCAGCTCCTCTCGCTAGCCATTATCCCTCTCCACACACTGTGTGGCTAGAGCAGCCTGCTGGGAAATATCATAAAGAATCCTGCACGCTTCTGTTTACGGTTGGATGCTCACGAGGCTCTCGTGAGCAGAGCAACGAGATGAGCCGTCTTTCCTAGTGACTCGACGTATGACTCAGGTTCGAGCTAGCGTTTCCCGCCGCTGAAGGCAGCTTCTGACCGTAGAACCTGCCCTTTACCGCATATTTCCCAGCTATTTTTGATAACGTCACCTGGGAATAAGTACATTTTCGCCACCGAGCGAACCGAGTTGGAGTTGATACCTACGTGAGTGACGAACGAGCGCGCGCGATAAATACGCTGCGAGACATTGCAACGGCCTTTCAAAACGATCACACGGCACACGCCGAAGAGCTGCTGGACGCCCTAGGTCCCGAGGCCAGCCATGGACGGCCCAGTACAGCACAGGTCGCCGTGGTCGCCCTGGAATCTCTTGACAGCTGGTACGAGTCTCACCAATTACTTAATGGTGCGGTACGCTTCGTCCAGCGTGACATTCCACGCGCAATGCAAAACGCCACGACCGCTATTGACGCGCTCGCAACTAAAGGCCGCGCACTCCGATCGACCAGCAGCCTACTGCAGCGTAACCCAGAACACGCAGTGGCTGGCGCTGGCGCGTATTTAGTCTCAGCGGCCGTGAAAACTCTGTCCACACAACGCGATGCGTCGTTCGAGGCCGTGCTGGAAGAACTCCTGCCGGCGCAAGAGGTCAGCGAACCAGTCCCCGAAGATGAGACTCCAGCAGAAGAACCTACCCCAGCGTCGGATGATGTTGTAGAAATCGTCGATGAGACCGCTGAGACGCCTGGAGCGTCTGCAGACGACCCAGAAGCACGCTATACCGCCATTGTGGAAACCCGGTTCATGGCCGGGGTCAAAGAGTTCTTCCAGTGGATGGGCGAATCGCACGCGGTCACCGGCACGGGGCTACCCAAGCGTGCTGACATCCAAGATGTTGCTGCAACGATCGATATTGATGCTGAAGGGGTAGCTAAGAAACCCGCAGAGGATGAAGCTGCCGCAACCGATCTCGATCTGAGTCTGCCAGCGGCCCAACGCCCCACCCGGTATGTCACCTCGGCGCAGGCCATTCCGGAACTCATGGCTTTCTGGACCACGCTGCAAGAAACCGACCTGGTGGAGATCAAGTCCACTAAAGTGCAGCCGAGCAGCAAAGCCAGCACCTTCGGTTTTGAGGAATTCGATCAGCTTGAAGCAGCTGAAGAACTCGTGGCCACATATGTTTACCAAACGCTGACCCTCGATGCAGATGCCGAGGCTGCCGCCGACACCGCGAAGTTCATCACCAATCCTGAGACGATCGAGGACACCCAGACGGTGTTGATTCCCCGGTTGCGCCAGTTAGAAGCCGTTGGCCTCCTCGACATTGTCGACGGCCAACCGGTCATCCCAGCGCCATTACGCCCAGCAGTTGAAGCTGGAGTTCAGCGGATCTAAGCCTCCTGCACAGACAACACTGCTCCCTGGCCAACGGGACTGAAGATCAGTCCGTGACCAGGGAGCAGTGCGTTTTTCGGAAGGTTGAAGTGGTTAGTGGTCGGTTGCTTTCTCAGCACCGACTCCGGTGAGTGACCGGACTTCCATCTCTGCCTGTTTGGCCGGATCCTCGACTGCCTTCGAGGTGACGGAGCCAATCCAGCCCAGCAGGAATGACAACGGAATCGAGATAATTCCGGGGTTGGTCAGTGGGTAGAACGCCAGATCGACCTCTGGGAAGAACGAGGTTTCGGCACCCCACATCACTGGTGAGAACACGATCAGCGACACCGAGGAGATGAGTCCGCCGTACATAGACCATAGGGCTCCGCGAGTGGTGAAGCCTTTCCAGAACAGCGAATACAGGATTGTTGGCAGGTTCGCGGATGCGGCCACCGCGAACGCCAGGGCCACCAGGAAGGCCACGTTTTGGCCCTGTGCACCGATGCCGCCCAGGATCGCCAGGACACCGACGACCACAACCGTGGCGCGTCCGGCGCGCATTTCGCCCTTGGTGTCGAGCTTGCCCTTCTTGATGACCTGTCCGTAGATGTCGTGGGCAAATGAGGCCGAAGCCGTGATCGTCAGCCCAGCTACCACCGCGAGGATGGTGGCGAAGGCTACCGCTGCGATAATGCCCAGCAGGATCGTGCCGCCGAGTTCGTAGGCCAGCAGTGGGGCCGCTGAGTTCTGACCGCCCGGAGCATTGGCAATGGTTTCGGGACCGACAATGGCTGCAGCACCGAATCCGAGGACCAGGGTGCACAGGTAGAACCCACCGATCAAGAAGATCGCCCAGACCACTGACTTCCGAGCCTCTTTGGCGGTTGGGACGGTGTAGAACCGCATCAGCACGTGTGGCAGACCTGCCGTCCCTAGGACCAGGGCGAGACCAAGTGAGATGAAGTCAATCTTGGACAGGGTGTCAGCCCCGTACTGCAGACCTGGTTCTAAGAACGCTGGGTTGCCTACGACCTCAACTGCGTCGCCCAGCATCGCGGAGAAGTTGAATCCGAACAGGGCCAGCAGCCAGATACTCATGATGCCTACACCGATGAGCAGCAGCGTTGCTTTGATGATCTGCACCCAGGTGGTGCCTTTCATGCCGCCGATGAAGACGTAGAAGATCATGAGCAGCCCGACGATGGCGATGACCAAAGACTGACCAATCTGGGAGTCGATGCCCAATAGCAGCGATACGAGCGCTCCGGCGCCGGCCATTTGCGCCAGCAGATAGAAGATCGATACCGCCAGCGTTGAGGTTGCCGCGGCGATACGGACCGGTCGCTGTCGGAGCCGGAAACTCAGCACATCGGCCATCGTGAATTTGCCGGTGTTGCGGAGCATCTCGGCGACCAACAGCAGCGCGGTGAGCCAGGCGACCAAGAAGCCGATTGAATAGAGGAAGCCGTCGTAGCCATAAATGGCGATGGCCCCAACGATTCCGAGGAAAGACGCGGCTGAAAGATAGTCACCGGCGATGGCGGTGCCGTTTTGCGTACCAGTAAAGGAGCGGCCACCGGCGTAGAAGTCCGTGGCCGTTTTCGTTTTACGTGAAGCACGCAGCACCGCGTAGAGCGTGATGGCCACGAACACCAGGAAAATACCGATGTTGGCCCAGGGATTGCCGGCTTCGGTTGAGAAATTCTCCGAAGTTTCAGCGGTGAAAAGAGTCAATTGAGTCATGGTTATTCTCCTGAGCCTTGGCCGGAGGTGGCGTAATCAGTGCGCGATGTTGTTGGCTGTGGGGCTTGTTCGGTGACTTCGAATGTGGTCCCGACAGCGCCGGCTGTTTCCATGGTTTCGCGCAGATCGGTCGCGATGGGGTCGATCTTGCGATTTGCGTACACCACGTAGATACCGGTGATGATAAACGTGGTCACGAACTGGGCAAGTCCCAGGACGATACCGAGATTGATGTTGCCTAAGACTTGGATGGCCATGAATTCTGGGAAAAATGCCGCCACGACGACGAATCCCAGGTACCACACCAAAAATATTGCGGTCATGGGAAACGCAAATTTCCGGTGTGTGCTGCGTAGGGTTTGGAATTTTTCGGCTTTCTGCACAGCTGAGAAATCCGAGTAGTCAACGGTACTCATGAGGGTCCTCCACAAGGAGCTCGATGGTTATCCTTCTGCCCCAATGTAGAAACTGTGAGCTGTATCACGAAAGTGAAAGGACGCTATTGTGCGACGAGCGGCGCAGCCTATGAGCCGAGCGGTTTGTCCGGATCAAAAGTGAAGACAGTCACGATTGGGTAGAGTAGGTTGGAGGCTAGCGAAACGAGATTGCCGGCACGCACAGTGGCGGCATCAGAGGCTGTCAGGTGGTGACCTCATTGCTCTTTCGTCGAAAAGCTCGAGAACCAGCGGTTGAGACTGAACCGGATTATCAGCAACTCGTGGAGCTGACTCGAGAGCAACTCATCGACGCACAATTGCGGAGTTTGCGTGCCCAAATCTCGCCCCACTTCATCTACAACTCGTTGAACGCTATTGCAGGACTCATTGCCGTTGATCCCACTCGCGCCCGCGAACTGCTGGTCGATTTCGCGGACTTTATCCGGTACTCCTTAGGCACCGAGGGTGACTTCACAACACTGGAGGATGAGCTGACCGCGGTTGAACACTACGTCATTTTAGAAAAGGCTCGCTTCGGTGAGCGGCTTCAGGTGAGTTTAGACATTGCCCCGGAGGTGCTGGGACTGGAGATCCCGTTTCTCAGCGTCCAACCGCTGGTCGAAAATGCGGTGCGACACGGGATGTACGATACCCAGGAGCAAGGCCACGTCTTCGTTCGGGCCAAAGACGTGGATACCTACGCCGAAATCAGCGTCGAAGACGGCGGGGCCGGTGCGGACCCTGAATTCATGGCAAAATTGATGCGCGGTGAAGTCGACGGCTCACACGTCGGGTTACGCAATGTGGATCTGCGGTTACGCCAGGCCTACGGGACGGGCCACGGCCTCCACATCGAGACCGCCCCCGATGCCGGCATGAACGTCTCGATGCGGATTCCAAAGTTTAAATCCCCGGCACGTATCGTCACCCCGGTCATGGGGAGTCGCACATGACGGATTCTCAACGACGCGGACTGCATGTGCTAGCCGTCGACGATGAAGAACCGGCGGTACAACAGATGCGATGGCTGCTGGAAGCTGACCCACTGGTGGCTGACGTCGAAACCGCGATCAGCGTTGCCGAAGCCAAGGATGTTTTGCGACGCCGGCGCATCGATGTGGTGCTGCTCGACATCCATATGCCCGGGACCAACGGCATGGAATTGGCTCGTGAACTGCATCGACAAGACGGCGCTGAAACACCGCACGTCGTGTTTGTTACCGCCGATGCCCGCCCGGCCGTGCATGCTTTTGAACTCGATGCCCTCGACTACTTACTCAAACCCGTCCGGCCAGCACGACTGCACGACGCGCTACGGAAGACCCTTAACCGGGTGGATACCGGGCCGCTGATGCAGGTGCCCGATCAGGGGCGCATCGCAGTGCACCAGGGGTCACAACAATTACTCATCCCGATTCGTTCGATCCGCTGGGCGCAGGCCCAAGGGGACTACGCCCGGATTCACACCGCCGACGATTCATACCTCATCCGGATTTCGCTGGCCGGGATTGAAGGGGAATGGGCCGCCTATGATTTTGTGCGCATTCACCGCTCACATATCGTCAACTTGAATTACGCGACGAAAATTGTCCAGCAGAGCGGTCGCATGCGAATCTACATCGAAGAAACCGAACTGCCCGTCAGTCGCCGCCTCATGCCGCAAGTACGACAACGACTCAAACAACTCAACGTCCGCTCGGTACCTCGGGGTGGGGGATGATTGCACCACAGCATCCGGAAGAGGAGGACTTTGAACTCGACCTGATTCGTGAGCCCGAGCCGCCGCGAGAAGTTCCGGAAAGCATTCGGGCTATGCGGGCACGACGCCAACCCGTCCAGATGCCCACCGGATTACCCAGTGTGCAAGAAGTCCTCCACAATCCTGCCGCCCACACCAAGAAACCATCTGCTGATGTGTATCGGCGACTCCGGCGGCTCATGCGGACCCAACTGCGGCTTGCCGTGACGCTGTTGTCCTGGTTCATCGGGGTGGTCTTTGGCGGAAACCTCGCCTTCCACTTCAGCCCTTCCCTGGCAGCGACCCGCCTGGGTGGCGTTCCCCTGGAGTGGTTATTCCCGGTGGTCGTCGTGATCCCACTGCTGCTGTTTTTGGGCTGGTTCTATGTTCGGTGGGCAGCAGCCAATGAGCGAGCTGTCAACGAAGAAACCGCAGACCTGCAGACGGTGAACCAATGATGGACGATGCGCTATTTGTGCTGGCCGCTATCGGCGTGGTCTGTGTCGTGACCATCATTATCAGTGTCCACGGGCTGCGCCGCACTCGTACGACCCGAGACTTCTACGTCGCCTCGCGACGGGTGCCGCCGTGGATGAACGCTTCAGCCATCGCGGGCGAATACCTCTCGGCCGCTTCTTTTCTCGGAGTCGCCGGCCTCATCATGGCCTATGGGACCCAGGGGCTGTGGTATCCCGTCGGCTACACCGCCGGGTTCTTATCGCTGTTAGTCTTTGTGGCGGCCCCGCTGCGCCGCTCCGGTGCCTACACGATCCCGGATCTGATGACCTTACGCCTACCATCGCCAACGTTGCGGCGACTGACCGCGGTGCTGGTCGTGTTCACCGGGTGGCTCTATATCATTCCCCAACTCCACGGGGCCGCACTGGCCCTGTCCGCCACGACCGGGCTACCGGCCTGGCTGGGGCCGGCCATTGTCATCCTCGTGGTGTTACCGACGGTGATTTCCGGTGGCATGCGCTCGGTCACGGTCGCTCAAGCCGTCCAATACTGGTTCAAACTTTCCGCGCTATTTATCCCCACGGTGTTCATTGTGCTGCGCCTGGGTGCCGGCGAAGCCGAACTCCTGCCCGACCTCGCCGATGCATTTGAAGTCGCACTCGTGGCAGACACCCACACCAGCACCTACCGCACGATCTCGCTGGTCGCCGCGCTGATGCTGGGGACCCTGGGGTTATCGCATGTGCTCGTGCGGTTCTACACCAACCCCGACGGCCCGTCTGCCCGCCGCACGACCGTATTGCTGCTGGGATTATTGGCCGGGTTCTACATCCTGCCCATCATTCTGGGCATCGTGGCCCGCGCGGTGTTGCCGGAGCTGACCGTCAGCGCGAGAACTGACTCCGCGCTGTTGCATCTGCCCGAAGCGCTGTTTAGTGGCCTGCTGGGGGATCTGCTCACCGCCCTGGTGGCCGGGGGAGCCTTCGCGGCGTTTCTATCGACCGCCTCCGGGCTGGTCGTGTCAATTTCGGGTGTAGTCTCCCAAGAATTCTTCGGCGGCACCGTGCGCGGCTTCCGCATCGGCGCGGTCCTGGCCCTGGTACTGCCCATCGTAGCCGCGTTCGTCACCACGGACCTGGCGTTGGCCGGTGCGGTGGCAATGGTCTTTACCTTCACCGCCTCGTCACTGGCGCCCATCGTGGTGCTGGCCATTTGGTGGCGTGGGCTCACCGTCCACGGCGCGATCACCGGGATGCTCATCGGCGCCACGCTGTCGTTGACTGCGCTGATCGTTGGTCAATTCCTCGACCACGACGGTCTGACCACCACCATGTTGCAGTATCCGGCACTGTGGACCGTGCCGGTGGTCTTTGCGATCACGATGCTGGTCTCGGCGTTGGGATCCCAGCGACCACCGGCCAATACTGACGCCGTGCTGGCCAAACTTCACCTCCCAGAACCGATCAAAGCCGCTGTCACAGAAACCCATCGCGCCAACTGACCCTGTTATGATTCGCGGTTGCGCTGCTATCGTGCATTTATGACCGACTCGAAGTCACCCTTCGACGAACCAGACTTTTTACAGCTACCACCCGGTCTGGAAGTCCGCCATTTCTCCGGGGCGGTCACCGACCTGATCCAGCAGCTCGCACCACTCCTCGCCGATGAGGGTGTGGACATCGAGCACCTGGATGAAGCCGACCCGGTGACGCTCAAGGCCGCCCTGAAACGTGCGATCGAACGGCATAACCTGGAACTCAGTACCCCGATCGGAGAGCAACGCGCCCGCACCATCACGACCCTGCGCGAACTCGTCGTCGCCCACCATGCCCAAGATGCCGCGGCCATCCAAGTGCTCTTCGGCTCAATCGGTCCGGTCCCCACGCGGCATCGGCCCAGCAGCGGCCACCTCACCGGCGTCAATATTGAAACCCTGGATACGATCTTCCGGAATGAACAGTTTCACCCGGCGCTGCACATCGTTGAGATTCCACGGGTTGACGCGACCACCCGAGCGGCAGCACAGCATGTCCTGGGACTCGCGGCCAAAGGCAGGGCTTTCCGCTCCCTCGACGAGCTGCTGAGCACCCACGGTAGTTTCGAAATCTCCCGGGCCGGTGTCCTGCTGCTGACCGCCCTGGTGCAGGCGATTGCTCAACACCGCGGAGCCGACATCGAAACCATCCTCGATGAGCTCCTGCCCGCACCGGCCGAACCACAACCTGAAGCTGATTTGCCACCGGGGCTTGGATCCACCCCGCAAGCGTATCTGGCAGATTTTGAAACCTGGCTCAAAACCCAATCCGATGTCGCCAAGATCGCCACCAAGATCGTCGAAATTTTTGCGGCCATGGTCGCCGATGCCGAGGAACTGGGACTCAACGCGCATGATCCAGCAGACTTCGACGACTGGATGCTGGTCGTCCACGAACACACCGACCCTAACTACTTGGGAACGGCCCTGGAGATCGTCAAGTATTATTTACAGTTCCGTTTACGGACCAGTGTCGAACCCGAACGCTGGCATCATGCCCATGCTCGGATCACCGACCTGACCCTGCCACACGAAAAATCCCCGTGGGACTTTGAAAAGATCTTCGAGGCCGCACAACAAGTTGAACGCTCTGAACGATATACGGCGATTGTACAGTTACCAATCGTCTCCGGGTCGCGGCAGGCGCATGCCTGGTTGGACACGCCACGCGAGGTCACCGAGGTGGGTGCGCCACAGCGTGAAGACATCCGCACTCTGGGGCAGATGATCGGGCTGGACCTGCACGGGGTTGCCGAGCCGCCGACCCCGGCGATCCCGGGGTATGTCGAATCGGCTTTAGAGATCCCGGAACTGATGATCTGGTGGTGGACCTTACAAGAACTGGGCATCATGACCATTGAGGGGACCACCGCGACCCGCGGACCGACGGCAGCCGATTACTTTGGAACCCCAGACATCCCATTTGACGGGGCCGAAGGACTGGTCGCAACCTACGTAAAAATCTTTTTGATCCACGGGCTGGAACACGCCCCACTGGAGATTTCCTCGGTGGGCCACACCATCGCCCGATTACTCAACGCACTCCAGGACCTGCCGCCCATCGAACCGCCAGCCGCCGATGACTTCCGGGCCCAACTGGTGCACCAACGCTCCGACGAATATCTCCAGTCTATGGAGACGTTTGGTCTCGTCACGCTGACCGACGACAACCCGCAGGTCCCCAAACCTCTGGCAGCAGCCGTGTTTTACGGTCTGATGATGGCGATGGACCACATCGACGAACTGCTCGACGAACAGTTCTCATAAGCTCTGCGTAGTTCGGCGAAGTTGGCGTCGGCGCAATAAAAACGTCGGGATCCACAAGATGATCGCGGCCAACGCTAAGGCCATCCCGGCAAGGGCAGGGGCAGAATAACTGAACCCGGCAGCAATCACCGCACCGCCGATGGCCGCCCCAGATGCGTTGGCCATGTTCAGAGCAGAATGGTTGAGGGCAGCCGCCAGCGTCTGGGCATCCCCGGCAACATCCATCAGCCGGATCTGCAAACTCGGGACCAGGCTGGAGCCAAAGAATCCGACCAGACCAAAGTTGATGACCCCGAGCACCGGGTGGTTCGAGGTCACATAAAAAGCAGCCAGCGTTGCGGCAATCATGACCAGCGAGAGCAGAATCCCTAGTTCAAGATTCCGGTCCGATAAGCGCCCACCAAACCAGGTACCCGCAACCGAACCGATCCCGTAGACCATGAGCACCAGCCACATCCACGAACCATCCAGCCCGGCCCGTTCGGTCATGGTCCACGAAATATAGGTATAGACCGCAAACATCCCACCAAATCCGACAGTGCCAAGTGCCAAGGTCAGCCACACCTGAGAACGTTTCAGTGCTCCGAGCTCGGTCCGCGGGTTGGTGGCGCGCATCTGGGTCATATGGGGCATCACCACCCATAATGCGGCAACCGTGAGTAGTCCGATGAGCGTGACTAACCCGTAGGCCGCCGGCCAGCCGAGCGCGGCACCGAGCGCCTGGGCGGCAGGGACCCCGATGACGGTGGCCACCGATAACCCCATCGCAATGAATGCGACGGCACGCCCACGTTGGGCCACCGGAGCCATCGAGGCAGCAGATAACCCAGCGACTGAAAAATATGCGCCGTGGGGCAACCCAGCGATAAATCGGGCGACCAACAAGGTCTCGTAATTAGTCGCCAGTAGGGACAGTCCGTTGCCAATCGTAAATGCGGCCATGAGCAGCAACAGCAACCGCCGACGCGGGACCATCCCGGTAAACGCGGTGATCAGCGGTGCACCAACCACGACCCCGAGGGCATAGGCGCTAATGATCACGCCGGCGGTGTCTTCAGTAATGGAAAAGTCGTCGGCGATCAGATTGAGTAAACCCATCGACACGAACTCGGTGGTGCCGATCCCAAATGCGCCCAGGGCCATGGCGAGCATGACGACTAGCCGACGACGTTCGGTGATCTGGGTTTGGGTCGGGCGAGGGCGGCGTCGCAGCGGGGCGAAGAAGGCAGGCACAAAGGGTAAGTGTAACAATCTTGCGCGCGCAGAACCTGATCGCGGTATGAACACTGCGCTGGTGGTACCAACGCTTAATCAATGAACTCGGTCGTGCCACCACAACGCAGTGACACGACCGAGAGGTAGCACGAGCTTGTTATTCGGCGACCGACCGAATGTTTTCGAAGACGTCTAGCTCCTCGTCGCTGAGGTTTTCTTCAAGATACGCCAGCGCCTTTTCGCGGAATGCATCGCGGTCGACATCTTCGATCACGGTCGGAGATCCTTGTTCCTCCCAGCGGGTGAGGATCTCTTGTTCATCTTCTTCGGCACACTGTCGGTTTTGGTCTCGAACATCAGAGATCGTTTCTTGCAGGTGTTGCTGTTGTTCTTCGGTGAGACGATCCCAGGTAGACCCGGCAATCACGACTAATTGGCTCCCGACCGCATGCCGTGAAAGACTCACATAATCAACGACCTCATCGAGACTGTTTTCGGCGGTGAAAGCAATCGGGTTTTCCTGGCCATCGGCGATGCCCTGTTGAAGAGCCATGTAGATTTCCTCGAAAGCCACACCGACGGGCTCAACTCCCATAGCAGCTGCTGACATGAGGTGGGCAGGAGATTCTGGGTAGCGAATGCGAAGCCCATCAAGATCGTCGGGATGCCGGATGGGAGCATTTGCCGAAAATGTACGGTCACCTTGGTACCAAATCCCGAGGACTTTCACGCCCGTTTGGTCTTCAAATTCCGAGATCACCTCGTCGGAGGCTGAACTGTCAAACCATTCGAATAAGTGATCGGGCCCGTCAAATACATAGGCCATGTCGAGGACGCCAATGGGTTCGTACACCGATGCCAGCGCAGAGCTACCCTGGAGGTCGAGATCGATATCGCCATTCATCATCGAGGTAAAACGGTCTGTGTCGCCGCCTAGCTGTGATGATGGGTACGCATCGATCTGCACACCTACTTCAGTCATTTCTCGCTGCACGAGAGCGGTACCGCACGCATTATGCGGGTGATTCAGGGTGTATGAGCTGGCAAAGGACAGCTGTTCGGAGCCTTGTACCGCAGTGTTGTGAACGGCCGGCATGGCGAATAACGTTGCTCCAACGAGCACGGTACCGGCACCGAAGGCAATCCATGGGGTTTTGCTTGTCATGATTTCCGCCTCTCAGAAACCTAATAGGTTCGGAACGATAGTGACGATGCCAGGGAAGAAGGTCAGGAGTAACAGCACAGCAACCATCGGAATCAGGAAGGGTGCGGTGCCTTTGAAGACCTGTTCGATCGGTGTGCGCAGGACTGAACTCATCACGAATAGCACAGTACCCACTGGTGGAGTGAGCAGACCGATCATCAGGTTCAGAATCATCACCACACCGAAGTGCACCGGATCGACCCCGAATTCTAAAGCGATGGGCATCAAGACTGGGACCGTGATGAGGATGACTGCCGTGGCGTCAATGAATGCACCCAAGATAATCAGAAGCACGTTGACGATCAGCAGGAAGACCACCGGGCTGGAGATGTTCTCAGTCATCAGATTCGCGAGATTCTGGGGCACTTGTTCGCGTGACAGCACCCAGCCCAGTAAGGATGCTGCGGCGATAATGAGCATGATTGAGGCCGTGGTGACCGCGGTGTCACGCAGCGCGTACACGATGCGTTTTATGTTGAGTGTCCGGTATGACAGCCCCAGGATCAAAATGTAGAGCACGCCGATCGCGGCGGCCTCGGTGGGAGTGAAGAAACCACCCAGGATCCCGCCGAGGATAATGATCGGTGTCAGCAGTGGGCCGATGACCCGCACCGTGGCGTGTTTGATCTCTTCTTTGCTGCGGGGCGTTGCCTTCAGTTCACTGTGGCGTCGCACGTAAATGAACACGGTTAAACACAGGGCAGCAGCAAGAATGAAGGCTGGCAATACGGAAGCGGCGAAGAGCGCACCGGTTGAAATGGTGGCGACCGAAGCGAAAATCACTGCCGGGATAGATGGCGGCATGACCGGAGAAATCAGCGCTGAGGATGCGGTGAGCCCTACCGCGAAGTTCCGTTTATATCCGTTGCGTTCCATGGCTGGGACCATGATTTTGCCGAGGGCAGCGGAATCTGCCAACGCGGAGCCGGACATCCAAGCGAAACCTACACTTGAGGCAACGTTGACATAACCGAGGCTACCGCGGACTCGACCGAGCACGGCCAGTGCGAAATCGAAAATGCGATCGGCAATGCCAGCGGCGTTCGCGAGCGTCCCGAGCAAAATAAACAGCGGAACAGCGAGCAGCGGGAAGCTGGCGGTGCCTTCGGCGGCGATGCGCATGGCAAATCCAGGGGAGTTGCCCGACATGAGCATGTAGAGCAGCGAAGGGCCCAGGAACGCGAGGCCGACCGGTACCCGAATGGCTAACAGGACGACAATAAGCAGAGCGAGGATCAGGAGGTTCATGCGTGGTCCTCCAACTCAGAGCCGGATGATTCGGTGAAGTCAACCAGGTTTTCCTCAGGTGCGTAAACCACGTTGAATAATGCCTGGATGGTTGCAGACACGAACGCCACGAGTGGTATCACGTAGAGCAGCCACAGCGGAATCCCAGTGATCGCGAGCGTCTGATCGGTGTCAGACGTCACCAGAGCGAAGGATTCCTGCGCAAAGGCTGCGGTAATCATTGCGGTGATGATGGACGAGACGACGACCACGGTGCGTTTAAACGGATAGGCACCGACTTTCACGATCGCATCGATGCTGATGTGTCGTCCCTGTCCGACCAGCGAACCAATCATGAGAAACGTCAGAGCAAGCAGCGAGTAGCGGGACAGCTCGCCGATCCACGGTGACGTGGCAACCGGAAGATAGCGCTGAAAGACCTGGATGCTCAACAAGACCAGGAGGAACAGCACCAGCGCTGCTCCCAGGTACTCCTCAAATCGTTGGAGGAATTTTAGGACTTTAGGACGTGGACTGATGCCCATATGATCAATGGGCTGGACTGCGTGCCCCATGGCACAGCCTCCTTCAAGTGTCGACGGTTAGCGGGCTAACCGTACCTTGCGGTGAGATGCAGAAGATGGGGAAGAAAGTTATCGGATGCCTTCTGAGCGGCGACTTCCGGTAGGGCGGTAGTCGTGCTGTTCTTGAGCTGCTAAGCGCACGGCTGCGTTACCGGGTCCGTAGTCGTCGTACCGCCCAATGCGTTGAACGAGTTCAATGAATAACCCACCGATGGTTTCAGAATATAGGTGGAGAAATTCGCCGTCATCGTTGCGGTCGTACAGGATGCCCAAGGACTGCCAACGCTGGACGGTCTCATCGTCCAGGCCGAATCGCGCTTGGAGATCGGAGTAGTAGTTTGATGGGATTGGCAGCACGGTCAGGCCGGCTTCAATGGCAGCCTGGGCACGAGTTTCGAGATCGTCGACGGCCAATGCGAGGTGTCCGGGGTAGCGGACCGGTTCACCGGCACGGTTGGTGTAGACCGTCGGGACTCGATTGAAGATCCAGCGGATGCCTCCGGCGGGAGATTCTAGAACCTTCGAATGCACCAGACCGCGCGGAGAAGCGACATCGTGGATTTGGCGAGTCTTGAGCCGCAGGGTAGCCAAGGTAAACAGGACTGAGGCGCCGAAATGGTCGCGAGCTTCGGGGACGTTGAGGTGGTCGAGCCGGATGGTGTCGTCTTGGGTCTCAAGCGCGGTCGTCGGGAGACCGAACTCGGTCGGCCAGCTGGCCGAAGCCCCATCCACGAAGAAGAGTTGCATACCACCGGGGCTATATACGCCCGGCATCCGCACCTCATCGGAGGTCACCGGGCGAGAAATTTCTGGGGCTCCGAGAGCTTCTGCTCGGGAGAGCGCAGCTGCACTATCTTCAACGGCCACGGCTACCGCGTTGATGTAGGTCCCTCCGGATGCCGCAGGAGTCAAGACCACGCGGACATTTCCGGCGGTGAATAATTGTGCTGATTTGCGGCGGTGTTGGCCGATGAAGTCGAAACCGAGTGCGCCCAACAGTGCCCCGAATTCGTCGGGCACATCGGTGCTGATCTCCACGTGGTCAATGACCTCCAGGGGTTCGACCTTTGGCATCGGCGTCAACAGCTCGCGGGCTGGATTGTCTTTGGCGACCAGACCGCGGGCGCCCTGTTGAATCCAGCGCAGTGAACGGAGCCCATCGACTGCAGTAATGTCCGGGTTCGTTTCCCGGAAGACATCGTTGAAGATTTCCAACGAAAGGGGCCCCTGGTAGCCCGCATTGGTCAGGTGAGCCATGAATTGGACCATGTCGAAGCTACCTTCACCGGGGAAGGCCCGGTGATGCCGCGACCAGGGGAGTACATCCATGCCCAATTCGGGGGCGTCGGCCAGCTGGACGAAGAAGATCTTCTCGCGCGGGATCTCTTCGATCCTCGAGGGGTCGTCGTCTTTGGACAAAATATGGAACGAATCCAGACACACTCCGAGGTTCGGGTGATCTGCTGCTTTCACCAGTTCCCAGCTGTGCCAGTAGGTATTGACATAGGTGCCCCACGCCAATGCTTCGTAGGCGATATACATGTCATATTGTGCCGCGAGCTCACCCGCACGTCGCAGCTGATCGGCGATGACGGCGTCGTCGTGGACCGTGGCGGTGGCCACATTGGAAGGCACCAGAATCATGTCCATCCCGAGTTCTTGCATCAGCTGGAATTTTGCCTCAAGCCGGTCCAAGTTGGCGTTGAAGAGCTCTTCGGTGACGCCTTCGAGATCGCGGAAGGGCTGGTAGAGGTCAAGCGACAGGTTCAGCCGGTCGGCCAGCGCGCGGATCTCGGCAGGCGAGGAGGGTGAGACGATAAGATCTGCTTCGAATATTTCAACACCGTCGAACCCTGCTTTAGCACACGCCAGCATTTTCTCTTCGAGCGTGCCTGCCAGGCAGACGGTCGCGATCGAGGTCTTCACGAGGATGCTCCTTCGGTAGTCTGTTCTTCACGCGTGACAAGCGCGTTGAGATGCTCATACATCCGGTTTCGGTCAGGTCTGATGCCGGTCACCAGCTCAAAGGTGTCAGCGGCTTGGCCTACTGCCATGGCTTTCCCCGGCATCACGGGACAGCCCAGGTCGGCGGCGTATTTGATCAGTTCAGTGGTGGCGGGCCGGTAGACGATATCTGCGACCCAAAGGTCAGGGTGTAACACGGCTGGGTCGACGGGCATCCCCGGGTGGGAGAACATGCCCACGGGGCTGGCGTTGACCAGTCCGGTGGCCTGCGGGATCCAATCGAGGGCGTTTGTGGAATCACCGATTCTGATGTCGACTGTGCTCCCTGCGGGGGCGGCGGCTTGTATGCGGTCAGCAGTAGCCTGGGCACGCTGTGGTTGCGGGTCGATGAGTGATAAGCGTTGCGTCCCGGCACCGAGCAGAGCGTCTGCGACCGCGGATCCGGCTCCGCCGGCGCCGAGCAAGATTACATCTGTCAGGTTGGCTTCGGGCAGTTCAAGGGACAGGGCCGAGGCGAAGCCGGAACGGTCGGTGTTGTAACCGGTCAGCTTGCGATCTTCGGTGATGAGGACGGTGTTGCACGCACCGAGGCGTTGAGCCGCCGGGTCGAGGTCATCCAAAAATTCTAAGACAACCTGTTTACACGGGTGGGTGATGTTGAAAGCGTTGAAGCCCAGTTGTGCTCCCGCGTGCAGGAGCTGGCCCACGGCGTTCGCTTCCAGTCCGAGTTCGACCAGGTCGATTGGTCGGTAGACGAAGTGCAGGTTGTGGGCGAGGGCTTCTTTTTCGTGCATCGGTGGGGTCAGTGAGGGGCGAACGCCCTCTCCAATGAGACCCATGAGAAAGCTTGGTGTGTTCATAATCTTCCTGCTAATGCAGCACGTTCTGTATCAGTAGTGTGCATATCGTTGATGTCGTCCAGCGTGGCCGTATAGGTTTCCTTGGCGGTCAGGGCGGTGATCGCCACGATCACACAAACGACGGTGGCAAAGACCGCGGGCGGGAACCAGTTGGTTTGGTTGTCCCCGGCTAGCAGCGTGGCGATGACTGGGATGAGCCCGCCGGACAGTGCGAAACCGATTTGAGTCCCCAGTGCCAGCCCTGTGGCGCGGACTCGGGTCGGAAATTGTTCTGCGTAAAATGCTGGCCAGACCGCGTTTGCTGCCGAGTACATCGCACCGGACATCAGGACGCCGCAGATGAACAGTGCCACGATATTGCCTTCGGCGATGAAGTACAGGTACGGGTAGACGAATAGGGCCGAGCCGAGGCTGCCGGCAATGAAGACTTTCTTACGTCCGAAGCGGTCGGCGAGGTTGCCAGCGACGGGGATCAATAGCAGTGCCATCAAATTCGCCAGCACCGGGACCCACAACATGGTGGCCCGGTCTAAGCCATGACCGTTGGTGGCAAAGGAGATTGCCCACACGGTCATGTAAATGTTGGTGATGTTGATGAGCGCACATATAGTGACCCGCAGGACGCTGCGCCAGTGGAAGCGCAGGGTCTGCTGCAGCGGGCTGATCGCCACTATTTCTTTCTTGCTTTCCTCAAACGAGGGCGGTTCTTCGAGGTGACGGCGAATCAGCCAGGCCACCACAACCACCACGGCAGAAATCCAGAACGGAATGCGCCAGCCCCATGAGTAGAGCTGCTCGTCAGTCAAAAAGACCGTCAATGGGATAAAGATACCGGTGGCTAGCAGCGTGCCTGCTTGGGTTCCGTGCAGCGTCCATGAAGTTGTCAGGGAGCGCCGATGCTCGTCGGAGTGTTCAAGTGACACGGCGATGGCTGAAGCTTGTTCTCCGGCTGCAGAGAGTCCTTGAATCATCCGGCAGAGCACCAGTAGGGCCGGGGCCCACATGCCGACTTGGGCATAGGTTGGCAGGAATCCGATGGCGAAAGTTGCCCCTCCCATCATGAACAGTGTGAGCATCAACACGAAGCGACGGCCCAGACGGTCGGCGAGCGGTCCCATGATGAGCGCACCGAAAGGCCGCACGATATAGGCGACACCCACAGTTCCCATCGTCAGCAGTACTGAAACTCCCGCTGACGTTTCTTCCGGGAAGAACAGTGTGTTTAGCACCAAAGCTGCGGCTGTGCCGTAAACCGCGAAATCATAATATTCAAGAGCTGACCCCACCCAGCTAGCAAGAGCTGCATGACGCGGCGTGCGTTCTGACTGCTCCTCTGGGGTATCTACTTGGACCTTAGCTGCTGGCGCAGACATAAGATCACCGACCTTCTGCACTAGTATTGCCAATAAATGGCAATCGTTTCTAAATATTGATAACTTGATCAACTATCGGCCACAACACGCTGGTGTGTCAAGCGACACTCTTGTGGGCCGCTAGACTCCTGAGAAGGTGCTCGCGATTCAGAAGCGGAGGATGAGGCATGAGTGCTGGCAGTTCCACCCTGCATAAAGGGCTCGACCTGTTGAAAATGATGGGACGATACCCCACGGGCGCACCGGCCTCGGTGTTTGCACGAGAATCTGGTCTGCCGTTTTCTACCGCATACCGGCTCCTCAATACTCTGGTGAGCAGTGGGTTTGCAGAGTACGAGGCCGAGACCAAGCTCTATCGACCCGGATTGGCGGTATTTGAACTCAGTGCGAATGTCACCGCCGCTCGCGGCTATGACGGCATAGTCCTGCCGATTTTGCAGCAACTTTCTGCCACGACAAATGAGTCATGCCTCTTCGCCGTTCGAGACGGTCTGGAAAGCTTGACGATCCGAACGGTCGACGGGCCCGAATTTCGCCAGACGACCGACCCTGGTGATCGCCTACCACTGCATGTTTCGGCGATGGGCAAGGCCATCTTAGCGGGCATGCCCCACGATGATGCCGCCGCGCTAATCTCTGAGATGGCCTTCGAGGCTCGCACCGCGCACACCGTGACAGACCCGACGGAATTGTTGGCTCAGATCGAAGCTGGTCGAAAAGACGGCTACGTCTATCAGCGTGAAGAGGTCGATGAAGGTATGCATGCCATCGGTGTTCCCATCATCAGCCAAGGTCAGACTGTTCTAGGCTCTTTAGCGATCGCGGCGCCATTGTTTCGTGCGAGCGAACAGGAACTCATCGCGCATCAGGAAGCGCTCGCCGCCGCGGCCCGCCAACTGGCCGACATGCTCCCCGCGTTACAGTCGCCGACACCTTAAACTCGAATCACCAAATGCGAAGGACCACCATGAAATCCGTCTATGTTCTCAACGGCCCCAACCTAAACTTGCTGGGTGTTCGCGACCCTGGCACCTACGGTACACAAACCCTGCAGGACGTTGAGACACAGTGTAAGACGGTCGCTCAACAGCTTGGGTTTGCGCTGGAGTTTCGTCAGTCGAATCACGAGGGTGAACTCGTCGACTGGATCCACGAAGCAGGTCAGGCCGTGATGCAGGGTGACAGTATCGGTGTGGTACTCAATGCTGGGGCCTATACGCATACGTCGGTCGCGCTCGCCGATGCGATTTCGGGTATCCACGTCCCGACCATCGAAGTCCATATCTCGAACGTGCATGCCCGCGAGGAATTTCGTCACCACTCCTATCTATCGCCCGTGGCAGCCGGAGTGATCGTTGGCTTAGGGACCTACGGGTACGAAGCCGGTATACGCGCTCTGGCCCACCTCTCGAAAGCCTAGTATCGCCGAGATCGCCTGGGTAGCGTGGAGACATGGAGGATCATCTTCTACGCGAGCTTCTGAGGCTGGAACACCGGGGGTGGCAAGCGCTGTGCGACGGGAACGGGGCAGAGTTCTACGGCGCCATCATGACCGATGATGCCGTGATGATTCTTGCCCACGGTCAAGCACTCGACCGTGACGCTGTGGTCGCTTCCCTCGAACATGCACCGCCCTGGGATTCCTATGCGATCAGCGCCCCTACCGTGCGGGCATTGGAGACTGACGTGGCACTCCTGCGATATACCGGAACGGGCCGCCGCTCAGACGAGCCCGACTTTGTCGCCCTGATGGCCAGCATCTATGTGCGAGTTGGTGCCACGTGGCGACTGGCGCACTACCAGCAAACGCCGATGTTACAGGAGTGACTCACCATACAGGTACCACGCGGTGTTCTACCCTTTCGCACGCTCCGGGATGCCGTTAGCGTGGAAGGCATAGCGTCCTCAAAGAGAGGATGAAAGGAGTAGGAACATGACTTCTCGTGAACCGAAACCAAGCGACGAGCCTCAGCGTCAACAACCTGAGGCAACCAAATCCGGAACTCGGATGGGATTCTTCGCCGTCCCGGTAGAACTCGTCGGAGCGGTCCTGCTCATTGGCATGGGCGTCCGCTTCATCACCATATCGAACCAGCCCGACGTCGTTGGCTATGTGCTCTTTGTCGTGGCCGCAGTGCTCGTCATTGATGCGATTCGTCGGCTCAGAAGGATTACCACCGGCAAAGAAAAGTATTAGCGACTTACAGACCAAGAACGCCAGCCAGTGAGCGTCTCATCCCGAGATACTCACTGGCTTTTATTCTCTTCCTCCTCAGATGTCAGGGAGACGCCTATTGCGGAGACAGCTGGTGGATTTAAGGCTGAAGTCAACCCGTTTCGGTTCGGTTGCAACCGAACCAGCTCATGGAGGTGAGTCACAGTGGCAAACCGTGAACAACAAGACCCCGAGCAGCATCCACGAAATCCAAATCTTGATCCCAGTGGCAGTGGCGACCCCGACCTAGAAGCTGGTGGTGGGGTGAAGCCCGGCCACACGCCGCCCGACTCGCAGTCGGCAACGAACCCCGATGACCACTCGGCAACTGACACGCCACAGCACGACCCACCAACCCGACCCCCGCGTTCGAAAGCCACCCTGACGGTAATGATCGTCATTGCGGTGCTGCTGGTCTTAGTGTTCGTGGCCTACGCGATCGGTCTCTGGGACTAAGGCATAGCGGGGCTCCACACGCGCATTGCTGAACAACTTCCAGGCAGTAATGCCTCGTGGGCCCCTAAAATTTTCAGGGCGACGCGACGATCCCACGTTCGCGCAGTGCTGCCTCGAGTGCCGGTGTCAGACCGGCCTGACGCAGAGGCAGGAGGGGATCGGAATACTTTTCGCGCAAGCTTCGTAATGTATCAGCCATCGCCTGTTCGCTGCGCTGCCTTTCTTGATCGGCATCCGCTCGCGCTCGCAGTGCACTCGTATCAAAGCCCGCACGGGCCATGACTTGGCTCATGTAAGCACCGGTCCGTTCGGTGATGTCGGCCAGGTTCTCATAGGTGCGTCGGTAATCTTCGATAATCGTCTCGTCATCAGCGCCCAGCACCAGCAGCAACACAGCGGCCAGTATGCCGGTACGGTCCTTACCTGCCGCGCAGTGGAATGCGCTTGCCCCTTCAGCGTGGGCCATCACTGCCAGCGCAGTGACCAGGGCTTCTGGCGAGCGTTCAACCATATGGATATACAGGGTACTCATCGGTGGTGCGTCAGGTACTTTGGCAGCGGTAGCAGCCGCGGCGACGGCGGCAGCTTCCGGGCCCGTATAACCGGCCGCCTCACGGATCGAGCCCAACAGTGGGATGTGATGGTAGCGCACAGCGTGGTCCAAGAGCGGGCCGCGCCCAGTGATGAACACTTCGTCTTTCGAACGAAGATCAATGACATTGCGCATTCCAGCCTCGACGAGCTGCTCTGCAGCATCCGCGGTGATCGTCGCTAGATCATCACTTCGCAGAGCAAACCCGTCAGCGATGACCCCGTCAGCAACCGGTAGGCCCCCGAGGTCTCGCAGGTTCACCGGTGCAGTGAGTTTGATAGTGAAGTCGTCGGTGACAGGCATCTTGGCTTCTTTCTGACACGAGGACAGCTCGTGCAAAAACCCTCCTCAAGCTCTTGGAAAGGACGCTCCCACTGGTGGGATGCGCCCGGAGCCAGGATAGTCGGTGAGGGGGTTCACTGACGATAGCAGAGCGCCTACAGTAAGAATATGAACTTGACGTTGTCGCATGGAGTCACCATGCCAGCCCTGGGATTCGGGGTGTACCGCATTCCGCCAGAGGAAACCTATGCAGCCGTGACAGAAGCGCTGCGCGTGGGGTATCGGCTCATCGACACGGCGGCTGCCTACGGTAATGAGCGAGCCGTGGGTGAAGCGCTTCGCGCCTCGGGTCTTGCCCGCGACGAGGTATTCGTCGAAACCAAAGTCTGGGTCAGCGATTACGGTTATGACCAGACCCTGCGAGCATTCGATAAAAGCACCGGCAAGCTGGGTGTCGAGACCATCGACCTGCTGCTGCTACACCAAGCCTTACCCGGCGAATTTGATCGCACCATCGATGCCTACCGTGCCCTTGAAACGCTCTTAGCCGAGGGGCGCGTCCGAGCCATCGGAGTCAGCAATTTCATGGTCGAACACCTCCAGACGCTCCGCCAGCACACCGAGGTCACCCCGGCGGTGAATCAGCTTGAGTTGCACCCGTATTTTGCCCAGCCAGAGGTGCGCCAGCTGAATGCACAGTGGGGGATTGTGACCCAGGCCTGGTCACCCATCGGAGGGATTACGATCTACGGCGGGGGCGGGCCGACGACATTCGACGATGAAACCATCGGGGCCATCGCTGCAGCTCACAACCGCACTCCGGCACAGATCATGTTGGCCTGGCATCTTCAAGAAGGCCGCTCAGCAATCCCGAAATCCGTGACCCCGAGCCGAATTGCCGAAAACTTCGACGTTTTCGATATTGAGCTCAGTCCCGCTGAAGTGGCGGCGCTCTATGCGCTGGATATCGGCCAGCGCGGTGGACCGGATCCCGAAGAGGTGACCCTTGAGGTCTACGGGAAACCCATTCCCGAGGCGTGACTGGACCCAGGCACAGCCGTCTTCCGCGAAAAGACTTATAATGCACGCTTTATAAGTGATATTGTGGAATCATGATTCAGGCCGTGGGCATTATTGCAGACATCGTTGGCTCCCGAGAGCTTCCCGACCGACCTGCAGCTCAGCGTGCCATACTGCAAGCATTTGATCAGGCACAGGCAGTCGTGACGCCCACTCAAGAAGCGTGGGCCACCGTCGGTGACGAGTTCCAAGTTATCACCCCAAACTGGCAGGATGCGCTACGCCTGACGCTCCGGGTCCACGTGGCTCTGCCAGAAGGTCTCCGCTTGCGCTTCGGGATCGGGGAGGGGCAGATCAATACCGTGAGCGAAGGCAGTGCCGGCCCGATCCAAGATGGCACGGCCTGGCTGCATGCCCGCGCTGCCATCGAGGATAGTGAACAACGGCAACAGCGTCACGACGAGATGCTCACCGGGTTCCGCGCTAACGATGCCGCACTCACCAGCGCCATCAATGCGCAACTGATGATGCGCGACCATATCCTCGCGCGAATGAAAGCGCGCGAACGACGCCTCTTTGCCGCACTGCTCTTCGGATCCACCCAACAAGAAGCGGCCCGCGACGAAAAGATCTCCCAGGCGGCCGTTTCGCAAACGCTCTATCGCTCGGGGGCTATGACACTATTAGAAGCGGATGAAGAACTACAGCACTCCGTACCACAGTCCAGCAGCGAGGTGACCTGATGCTTGCCATCCTGACCATTCTGACTGTGGCCATCACTGACCTCATTGCCCTGGTTCGACCACACGCCGCACAACAAACCGTGCGTTATATCCAACTGGCGTGGTGGCTTATCATCACGGTAACGGTGGCACTTTGGGTCCGGCCCGAGGGCTGGACTGGAGCGGTCGCCGCGCTGGTAGCTGCCGCGTGGTACTTCATTGCCGAACGTTGGACCTCGCACGAAGAACAGCCACCACAAAGTGGATTCATTGCAGCCCTGTATCCGTGGTCTGCGGTGGTGCTCGTGGTGCTGCTTGCTGGCTTTACCTGGTTGGACATTGCGCTGTTAAGCGCTGATGTACCAATGGGACTGATGTGGCTTGCGATCGCCGTATTCCTTACCCAAGCCGGCAACCGTGTCACCCGCTGCCTGCTGCTGCTGTCCGGACGTGAGCTTGACGCAGATGGCACCGCACCTGGTGCTGTGCCGGGCAGTGGCCTTAAGGGTGGCAGGGTCATCGGTCCGCTCGAGCGGATCTTTATTTCCATCCTCATCGTGGTCAATGCCTACCACATTGTGGCTGCGTTAATGGCCGCCAAGGGGATCGTTCGTTTCCCTGAGATCTCCGCCGAGGCGAAGCGACCTGACGCCACCGGTACCAAGGCCGAAGAGTTTTTGGTCGGAAGTCTGGCAAGTTGGGGCCTTGCTGGAGGTGCCGGGCTCCTCGCG
>DATBUK010000177.1:0-3731 GCA_036516155.1 Yaniella sp.
CGTGCAGGAACGCAAGGCCAAGTCAAGCGAAGTATCAGCAGAAGAAGACGAGACAGTACAACACGTCCATGCGGAAACCACCGTGCAGTCACTTGAGGATCTCACCTTCGAAGAGCTGTACAGGTTAGCTCAGCGACATGACGTCGCCGGCCGGTCGAACATGCGGAAAGCGCAGTTGCTCGAAGCACTGCAAGCACTGGGGATCAAGGAAGCGGAAAGCTAATCCGCATACGGTGTTCTCCATGCCACATATCTGGGAACAGAGCTCAATGATTCGAAAGTTCCGATCAAATGTGGCACAATGTTTCAGGTGTTGGTGATCAATCAACAATCCGCCCTGGTGTAATGGCAGCACGCCAGCCTTTGGAGCTGTGTGGTCTAGGTTCGAATCCTAGGGGCGGAACTGCCGCAACGCGGTTGAGAAATAGTGTCTTACGATCAAAGGTGAGATCTCCTTGAATCATTCTTCTCCCGCAGCTGTCATCGTGTTGGCCGCCGGCGCCGGCACACGTATGAAGTCGGCACTTCCAAAAGTCTTACACCCGATGGCGGGTCGCTCGCTCGTAGGTCACGCACTCGATGCCGCAGCTAGTCTGCAACCAGAGCACCTTGTGGCAGTTGTGCGCCACGAGCGCGAGCGCGTCGTCGAACATCTCCTGTCGCACAACCCCGATCTTGTCATTGCTGATCAAGACGAAATCCCCGGTACTGGCCGTGCCGTGGAACTCGGCTTACAAGCCATCGGTGAGGTGAGCGGGACCGTCGTCGTGACGTACGGTGACGTGCCGCTACTGACTCCTGAAACATTGCACGCTCTGGTTTCCGAGCATCAAGAAGCCGGTAACGCAGTGACTGTGCTGAGCGCCAATGTGCCAGATGCCACCGGTTACGGTCGGATCGTGCGGGACGAAGATGGGCTAGTCACCCAGATTGTCGAGCACAAAGATGCTCTCAAAATTGCTGAAGATACCGGCGATACAACCATCGCAGACATCACTGAAATTAACTCGGGCATCTATGCATTCGATGGTGCTGTGCTGAGCCGCACGCTGGCCGAAGTCACCACCGATAACGTGCAAGGTGAAAAATACCTCACCGACGTACTCGGCCTGGCCCGTGCTGAGGGCGGTCGTGTTGCTACGTATGTTACGGACGATCTTTGGGAAGTCGAAGGCGTCAACGATCGTGTGCAGCTTGCAACGCTGGGCGCAGTGTTGAACCGCCGCATTACCGAGCGGTGGATGCGTGAAGGCGTCACCGTGGTGGATCCGTCAACCACCTGGATTGACGTTGATGTTCAACTAGACCAAGACGTCACCATTAAACCGAACACACAACTGCACGGTAAAACAACAATTGCCACCGGCGCGGTCATTGGCCCGGATACCACGCTAACTGACGTTGAGGTTAGGCAAAATGCCAAGGTGCGTCGCACTGAAGCGACTGAAGCCACCATTGGCCAGGGCGCAACTGTCGGGCCCTTTACGTATATTCGTCCCGGTACTGTTCTGGGAGAGTCCGGTAAAATTGGTGCTTTTTATGAAACCAAAAATGTCGATATCGGTCGCGGCGCCAAACTGTCCCACCTGGGTTACGCCGGTGATGCCGAGATCGGTGAAAATACCAACATCGGCTGTGGCAATATCACTGCGAACTACGATGGTGTGAAAAAGCATCGCACCATTATTGGGGCAGAAGTCCGTACTGGATCCAATACCGTCTTTACCGCCCCGGTTACCATAGGTGACGGGGCCTACACCGCGGCCGGTGCGGTCGTGCGCAAAGATGTGCCACCTGGTGCACTGACCATGAATGCGATGGATCAGCGTATCATTGAAGATTGGGTGCAAGAACGTCGACCAGATACCGCAGCCGCCGAAGCTGCGCGTAAGGCCAACGAGAAGTCATAATTGACCCAAGAAGCTGCTCCAGCGCTGTAGGAGGGCCTACAGTGAAACCATCAAACAGCATGCTGTACGTTCAAGGGAGAACTGGTTGAGCGAAATCGTCACCAATGAGAACAAGAAGCTCGTCTTGGCTTCGGGCCGGGCACATCCAGAGCTTGCGGAGGAAATCGCGGAGCATCTCGGGACCGAACTCTTGCCCCTAGACGCCTACGACTTTGCAAACGGTGAGACCTACGTTCGCCCAAGCCAGTCTGTACGTGGTAAAGACGTATTCATTCTGCAGTCCCACCCGGCGCCGATGAATAATTGGGTCATGGAACAACTGCTGCTCTGTGACGCCATGAAACGTGCCTCAGCACGACGCATCACCGTGGTTTCTCCGTTCTACCCCTATGCAAGACAGGATAAGAAAGGTCGCGGCCGTGAACCCATTTCGGCACGTATGATCGCGGACCTCTACCAGGCGACCGGCGCGCATCGCATCATGACCATGGATTTGCACACGTCGCAGATTCAGGGTTTCTTCGATGGCCCTGTTGACCATCTGTTTGCTTTCCCAATACTTGTGGATTACATCCGCGGTCGCGTTGATATCGATAAAGTGACCGTGGTTTCCCCGGATACCGGCCGGGTCCGGGTAGCCGAGCAGTGGGCTGACCGACTGGGTGGGGCACCGTTAGCATTTGTCCATAAGTCACGTGACCTATCGCAGCCGAATAAAGCCGAGTCCAAAACCGTGGTCGGCCAAATCGAAGGTCGTACCTGTGTACTCATTGACGACATGATCGATACAGGCGGGACGATCGCCGGTGCGGTTCAGATCCTGAAAGACGCCGGCGCAGCAGAAGTTATTATTGCGGCAACTCACCCCGTCTTTTCCGATCCTGCGGCAGAGCGTTTGGCCGCTTCCGGGGCATCAGAAGTCGTCGTAACAAATACGCTGCCGATTCCCGAAGAAAAACGTTTCGAGAATCTCACAGTCCTTTCCGTAGCTCCAATCTTGGCCAACGCGATCCGAGAAGTCTTCGAAGACGGTTCGGTAACCAGCCTGTTCGACGGAAACGTCTAAATCTTTTCTCCCATCAAAAAGGTTCACCCGCCGCCAGTCCTGGTTGGCAGGTGAACCTTTTTGGGATATCTCTTGCGTCGGTGAGCTCGAATGACACGCATTCAAAGCTTACAACTAATGAGCGCACGCGGGTGTTAGGCTGCGAGGCGCCAGGTGATCTTGGTTGTGGGGTGGGCGATGTCGATGACTACTCCCGGTGGCGGTGGGTCACTGGTGCTAGGCGGATCGCTGCTGGTGGGTGGGTCGCTACTATTTGGCCGGAGTTGGGTGAGTGGTGGCAGGGTTGGCACCGTGTACTGGTGCCCGGTTGGGGTGGTCACCGTCAACTCGTCCGGGGTGCCGCTGTAACGCCAGCCCCGGTTTTCTTTCCGTTGGTTGCATCGTCGGCATAACCCGGTGGCATTATCCCAGCTGGTGGTGCCGCCTTTGGCCCAGGGGGTGCGGTGATCGGCTTCTTCCACCGGGTTATTACAAAACGGGGTGGCACAGGTATCATCGCGGAGCTTGAGCATTTTGGCGAGTCCTGTGGGGAAGGCCCGGCGCCGGGATTCCATGGCCACCAACTGCCCATCTGCGGGCCGGGTATACATCCTGCGGAGAAAAGCTTTCATCTGCGGGTCGGCTAGCCAGTCTTTGATGATCCCGGCCGGGACCGGGCCGTGGCCAGGGATCCAGGCTGGTTGGTCATCATCACCAAACAACGTGGTGTCTTCCATCAAGACCATGACTTCGGCGGTCACCCCGGGACCAGGCAG
>DATBUK010000178.1:0-3768 GCA_036516155.1 Yaniella sp.
CCTTGTACTTCTTGCCATCTTCTTCGCGGTAGATGGCGTTCATCTCAGGGTGTTTGACCAGCGCGCGGATCACCGCGTAACCGATGAGGTGCGTGAACGAGACGCGACCACCGCGAGTCCGTTGAAGGTGGTTATTGATGACCGTGCGGTTATCAATGAGGGCTTTGACCGGGATATCACGGACTGTGGTCGCGGTTGGCATGGACAGCGAGGAGTCCATGTTGGCCGCGATAGCTTGCGACATCCCGCGAAGACGAATCCATTCATCTTCCTTGGGTTCTTCGTCAGCTTCTTCCTTCGCGCGTTCCTCACGAGCAGCGATCGAAGGTTCGGAGGTAATAGCTACCGGAGACTCTTCAGCACGGCGAACTTTGGGTTTCGGCGGTTTTGTCGAGTTTGCCGTGGTTGCTGCAGGCTCAGACTTGGCTGATTTTTTCGACTCCGCAGTCGCAGGTTTTGCAGCTTTTTTGGGCTGTGCAGATTTCGCAGGCGCAGTGGTCTGTGATGCAGCTGGTTTCTGGGTGGCGTCAGAATGATTGGCAGCTTCTAAACGGGCAAAAATCTCGGCCCATTTTTCATCAACAGAAGACTTATCCGCCTTGTACTTTTCATAGATATCCGCAACAAGCCATTCGTTGCCGGGAAATTCCTCGGAGAGCTGGGCGGACGTAAGTTCTGGCACGGTGAAGGCCTCTTCCGTAAGTTCATGTGTTTTGTGCGTACACGTGGCGAGACTCGAAACGCCGGGCACGACGATACTCGCCGTTTGGTTCCGTCAACAGCGTCCCGGTACTTATCTTCGGTGAATCGAACTCACTGAAGTAACTGTCAACAGCAGCTGGATCCATCATAGTGACAAAGTTCGGGAAATTGCCACAGAATACGCTCAGTTGCGTGCAGATCGGCTGCACGCAAAATCACGCTTCAAAAATGTGATGAACTACACTGTTGTGTGACGTGACCGTCAGGCGAGCGCTGCCAGAATTTTGAAAAACTGTCATGATGGTCGTATGCGTTTTCTCAACCCAGTCACTACAGATCTGACATACTCCGATGTCTTCCTTGTGCCTTCCTATTCCCAGGTGGGTTCCCGGATGAATGTGGACATCTCGTCGCGCGACGGGACGGGGACGACCATACCCATCGTTGCGTCGAACATGAACGGCGTCACCGGGCGTCGCATGACAGAGACGGTGGCACGGCGCGGCGGTATAGGAATCTTCCCGCAGGATATGCCGCTCCACCTCTTGCAAGAGTCGATTGACTGGGTTAAATCTCGTGACACGCTGTTAGAGACGCCGCTCTTTGTTGGTCTCGATGATCGGGTGTTGGATGTCCGACACCTCGCAGAGAAGCGAAACCATCCGGCGGTCTGTGTCGTCGATCAGCATCAAGCCTTGTTGGGCATTGTGCATGTTGCCGATACCGAAGGTATTGATCAATTCGCATCAGTGCAGGCGTTGTTGCGCGAACCGTTACTGACCATTGCCGCTTCCGATGTACATGGCCTACCGCAGGATGCCCGAGCGAAAGCCCTGCGCGACATTTATATGAAGATGCACGATGCCCAAGTCAACTACGCCCCGGTGGTCGATGGTACGAAGCTCAAGGGTGTGCTGACACAGCAGGGCGTGCTCCGCTCTACTATGTACACGCCGGCGGTCGACGATACCGAGCGACTGCGCGTCGGTGCTGCCGTGGGGGTCAACGCTGACGTCGCTGAACACGCTGAGAAGCTTATTGAATCCGGTGTGGATGTGCTCGTGGTGGATACCGCGCATGGGCACCAAGAAAAGATGCTGGCTGCGTTGCGGAGTCTGTCAGAGCTTCCCGTTCCGGTAGTGGCCGGCAACGTGGTCTCCGCAGATGGTACACACGATCTGATCGAAGCCGGGGCTGATATTGTCAAGGTTGGTGTCGGTCCGGGGGCGATGTGCACCACCCGGATGATGACCGCGGTCGGTCGGCCACAGTTTTCTGCGGTGCATGAGTGCGCTCAAGCCGCTGCCAGCCACGGTAAACACGTGTGGGCTGACGGCGGGGTGAAGCATCCGCGAGATGTGGCTTTAGCGTTAGCGGCGGGCGCTTCGCAGGTCATGATCGGGTCGTGGTTCTCCGGTACTTTGGAATCCCCGGGCGATATGTTCACTGACCGCGACGGACGCAAATACAAAGAGAATTTCGGCATGGCATCGGCCCGCGCCGTGTCGGCTCGCACCAAACATGATGATGCGTTCGCACGAGCCCGGAAAGCCTTCTTCGAAGAAGGGGTGTCAGGTTCGAAGATGTACGTTGACCCGGCGCATCCATCCGTTGAAGATCTCTTGGACTCCATCACCGCAGGCGTGCGCTCCTCAATGACTTATGCTGGTGCGACCAACCTGGCTGAATTTCACGATCGGGCAGTGGTCGGAGTCCAGTCAGCTGCAGGATATGACGAAGGCCGCCCAGTGGCCAGTTCGTGGTAATAGAAAAGGCTTATAATTAGTTGCATCATGGACAATGACAGACGTGCTCGACGCACGAATCCTCGAACGGATCGCCACGCTCCGGCGAATGAAACGGAGCCCCCGAGTTGGCCTAACAACCTCACCGCCGGGGATGCGGCACAAGTGGGTGATGCTGCGTGGTAGTCGAATGGCTATTGCTCGGTGTCAGCATGCTGCTTATTCTGGGCAACGGGTTTTTCGTTGCAGTGGAATTTTCCCTGATCTCGTTGGATGTGCCGACAGTACAACGCATGGTCGACGAAGGTGACAAGGGCGCTGAACCCGTCCTGAAAGCACTCAAGTCGCTGTCCACACAGTTGTCATCGTGTCAGCTGGGTATCACCCTGACCGCACTCCTGACGGGGTTTTTTCTCGAACCATCGCTCGGTCGGCTCCTCGTCGTGCCCTTGGAACCCCTCCTGGGCGGCAACGAAGCGCTGGTGTATTCGGTCTCCCTGACGATCGCGATGGTTATTGGTACCGGCCTATCCATGCTGATCGGTGAACTGGTCCCCAAAAACCTTTCCCTGGCCCGGGCAATGCCTGTGGCTCGGTGGTTGGCGCGACCGCAGCTGATCTTCACCGCGATCTTCCGCCCAATCATTGCCGGTCTCAATAACTTCTCGAACTGGATCCTGAGCCTGTTCGGCTTAGCTGCCCAAGAAGAACTCTCGGGCGCCAGAACCCCAGAAGAACTCTCCTCGCTCGTGCGTCGCTCCGCAGAAATGGGCACACTGGATGTCAAAACCGCCTCGTTCGTGGATCGCACTCTGAAGTTCTCGGAGCGGACCGCCGCCGATGCGATGACTCCGCGCATGGACATGGCAACGGTCGAAGCCGATGACAGCCTCGATGAGGTCCTAGCCTTTGCTCGACGGACCGGGTTTTCCCGCTTCCCGGTGAGCAATGGGAACGCCGACGAAATCCGGGGAATCCTCCACATTAAGAAAGTCATCGCAGTCCCCAAACACCGACGTAGCAAACTCACCGCCGGCACGATCGTCAGCGACATGGTGCGGGTCCCTGAATCGGTAACGCTGGATCTGTTGATCAATGACCTCCGTGAGGCGCCATTTCAAATGGCCCTGGTCGTCGATGAGTACGGTGGCACCGCAGGTGTGGTCACGCTAGAAGACCTGGTGGAAGAGATCGTCGGTGAAGTCGCCGACGAACACGACCGCATCACTCCTGGTGTCCTGCAAAGTGCAGACGGCGGATGGTTCTTCCCGGCGGTGCTTCGGCCCGATGAGGTCATGACGCACATCCCTGGGCTTGTCAT
>DATBUK010000179.1:0-2399 GCA_036516155.1 Yaniella sp.
CCCCAGAAACTGGTGAGCGTGTTCGTCATCGAGACCATCAGTCCCTCATCATCCACCACGGTGATGTGGGTTGTGTTCCCGGCCTGAATCTCCCCGTGATCGCCTTCGTGCGGTCGGGCAGCGGCTGGCTCAGCGATTGCGGCGTTGGTTTCGGCATCGGTCAGTTCATCGGTGGGTACCTCAACGAAATCGGGGTCGCCGAAATGCTCGAGCACGCTCTCGTGTGCGGTTTGCCATGCCCAGGAGGTCCGGTCGATATAGGCAGCAGAACCCGGGGGTGCATCCGCGACCCCGAGCGCTTCTGCGATTTGTAGTTGTTGCACCACTGCAGCCCCGGGAAGAGGTGGTGCGGCTGAGACGAACTCGTAGTCACCGAATTGGCCAGTGACCGGAGGCGCCTCGTCAGTTTCGTAGTTGGCGAGGGTCATAGCATCGAGCCCCTCAACCTGCGTCAGTTGGTCAGCGAGCGATCCGGTGTAGAACGCTTCCGGTCCTTCATCCGCGAGCGTTCGCAGTGTCGAAGCGAGCTCTGCCTGGACGAGGGTCTCACCAGCAGCCAGCGGCTGTCCACCGTTGTGGAAGTGGTCGAGTCCTTCGATGGAGGCAGGCCCCCAGTCGCTTCGGAACCGTTGGGCTAACAGCTCGGTGACCTCGAAGCCGTTCTCGGCTAATTCGATCGCCGGATCGAAGAGGTCTGCCCAGGCCATACTGCCGTGGTTCTCATGCAGTGTCGCCATACCGTCGACCATGCCGGGCACCCCGGTACCGGAGGCGGGGATGGAACCGTTTTCGGCGACAACCTCACGATAGTCATATCCGGTCGGCTCCAGGTCTGGTCCGGCAAGCAGCGTTGCCCCGCCACCACCAATACCCGACGCGTAGGGTTCGACCACACTGATGGCAAAGGCAGTCGCGATCGCCGCATCGATTGCATTGCCACCTTCATCGAGGATCTGCATACCAGCTGCGACCGCCTCCGGGTGAGCAGCTGCGACACCGTATTGCTCAAGCTCAACGGCGGCCTCAGTCTCGGTCGCTTCAGTTTCAGTCGGTGACGGAGTTTCCTCGGGGCTGGGCGATTCTGGCGAAGTCGTGGGTAAGGGTGCCAGCTCATCCGGTTCGTTAGAACAACCGCTCAGGGCGAGCAGAGAAGCCAGCGCGCCTATCGAGGCAATGACATGAATACGGGACCGTGACTTCGATCGGGTCTGCGACATACTTGTGAGATGTCCTTCCGATGAGAACTTGGACGGTGCCACAGTAACACGCCGCGTTACTAGAGATTTCAACAATCTCGGCGTGTTTGGCCTTATCAAGCGGAAATCAGTTTAATCTCCAGTTAGTATGCAGCTATGGCCCATAGAATGCCAAGCCTCATGACCTCTGCACGGAATTCGAATATGAGCCCAGCGCAGGCGAACACTACGCAGCCCCGCAGTGATAGCAAGTCCCGGAGATTTCACGGACTTGACGCTGCACGGGCGATAGCCATCATTGGGATGTTGGCGGTCAATGTCGGGCCACGCAAAGAGCCCGGCGAGACTGATTTCGCCGTTTTGCTCTACGATATTCCGCACGGCCGAGCCTCACTGTTATTTATGATTTTGGCCGGTGTCGGCATGTCATTGATGACCCGCCGGGCCCGAACCACGGGCGACCCGCTACCCTGGCGGACCATTTTATGGCGAGCGCTCTTGCTGATTGCGAGCGGGTTAGCACTCCAACTCCTCGAACACGATATCAGCGTCATTCTGACCTATTATGGGGTGCTCTTTTTATGTGGCTTTCCCTTGCTCAGAGCGCCCACCTGGTTACTCATGACGCTAGCTGGCGCCAGTTTGGTGGCAGGTCCAATCGTCTGGCTCGCTTTACAACACATTAGTGGCATCCCCTTTACGTTCTTGGCGCCTTCTCTCACCGACACCATCTTTACCGCCACACACGCGGTGATGCTCACCGGCGCCTATCCAGTTCTTATTTGGCTGGCACCGTTTCTGCTCGGACTCGTCATTGGTAGGTGTCGGCTTGGCTATCGCATTTTCCAAAACCGACTCATCGCAGGCGGCGCGGTGGCCACGCTCATTCCGCTCGGGATCTCTGCGATACTGACCGCTCTCAATGGCCCACCGACCTCCGACTACGGCTGGGATCAACTGACCTCAATCGAGGCCCACTCGCAAATGCCGCTGTGGATGATCTCTGGATGTGGCAGCGCAGTGCTAGTGATCGGCGCCTTCCTACGCGCCGAAGACTGGGTGACTCAACGGCTCAGCTGGCTCATCTCCGCCGGGAGGCTATCCCTGACGATCTATGTGGCCCACCTCTTCGTGTTGGCATGGCTGGTCCGCCCCGGCCCCGAAACCCTGTTGCAAGGATTTTTGATCAGTACCCTGATGTCC
>DATBUK010000180.1:0-44094 GCA_036516155.1 Yaniella sp.
GCGTCGGCGGCATCGATCAGGGCCTGCAGGCTTGCGTCGATGGCCTCGTCCTGGGTTGCTTCTGCCGCCCATAGCCGTTTCAACGTGGTGGTGGCATATGGGGATCCTGAGCCGATTGAGCACCAGTGACGTTCTTCAAAACGTCCACCTGCGGCATCATAGGAAAAGATTTTGGCCACATTCGTTCCGGGTGTGACACCGGCGAAGACGGGGATCGCGGAAAGCCCTTGCAGAGCATGCGGGAGTTGATTTCTGATCAGCGTCGCTAACCGGTTGGCCTTGCCCTGCAAGCTCAGCTGAGTGCCCTCCAGCTTTTCATAGTGTTCAAGTTCGACAGCAAATAGCCGCGCGAGATCGACGGCAAGCCCGGCCACCCCGGCGACTCCGATCAGAGAGTGCGAATCGGCAGCAAAGACCTTTTCCATATGTGCCGAGGCGATGCGATTGCCGATGGTGGCACGGCGGTCACCGGCCATGACCACGCCGTCGGCAAAACTCAGTGCAGTGATGGTGGTGGCGTCGGCGACTTCGAGTTTGGCGCCGGTGGTTTGGGGCATCAGCTCGGGGTGCTGGTGTTGCAGATGGGCCACAAATGAGGCTTCCATCCCAAGAGGCTCATGAGGCGAAATCATGGTTGGTTCGTGTGGTCCTTTAGATTATGAGTGACGGAATAAGCGGTGAGGTTACTGGCCGCCCTTTTGTACAAAGCTTTGCACAAATTCTTCCGCGTTGACTTCCAAGACGTCATCAATTTCGTCGAGCAATGAGTCCAGATCAGACGTTTGGGCGGCTGCTGACCCAGGCGTTGGCGCGCCATCGGCTGGTGGGTCAGGCAAGTAGTGGTCTTGTGTACGTTCAGTGGCCTTGCGGCGTTGTTCTTGTGCCATGCTGGGCTCCTTTCTGCATGGGCAAGGTTAGTCTGTGGTGACTCTATATGGTTGTAACAGTTCAAGCAGCTGGGCTATTTCGGCCCGATTGGTTGGGGTGTCTTCCAGACTCAGCTGGGGTTGATGTGGTTCGAGTAGGCCATTGCGGTGGTCGTGTTGGGTGGCGGCCAACGGTTCAAGGAACGTAAACCGATGAATGGGTCCTTGCCGAAATGGCCGAATGAGCACCGACTCCCAGGATACTCCAGCCAAGTGTGCGCCGAATCGCTCGATGAGTCTTCCCCTCGTCCAGGCTCGCGTGGTGCCCGGTGGGTGATGCATGGCATGACGGATCTCGTCCTCTGTGGCAATGGTACGTATTGCTCCGCGATTCACCAGGGTGTAGTAGAGGCCCTTGTCCTGGCGCAGGTCTGCCCACTGCAGATCAAGCATCGCCAATTTCGCGTCGTCCCATTCCAGGCCGTGGCGTTTTCGCATGCCGTTGAGCAGTTGATACTTGGCGACCCAGTCGAGTCGATCGGCCAGTTGAGAGGGATCCTTTTCAAGCAGGTCAAGCACTTCGGCCCATGCGTTGACGACTTCAACACTTTGGGCATCGGTGATCTCGTAGCGGTCTAAGTAGTCTTGTGCAGCTTGCTGGTAGATCCGTTGGATTTGGAGTGCGGTGAGCCAGCCTCGGCCATTGACGAGCACCTGAGCCTGCAGCGTGGGGTCGTGCGAGATAGCTTGCAGTGCTTTGACGGGTTCGGCCAGTTCGACCATGGGTAACTCGCCCAGTTCGATCATCGATAACACCAAAGAGGTCATCCCGACGCGTAACCAGGTGGAATATTGGGAAAGGTTGGCATCGCCAATAATGACGTGGAGTCGCCGGTAGGCATCCGGGCGGGCGTGGGGTTCATCGCGCGTATTGACGATGGGTCGTCGGATGGTGGTTTCCAGGCCGACCTCTTCTTCAAAAAAGTCAGCTCGCTGGGAGATTTGGAAACCAGGCTGCTGGTTGAGGTTGCCGAGTCCAACTCGACCGGCTCCGGTGATGATCTGCCGGGTAGTAAAGAAGCCGATCAGGTGGTCGCTGAGTTCGTCGAAATCAAGCTCACGAGCCACTAAATAATTTTCGTGGGCACCATAGGAGACCGATTTGGAATCAGTGTTGTTCTTGTATAACAGCACTTGCGGCGCTCCGTCGGAGGCTGCGATGTGGTCGGCGGCCTGCTGGGCGATACGATCTCCAGCCTGATCCCAGATCACAGCATCCCGCGGGTTGGTGGTTTCAGGCGACGAGTATTCCGGGTGCGCATGATCAACGTAGAACCGGGCGCCGTTCGGCAGGATGAGGTTCACTAACATGTGGACTTCTTGACCACTGTCGTTGATCATTGGCTGGTCGGTCAGTTGACTTGGGTGCGCGATCGACCGGGGCATCTGCCATCCCCGCGCGTCACTCAGGGGTGATTCGTCTTCATAATCCCACTCGGTACTGGCAACATGGGTGCCTTCTGATGCGAGCTTATGGCCATAGGCATTAATGAGCTCTAACGACAAGACGGTGTGGGATGCTTCGGGACGTGCCGGTGCATGAATGCCGAATTCTGTTTCCAATCCGACCACACGGTGGACCCCATAGCCCACGGTCGGACGGTCAGCTGGAAACTTTGCGGCCAACTCTGGCGGAATTAATGATGGTGATGTCATGGGGTTGGACCGTCCTGGAGAACGCGCAGCGCGATGGCTTGGCCACCGCGATGACCTGCCAGACGCAGCCATTGCTGGGGTGCGGCAGTGTCCGGAAGGTCGAGTTGTTGGGCTTTTTCTTCGCGTACGGCTTGCAATAGGTGGCTGGTTTTCACACCCTTGCCGGCTTGTTGCTTGCTCCGACGTGCTTCGAGGTAATCCTTGATCGCTAACCGTTTCGCACGGTCGACAATATTTGCGATAGTGGCTCCGGAAACGAAATCAGCAAAGTACAAGATCTCGGTTGTCGCGTCGTGGTAGGTCACTTCGACAAACGCATTGGCCGAATTGCGAGCGTAGAGTGCTTTGACAGATTCGGAAATCATATGCTCCCGTGCTGCCGGTGCGCTGCCGTGGTGAAGCGTCTCGTCTGGATGCAAGGGGACATCCGGGGTCAGGTAGATGTTGAAGATCTCCTGTGCGCCGGTGGCATCGGGCCGGTCGACTCGAATTTTCACATCGAGCCGCCCCGGACGCAAGATCGCGGGGTCGATCATGTCCTCGCGGTTTGAGGCTCCGATGACGATCACGTTTTGGAGGGCTTCCACTCCGTCAATTTCGGCGAGCAGCTGGGGCACGATGGTGGTTTCGACATCCGATGAGGTCCCACTGCCGCGGGTGCGGAACAGCGATTCCATCTCATCAAAGAAAATCACCACCGGGTACCCGTCTGAGGCCATGTCTCGAGCGCGCGAGAAGATTGTGCGGATGTGGCGTTCGGTTTCACCCACATACTTATTGAGCAGTTCGGGTCCCTTGATGTTGAGGAAGTAGGAGTGTGCTACTCCATCGGCTCGCTCGGCAAGTGATTGCGCTACGGCCTTGGCGATCAGCGTTTTCCCGGTGCCCGGTGGGCCATAGAGCAAAATGCCTTTGGGCGGTTGCAGGTTGTGTTCGCTGTATAACTCGGGATGCAGAAATGGCAGTTCCACGGAATCGCGGATCTGTTCGATCTGCTCCCCCAGCCCACCGATGTCTTCGAAGGTCGCATCCGGTACTTCTTCCAACATCACGTCTTGGACATCGGAAATATCCAGCACTTGGGTGGCGTATCCGGAACGGTAATCGACGAGTACTGCATCACCGACGCGAATGCGCTGGTCCTGGAGCGCTCCGGCACGTTTGACCACATGCTCGTCATCGCTGCGACCCATCACGACCAGGCGATGTTCATCGAGCAGTTCTTTGACTCGACCCGTCTCACCGGTGGGGCTGGCGCCGAGCACCGCGACGATGGATAGCCCCTCGTCCAGCAAGACTTCACTTCCTGAGGTCACAGCCTCAGGGTTGAGTAACGGTGAGATGTGGGTTCGCATTTTCCGCCCCGAATATAAAATGTCCGCACTCGGGCGGGCCACCGCAGGCAATTCAATTTCTGGGTCGTGCTCCCTGCCGGCGTGGACTTCTAAGACGGTGCCGAAACTAAACGGTGGCTGCGCATTATCGGCAATCGAGTCCTTGAGCGTGGTGATTTCGTCCCGGGTCAGATTCAGGATTTCTACCATGCGCCGATTATTGCGGGCAGCGGTATCCAGATCGGCACGCAGCTGTCGATTATCTTCCACCAGGGTGGCGAGCCGACGCCGCGTCGAATCATATTTCTGCCGTAAATCGCGATGTACCTGTGCAGATACCGATTCCCGGGGTGTCTCGATCGGCGTGTTGTCAGCCAAGCTAACACAACCTCCAATAGTCCTTGGTCACGTGGTCATTAGTCTACGCCGCTTCACCGGCCCGGTGGGGTGTTTATGCCTGCTGCTCATCGTCTGATGGCGAATTCTCCTCGCCTGCTTCGGAAGCGAGCGACTCAACTGCTCGTTGTGCTTGGGCTTTGGATTGGCGAACGGCCTTTCGAGCTCGCTTGGTTGTTGGTTCGCGATGACCGTGTTGTTCGGGCCGCCACTGTGCATCTTCCGGGGGCGTCCAAATGTCCATATCTTCTTGATTGAACGTTTTGATCCGGCGACGCAGTTCGAGCCCTTCTTGGCCTAAGGCCAATCGGCGTGTCATGAGAAGAAAACCGGTGTGCCCGACCATCCGGTGTTGCGGCCGTACTGCAAGACCATCGAGATGCCAGCCGCGGACGATGGTTTCGGATGCCTCGGCAGCCGTAAATCGGCCGTCATCTCGAATCGCTTCATGGATTCGTGACAGCTGGGTGGCCGTGGCTACATAGTTCAACCACACGCCCCCGGGTGCCAGCAGAGTCGCGACCGTATCGACAATCTCCCACGGGGCAAGCATGTCTAATACCACCCGGTCAATGCTGCCGGGTTCGTGATGCTTCAGCGCCTCTTCTTGGACATCTCCGAGGGTGATCGAAAATCCGGGGTGTGGTTGCCCGAAGAAAGTGGTCACGTTCGCTTCGGCGATTTCAGCAAAGTCTTCGCGACGCTCATACGCAAAGACTTTCCCCTGATCGCCTACTGCCCGAAGCAATGAGATCGATAGTCCCCCGGAACCCACACCGGCTTCCAACACTCGTGCGCCAGGAAAAATATCGGCCATGTGAATGATCTGGCCGCTGTCTTTGGGGTACACCACGGTCGCACCGCGGGGCATCGACAATACGTAGTCCGAAACGAGCGGACGCAGGACTTGGTATTCAAAGCCGTGGGTATTTTCAATGACGATGCCCTCGGGTCCCCCAATAATATCGTCGTGGTGTAACACGCCGTGTTGGGTGTGAAAAGATTCGCCGGTGAGCAGCGTAATGGTGTGGAGTTTGCCGCGTTTATCGGTGAGCTGGACGCGTTCGCCGGCACGCAGCGGTCCGCGCCGTGCTTGGGCACCGATGGGTTGGGTGGCTTCACCCGAGGGTGTCATGTGGTATTCCTTTCGACAAGGTGCATTAGGTGTGGAGTCGTCTGGCGAGGACATCGGGGTTGATAATGCCAATGATGCGATGAGGGGATTCGGAGTCATCCACGACGCCAATAATGCCGTCGGGATACTCCATAAATCTGGTGAACAGTTCTTCGACAGTGTCCCAAGCACCGATGCGTGCAGCAGGGTTCACCCGCTGGGCCACCGCACTGACCGGCACTTGCCATGCTGATGGCGGCACTGAGGACAGCGCCCCATAGTCAACGAGCCCGACCAGGCGTTCGTGGCCAGTAGGTTGTTCAACGTCTAAAATGCCGATGGGCAGCTGTTCGTATTCAAATCCTTGACTCCTGGGAGGCAACAGCGGGTTGAGCTTTGCGATGGGTGCATCAGACAGGATCGTGCGCACCGGCGTCATTAAATCAGTGATGCGCATCTGTTCTGCGACCAGTTGCATTTCGGCAGCGCGAATCGCACCTGTGGCCGATTGCCACAGCATCGAACCGATAAGGACCACAATGAGGAGTCCGAAAATAGACACGTCACCGGTCAGGAGCAGTGGCAGTAGGAAGCCGCCGATGACCAGCACGACTACAATGAGTCGGCCCGACCACCCGGCAGCGCGCATACCACGTGCTCGCGAACCGGTCGCCGCCCAGACCGCGGATTCCACCACTCGTCCACCGTCGAGTGGATGGCCGGGGAGCAGGTTGAAGACACCGATGAGCAGATTTGTCCACACCGTCACGGACAGCAGCACCATGGTGGTGCCCGTTGGATCCAGCAGCACCTGCAAAAGGACCCAGGCTAAGCCGGCAATGATCAGGTTCGAAAGTGGCCCGACGAAGGCGACGGTCAGGGACCGCAGCGGTGTTTGGGGCCTGCCTTGCGAGGAATGCTGGTAGATCGTGACCCCACCCCAGAAATTTAGGGTGATCTCATTGACTTGCCAGCCAAAGGCCATGGCGGCTAAAGCGTGTGCGAGCTCATGGATCAGCACCGTGCCGAACATGATGAGCACAAAGAACGCCGCTACCGCCCAGGTCCAGGCGGTTGATGCATCCGGTAATGCTTGTGCGAACGTCGGACGGAAGACGACCATGATCAAGACGGCAAAAATCCACCATGTCCAGCTCACGTAAATGGGCACGCCAGCTACTGAGGCAATCTTGAGGCCTTTTTTGGAGGTCATAGCCGGGCTCCATTCTTGGTCGCAACTGATGGGGGTGTGGTTAAACTCTGCCACACTTTGGTCTGGTGCCTGCCAAGCGCTTGGGCGAGGCCGGGTTTGCGCTGTGGGCGTGGTTATGCGTGCGTTGTCGAGTTAGCTAAGCTGGGATGAAAAGTCGTTGTTGAACGTATCGAATGGAATGTATGTCTGATTTTTCTGGTACCGACCAGAGCTTTTTGGGTTGGTTAACGCAGCACACTCCAGCCCTGTCGGGTCGGACGTCACGACCTGCTCGCATTTTGGTTGCCGCATTTGAAGGTTGGTCTGATGCGGGTGACGCAGCGAGCGATGCGGTCGAAGAAATTGCCCGCCAGACCAACGCGGAGCTCATCACCGAGCTCAACCAAGATGAATATTACGACTATCAGGTGACCCGCCCTGTGGTGACGCGAAACACGGATGGTACGGGCCACATCGATTGGCCTCGCACCAGAGTGTTCCACGCGATAGCCGCACAAACCCACCCTGATCAACCCGAGTTGTACTTCGTGTTGGGCACGGAGCCGAGTCTGCGGTGGCGCCAGTTTGTGAAAGAGATCCTCGATGCCGCTGAACAATGGGATATCGACGCTGTGGTAGTGACGGGAGCGTTGCTTGCCGATGTACCGCACTCGCGTCCGTTGACGCCGACCAAGTCATCGGCCTCTCAGGTGCTGCGCGATGCGCTAGAAGGGTATTTGAAACCCACGTATGAAGGCCCGACCGGGATTACCGGGGTGCTCACGGATGCGGCAGCAACCCGAGGCTGGCCCACCATCGCCACGTGGGTCACCGTCCCGCACTACGTGGCCCAATCGCCCTCGCCGAAAGCTCAGCTTGCCATGGTTCGTGAACTTGAAGAGCTGTTAGGGCTGCGTCTGCATCTGAAAACCTTGGCAGACGACGCTGCCGCATGGGAGCGCGGCGTCGATGAGCTCGCCGCCGAAGATCCCGATGTTGCCGCGTATATCCAGCAACTGGAAGAAGCCCGCGATACCGAACAGCTTCCGGAGGCCTCAGGAGAGCAGATTGCCAAGGAATTTGAACGGTATCTGAAACGTCGTGATGAAGACGGTGGCGGGTCCGCGACCCAGGGTGGCGGGACCCGCTAGCCAGTCATATTTGGTTTAGAACAGGCGGATGCCTAAGAGCGCATCGAGGACGACCGCGACCCGTAGGGCCGGCAAATTCGTATCTTGTGCTGAACCGTGTTCGATTCTGGTGTGCGCCCAGCGATCCACGGCTTGCAGCGCTGCGGGAGCGTTGAGGTCGTCTGAGAGTGCCTCGAAGATCTCACCGGTCAACATCTCGACATCCCCGGACTGCTCACAAGCCAGCGCAGCACGCCAGGTCTCGACCCGTTTGGTCGCGGTGGCTAGTGCTTCATCCGTGTAGGACCAGTCGCTGCGGTAGTGATTATCTAGCAGCAAGGCGCGGATCGCCATGGGTGATTCGCCACGGGCCACGAGATTCGAGACGAGTTCTAAATTGCCCAGCGATTTGGACATTTTGACTCCGTCGAGGCCCACCATGCCCGAGTGAACATACAGCTGCGACATGGGTCGTTCGGTCACAGCAGTGGCATGTGCGGCCGAGAATTCATGGTGTGGGAAGCGCAGATCCGAGCCCCCACCCTGAACGGTAAAGGGAATGGGCAGCGTGTGATGCGCAATGGCAGAACACTCGACATGCCAACCGGGGCGCCCGTCACCGAGCACATCGTCGTGCCAATAGGGTTCGCCTTCACGGCGGGCCGACCACACCAGTGGGTCAAGCGGATTGCGCTTGCCCGGTCGCTGCGGGTCACCGCCGCGTTCGGGGAAGAACTCGGTCATCTCCTCGTGGGTGTGAGCGCCAATGGAACCCAGCTGCCATGGAGACTGCTCCTGGGCGGCTTCAATCGAAAAGTAGATATCGCCATCGGGGTTGTTCGCATCCCCTGGCACCGAATAGGTCATGCCCTTGTCAGCCATGCGACGCACCAGGGCTCGGACCCAGTCGACAGTTTCGGTCACGCCCAGGTAGTGCGAGGGTGCTAACACATTGAGGTGTTCCATATCGGAGCGGAACAGATCGGTTTGTTCCTGACTGAGCTCCTGGTAGTCGATGCCTAGCTCATTGGCTCGTTCAAAGAGCGGATCATCGACGTCGGTGACGTTTTGGGTGTAGGTCACTCGGTAACCGGACGCGACCCAGTAACGGTACAACAAGTCGAAGGCCACATACGTATTGGCGTGACCCAGGTGCGTGGCGTCGTACGGGGTGATGCCACAAACATACATGCTGGCGTGACGGTCTTTGACCTCGACGCGTTGTTTTTGTTGTGTTGCGGTATCAAATAAGTAGAGCTGGTCGTCCTGCACCGGCAGGGCAACCGGAAAGGGCGTGATCCACGATTTCATGAAACCTCTCAAGTTCTAACGGATGATGTTCAATCCGATGGGATAACAAATCTGTTAGGCGTTAATGACACCTAAACCAAGCAGTATGTAGAGGGCGACGCCCAACAGGATGCGATACCACACAAAAATATTGAATGAGTTATTTGATATGTAGCGCATCAGCCAGGCGATGATGGCATAGCCGACGACAAAGGCCACTGCCGTAGCGACCAGGGTCTCACCCATCCCATAGGCAGGGTTTTGTTCCGGGTTCACGATGGTCTGGCCGAGTTTATAGAACCCGGAGGCAAAGACTGCTGGGACTGCGAGTAAGAAGGCGTAGCGGGCCGCGGCTTTTCGGGTGTACCCCAGTGCCAAGCCCATCGTGATGGTCCCCCCAGAACGCGAGACCCCAGGGATCAGGGCGAGCGCTTGTGCTAGACCAAAGAGAATGCCGTCGCGCCACGTGAGCCGCGAAAGGGGTTTCACGTGTCGGCCCCAGGCGTCGGCTACGGCCAGGAGGACACCGAAGACGATGAGCATCGTCGCGACCAGCCAGAGTGAACGGAACGAAGTGTCGATCGCGTCTTCGAAGAGTAGCCCAAGGACACCGATGGGAATGGACCCGACGATAATCAGCCACCCCATCCGCACGTCGGGATCGGAATGGGGTACTTTACCGGCGATGGCTTTGAACCACTTTGAGATGATTCGTGTGATGTCGTGCCAGAAATATAGCAGTACCGCTAATTCAGTACCGATTTGCGTGATTGCGGTAAACGCTGCGCCGGGATCTGCTGCACCGGGCAAGAATTCGCCGACGACGCGCAGGTGTGCCGACGACGAAATCGGCAAAAACTCCGTTAGTCCTTGGACGAGGCCAAGGATGATCGCTTCAATCCAGTTCACCTGGACAACCCTACGACACTCTCGGGCATGTTTTGTGAAGCTACGCCCGCTTGACGCAGCTAGTCATCGCTGTCGTCCCCGTCATCGCTATCATCAGCATCGTCGATGTCGATTTCGTCATAGTCGTCATCGTCAAAATCATCGAAGTCGTCGTCCTCATCATCGTCTTCATCTTCAAAGACTTCCAGGGGTGTGACTTCGCCTGTTGAGTCGTAGAGGGCGTCTTCATAGCCTTCGAACGCGTCGGCTAGGGCATAATAAGCGTGCTCGAGCGCGGGATCATCATCGCCCCGTTTATTGGTTGCGGCAGCAAGATGTTCTTGCAATGCTGAGATGAGGGCTTCTAGCGAAACGCGTGGATCGGTGCTCATGGACTCTAGGGTATCTTGGTTTGTCACGGGTGACCACACTTCTCGAGTTTGGCTACTCGGCCTGCTGCGAAACAGCCGAGATGGTTCGTTCCGATTCTTGCACAACCTGACTACAGTAGATGACATTATTTTGTATTGGGTCATCGGCCACGAGGAGGACCAACGAGTGCGAGAGACACCGATTGTGAGTCGTGTTGATTCTCTAACCCGCAAACATTCTTGGGAGTATTTGGTGATTACCGTTGCCCCCGGCGAATCGTTGTCCCAGGCTCGGCAAAGACTCGTGGAACATGCTGAGTATGGTCACTGGGAACTGCAACGGACCTTACTGTACAAGGGTGGTACCCGACGGTTCTGGTTGCGACGTAAGGCCATCAAAGTCGAGTCCACCCTTGTGATGTTTTAGCCTCGGTTACTGCTCAACAGGCCCGAGTCCAAATGTGGCAAAGGTAGTGTGAGCCGACTCGTCGTCGGAGGGGTGATACACCCCGGCCATCACGTCCCGGTACAGGCGCGCGATTTCTTCACCGCGATGATATCCGGCACCGCCGGATGCTTCGAAAGCGTAATCCACTTGTGCTTTTGCAACCCGAATGGCCGCGATCTTGTTCGCCACAAGGCGGGTGAACCATTCGTCCCCGTAGTCTCTCAGGCCAGTGATGGCTTCGGCCAGACCCGTGAGCTGTTGGTCTTGAGTCATCTGACGCAAGATGGCCTCACCGTGTTTATACCGCAGGATCGGGTCCTGCGATAGTGCCGTGCCATGGACCTGGGATGTGCGGCTGTGAAGCTTTTCGGCCGCGAGCTCGACGGCTCGGTCCCCGATGCCGGCATACACCGCGGAGGTGAACGTTAAAAACGCTGCGAAGATCCCGAAGGTCAACAGATCTTGGTTGGGTCCCGTTGGAATACGGCGGATGATTCGCTCTGCTGGAACTACCGCACCATCCAGCGTGGTCACAAAGGAATGCGTGGCGCGCATGCCAAGCATGTCCCAGCGAGAACCGTCGGCGTGAGTGTTGCCTTCGTCTCGGTCGAGGATGGCGTAAACCAGTTCTGAGCCATCTGGCGTTTTCCCGAAGACACCCAGTCGCGTCCAGACCGGTGACAACGTGGTGAAGATTTTCTGGCCAGTGAATTTCACCGAGCCATCGGGCTGATCCTCGGCCGTTGTATTGGAATCGAAGAGGACCGCGTCATTGCCGGCTTCTGAGATCCCGAAAGCATATATTTGACCGGCTGCGGCTTCTTTCAAAATGAAGTCGAGGTCATGGTTTCCGTGGGCCTGGAAAATCGATGCGACACCGGACCAAATGAGGTGCATGTTCACCGCCAGGGCGGTGGCAGGAGCATAGGCGGCCAATTTTTTCTGCGCGTCAACGACGGCGGCGAAATTCCAGCCCAGCCCCCCGTCTGCCACGGGAGTCAGAGCCGCGAGGTATCCGGTTTCTTTGAGCACCTCGAGATCTTCGTATGGAAACTCATTGCGTTCGTCAAAACCGGCGGCTCGACCGCGGATGCCCTCGAAGATTTCATCGGTCAGCACCGCGTCGATTTGATCTTGGTATCGCGAATAAGGCAGGGCCATAAGTGATAAACCTTTCAGTTGGCGGCAGACGATGGGTCAAGGATGCGCAATAGAGCTCGCACGCCAAAGTCCAATGAGTCGATTGGCATGCCTTCGTCAATGCCATGGAATAATTCGGGAAACGCGAGGTCAGCTGGCAGTTGCAACGGAATGAAACCGTAACCGGCGATTCCCAGCTTCGAAAGGGCGTTGTTATCCGTCCCGCCTGACATCATAAAGGGCAGGACGATGGCTTCTGGATCTTCCTGGGCGATCGCGTCGATCATTGCATCGACAAGCGGTCCATCAATGGGTGCCTCGATTGCTTGGCGGGCGTGTTCATATTCAACAGTGACGTCTGGACCGGCCAGCTCACGGATAGTATTCAGAAGCTGTTCGTCTTGGCCCGGGAGCGGCCGGGCATCGACGGTAGCTGTAGCTTTACCCGGAATCACATTGTGTTTATATCCGGAGGTCAAACCGGTGGGGTTCGACGAGTTACTCAGAGTCGAACCGACAAAAGCCACAGCAGAGCCAATGGCTTCAAGCTGCGGTTCGGGGTTGGTTTCGTCGAATTCAATGCCTAACAGTTCCGAGACCGTTTCCATCAGCTGACGCGTGGTGTCGGTGTAGTGGAGCGGCCATTTGTGGTGGCCAATGGCCGCTATGGCATCTGCCATTTTCGTCACGGCGTTATCGGCGTGCCGCGCTGAACCGTGACCGGGCGCGCCGGTCGCCGACAAATTGAGCCAGGCAATGCCCTTTTCAGCGGTTTGTAAAAAGTAGGCGCGTTTGCCTGCCACGGTGGCACTAAACCCGCCAACTTCGGAGATAGCCTCGGTGGCACCTTCGAACAGGTCGGGGCGATGTGTCACGAGCCAGTCGGAGCCGTAGACTCCCCCGGCTTCTTCATCCGCAAAAAACGCCAGAATGATGTCGCGTCGGGGTCGAAGCTGTTGAGCGTGCAGGTATTCCAGGGCCGTGAGCATGATGGCGTCCATGCCCTTCATGTCGGCGGCCCCTCGACCATAGATCACATCGTCGATGACTTCGGCCCCGAACGGGTCTACGGACCATTCATCAGCGTCTGCCGGAACGACGTCTATGTGGCCGTGCAACACGAGCGCCGGTGCATCAGGGTCCCACCCACGCATGCGCCCCACCACAGAGGTTCTGCCGGGCTCAGATTCAACGATTTCTGGAGCCATGTCCATAGCTTCCATGACAGCGGCGCAGTAGGCCGCGGCTTCGGGTTCACCTCGGGAGTTATTGCCGCCATAATTTGTGGTGTCGATGCGAATGAGATCTCGAGTAATTTGCGCAACTCGATCGCGAAACATTCCAGGCGCGATCGAGGCATCATCAGATAGTTGAGCCATACGTTCACCCTATCGAACGCAGCGAATCTCGACTATGATGCACGAACCAACAAAAGTATGTTATGCTTGTCGCTGTTGCCTTCTCCGATACTTCGGAGAGTCACCACCAGCGCGGGTGGCGGAATTGGTAGACGCGCAGCGTTGAGGTCGCTGTGAGCTTTATCGCTCGTGGGGGTTCAAGTCCCCCTCCGCGCACAACACGTTTGGTCCTTATAGCCCAGGTCAGCCCCGGGTTATAGGGACCAAATTTTTTGTCAGAAGGCGCTTCGAAGTTTCAGAACCTCATATGAACTCTTTGATCTCGTGAGTTCCGCGGACGTGTATCGCAGTACGACCTCAACCGGCGAGATTTCCCATTAGGATCGACTAGGGCCCCGTTTGCGGGGCCCACAGGTATGGTGTTCAAAGTCAGTGAGGGACGCAGTGGACGAAAAGCTCACGGTCGTGATGGTCGCCATGCACACGTCTCCCTTAGCGCAGCCGGGACAAGGCGATGCCGGCGGATTAAACGTCTATGTCCGTAATCTTTCTGAGGCACTCATTCGACTCGGACATCAGGTTTTGGCTTTTACCCGAAAAGCCTCAAGTGCAGATGTTCCCGTAGTGGTAGATGAAAAGACGCGTTCCCAAGTCATTCCGGTAGCGGCCGGTCTCCTGAATTTGCCCAAAGAATCGCTGGCAGGACTGACTGGACAGTTTGCCGACGCGATGTGTGAGGAACTCACGCAACGGGCCCAACATCGTGTCGTGTTTCATTCGCATTATTGGTTGTCGGGGCTTGCTGCCCTGGAGGCGGGGCGTCGTTTGCAAGCGCCAGTGGTACACACGATGCATACTCTTGGTGGAGCCAAGAATAGTTCCGCACCGGGCTCAGAACCGGCATATCGAATCGAACGAGAAGCCTATATCGGAGCGAAAGCGGACATGCTCACCGCCAACACCCAGGTGGAAAAACACGAATTGCTGAAACACACCGAGGTTGATGCGAACCGAGTTGAAGTGGTGCATCCCGGTGTGGATCATGAGGTCTTTTCCCCCGAAGGACCCTCCCGGTGGCCAGGGCGAGATACCGGAGGTGGCCCGCGTCTGCTTTTTGCCGGCCGCATGCAACCATATAAGGGTCCACATGTCTTAGTCGACGCGCTTGCGGTGCTGCGACGACGGGGTCATGAAGTGCTGCCGCAGATTCATTTCACGGGTGCCGTATCGGGTCAGCGCACGTATGACGTTCAAGCACGCGCCTACTTAGCAGGCTTATCGCAGCAGTGCTCCTTTTCGGCACCTGTGCAGCCGAGCGTCCTCGCTTCGTACATGCGAGCAGCAGATGTGGTGCTGGTGCCGTCAGTTGCCGAGTCTTTCGGGCTGGTGGCCATCGAAGCTCAGGCGTGTGGGACACCGGTCATTGCGCATCGTGCCGGCGGGCTGACCACGGCGGTAGCCGATAAGAAAACCGGTGAACTCGTGTCTTCCCTTGTGCCTGAAACATGGGCGGATCTTCTGGAGTCGGTTCTTCACGACCCCGATCGATGGCAAGCTTATGGACGAGCTGCTCTCGGGCACGCGAACCAATTTTCCTGGACTGCGATGGCCCAGCGGATGCTCGGCATTTATGGTTCCTTCTAACATGTCCGCTCATCAGTACGGGCTGACCACCACCTTCGATGGTCAGCCCGTACTGATGTAAACAATTAGTGTTGGCGGATTTCTCCTAAGAAGTGCAATTTTTCCTTCTTCGCATTCCAGCCGACAACATTGAGTCGATCCCCGTCCTGGCGGTAGTTCACCGCCACGCGCGAGGGCAACCGCATGGGCGAAGCAAATTCAATCGCCCACGTGTACGGTGCTAAGGTTTCGCGACCGGAGAGCATCTTGCCTGCCGCATACATTCCATGTGCAATAGCTCCGGGCATCCCGAGTGCCTTGGCCGTGAGATTTGACAGATGGATCGGGTTCCGGTCCCCGGAGACAGCTCCGTAGCGTCGTCCGATATCTTTTGGCAACTCCCACTCCCCCGTTCTTCTTGGGGGTGTAAAGGGCGTCCGCTCAGGCGGTTGCGGACGTGTCACCCCGGGGAGCTCGACGGCCTTCGTCAAATAGAGCGCCATGGACTGCCACAACAGATTGTCGGTGGTGGGATCAAGAACCTGCGCCCAAATTTCGACGCTCGTCCCCGCATGGTGGGATGCTAGATTTTGTGCCCAGGTCGAGATTTTCACGGGTGTATTGATCGGCACATCAGACATATGCCAAACGCGGTGTTGTAAGTGCACCATGCCTTGCAGCGGCAACGGAAAACGACGGTCGGCCATCATCGCGGTCGACAAGCCAAACGCGGTGATATGCACGGTAACCGACGGCGCTGAATTGTGGCCAACAACACCGGAAGCCCCCAGCAGTGCGTTGTAGTCATCGACAAGTTTTCGTGAAATGACATCTGTGGTTTCCCACCGAGTGTCTGGCAAACTCACGACTTGCAAACGATTCGAACGCAACATACCAGCCGCGACTTTGCCATATGACTTCGTCAGTGACGGGATCTCTTCGACGGTAAACGTGCGCAGTTTTTCTGGTGCGGGCGTAGAATCCACGATGTTTGGTGTCAGCATTATTTCCCTACCATTGATTGCCCGCACACACGAAGCGTGGTGCCATTGATCCCGGCCGCCGCATCGGAATGGAAAAACGCGATCGCTTCGGCGACGTCCACAGGCCGACCGCCTTGTTGAAGCGCATTCATGCGACGTGCGACCTCACGGGTTGCTGTCGGCATCGCATCGGTCATCGCCGTTTCGATAAAGCCCGGAGCAACGGCGTTGATTGATCCGCCGGTCTGTGCCAGCCGTGGGGCGAGAGCTTCGGTCATGCCGATGATCCCTGCTTTGGCAGCTGCATAGTTGGTTTGGCCCCGGTTTCCTGCAATACCTGAGGTCGAAGACAACGAGGTGATCCGGAAATTTTCTGCAACCACACCCTGGCCAACAGCAGCAAGGAGTGTTTCGTTGATACGCAGCGGGGCGGTGACATTGACGGCGATGAGTGCATCCCAGCGGCTGTCGTCCATATTGGCGAGCAATTTGTCCCGGGTGATGCCCGCGTTATGGACGATGCCATCTAGCCGGCCAAAACGCTGCGCGGCAAGGTCGAGGAGTTGGTCAGTTGCTGAGTCTGTGGTGATGTCCAGCTGCATGGCGATACCATTGACCCGGTTCATCACCGTAGTCAGCGCTTCGCCTTCTGAGGGCATGTCCACGCCAATAACAGTCGCACCATCTCGGGCAAGGACTTCGCTGATGGCCTCACCGATACCACGGGCTGCGCCCGTGACGATGATGACTTTCTCGGCCAGTGGAGTATCCCAATCTGCCGGGACGCTACCAGCCGAGGATGAGACAGTGAGGAATTGTCCAGCAACGTAGGCGGAACGTCCAGAGAGGAGAAAACGTAAGGCTGCCTGGGCCGAAGGAGCTGTCATCTCTACGCCCTCGGCCAGGATCAGTCCGTTGGTGGTCGCGCCGCGACGCATTTCCTTGGCCAGCGAACGACTGAAACCCTCGATACCGTGGCGCGCCGCAAGCATACCGGCGTCAGTTGAAACCGACTGGTCTTGCGGGTCACGGAAGATCGTCACGACCCGACCATGTGTTTGTAGCCCTCGCAGCGCAGTGCCGACTTCAAGTACCCGATCAGATAACTGGCTAGGCTGCGTCACATCATCCAGTGCCACGATGATCGCGGCAAAAGATTGTTTCAAACCCGGGTCACGGCGAACATCATAGTCCTCGGCCCACAATTGTTTGGCCGTCGCATCGGCGGCAGGCGAATCACCGACTACCAAGATGGGTCCGGTCACGAGGCGGTCACCTTTGGTATGACGTCGAAGTGGCACGGGTTGAGGTAGACCAATGGTCTTCGCGATTTGTTTGCCAAGCGGCTTATTGACGAAACGGGTGTAACCATCCGTGTAAGACATAAATACTGGACATCCTTTCAGAGTCTTGCTGGCTGACTGACTTAGCGACCGCGCATCAAGGCGACAGCACCCTGGCCGCCCGCTGCACAGACAGAAATGAGTCCAAGGGAACCTTCACCCTTTTTGTGCAGCATCTTGGCCAATGACGCGACAATGCGAGGTCCAGTGGCAGCGAAGGGATGTCCTGCGGCCAGTGAAGACCCGTTGACGTTCAGCTTGGATCGATCGATCTGACCAAGTGGCGTATCTCGACCGAGGACCGTGCGATTGTATTCCTCATCTGCGAGGGCTTTCATTGTTGCCAGGACGGTGCCAGCAAAGGCTTCATGAATTTCGAAGAAATCTATGTCGTCCAAGCTCAGACCGTGACGGTCCAAGATGCGTGGAATCGCATAGGTGGGAGCCATCAGCAAGCCTTCATCGCCATTAACAAAGTCGACGGCTGCGACTTCGTAGTCGAGAAACTCTGCCAGGATCGGTAAATTTCGCTCTTGTGCCCATTCTTCAGACGCCAGGAGCGCAGCTGCTGCCCCATCGGTCATCGGAGTGGAGTTTCCTGCGGTCATGGTGGCTTCGTCACCAAGCTGTTTGCCAAAGGCGATGCGCAGTTTGCCAAGTGCTTCCATGGTTGAACCTGGACGCATATTGTTGTCGCGATCCAATCCACGGAATGGTGTGATCAGGTCATTGAAGAACCCGGCTTCGTAGGCGGCGGCCATGTTGTTGTGCGATTGCATTGCCAACTCGTCTTGTTCTTCGCGAGTAATACCCCAATGATGTGTGGTCAAAGCTTGGTGCTCACCCATTGACAGGCCGGTGCGTACTTCTCCAGCCTGTGGTGCCAACGGCGCAAAGTGTTTCGGACGCAGCTTCAGGGCCAGTTTGATCTTGTCTTGCGTTGTACGGGCCCGACTCAGTCGCATAAAGATATCGCGAGCTTCGCGGTTGAATGCTAGGGGCGCATCTGAGATGGTATCGACGCCACCGCCAATACCTGAGTCAATTTGTCCTAGTCGAATCTTGTTGGCCACTCCCCCAACGGTTTCAATTCCGGTCGCACACGCTGTCTGGACGTCGTGGGCCGGTGTGTGGGCTTTGAGGGAGGTGCCGAGGACTGATTCGCGCGTGAGGTTGAAGTCGGTGGAATGTTTCATGACAGCACCGGCAACCACTTCGCCCAGCTGTTCATTTTGCAGGCCAAATCTGGCGACCAGTCCCTCAAGGGTCGAGGTCAGCATGTCCTGGTTGGACGCTCCCGCATACGCGCCGTGAGCCCGAGCAAATGGGATGCGGTTGCCGCCAACTACCACTGCTGGACGAAGCGAACCTCCAGCAATTGCCGACGTGGGTGTAGAAGTCATACGAATTCTCTTTCCGATGGTTGTGGGGACGGAACGATGTGTTTACGAACACTAAGTTTACCTGATACTCTCAGTATCGTGAAGATGTCTGCAACACCGATACCGGACGGACGCCACACCAGATGGGATGCGCACCGTCGTCAACGCCGAAATGATCTCATCAAATCAGCACGTGCTGCTGTCCACATTATTGGCCCCGAAGTATCAATGGAAGAAATCGCCCAGCACGCGGGCACCTCGAAATCTGTCTTCTATCGATATTTCAATGACAAACAGGGACTGCAGCAAGCCGTGGCGCAGGCCTCAATTGACTTCATGGAAGCAGAGCTAAAGCGCGCCGGCTCCACGGCCCGAACGGCCCACGACGGGCTATACACCATGGTTTTGGTTTACCTGCAACTAGCAGACTCTTCTCCCAACGTGTACAACTTCTCCACTGCTATCCCTACCGGCATGGAGATTTTTCGACACAACATGGCACGGTTCTTGCAACGCGCCGTTGAACAAGTCCTGCCGCAGTATAAAGAACGCGGCGGTGAAAAGAACCTGGCCTATTACTGGGCCAGCGCTGCGGTCGGCTTCGTCCGAGCCGCCGGCGAAGAATGGATTGCCGAAAAAGACCAACCCAACCGCCCCGATGCACAACACCTAGCAGCCAACATTGCTGACTGGCTGCTATCAGGAATTGACGTAACTAACCCCACCCGTGACTTCGCACAGGAGTATTAATGTCCGCCACCCACACTGATCTGAAAATCAATCAAGAAGAGCTCCAAGAACACGTACTCGGCCCATGGGCTGAAGATCGTAGAAAAATGCGCAAATTGATGGAAGATCCGATCTTCCATCATCAATTTAATCTCACCAAAGAAGAGCAGCGCGAGCTCACGCTCAACCAGTTGCAAGAGTTGGCGGACCGAAAAGTTATCGGTAAAGCCTATCCAAAAGCATTTGGTGGCGAAGAAAACCCCGGTGGCAATATCGCCGGATTCAGCGAGATGTTCCACGCACACCCGTCAATGCAAATTAAAGGTGGCGTTCAATGGGGACTATTCGGCACGGCGATCCTAAGCCTTGGCAACGAGGAACAACACAAAAAGTGGTTACCAAGTGTCCTCAACCTAGAACTGCCAGGTGTGTACGCCATGACTGAAATTGGTCACGGTTCTGATGTGGGCAACATTGACACGACCGCGACATATATACCCGAAGACGACGAATTCGAAATCCATACGCCGTTCAAAGCCGCCTGGAAAGAATACCTCGGCAATGCCGCCCTGCATGGAAAAGCTGCTGTCGTCTTTGCCCAGCTCATTACTAAAAACGTCAATTACGGTGTGCACGCATTTTTTGTGCCACTTCGAGATGACGATGGGAATTTCCTTCCGGGAGTCGGCGGCGAAGATGACGGCTATAAGGGTGGGCTCAATGGAGTCGATAATGGGCGCTTACACTTCACCCATGTCAGGATTCCGCGCACGAACTTACTCAATAAATTAGGCAACGTGGATGAACACGGAAATTACACCACGTCAATCGCCTCATCAGGACGACGCTTCTTCACAATGCTGGGTGCGCTAGTCCAAGGACGTGTGTCGCTAGCAGCCACCGCATCGAATGCCTCAGCCCTGGCTCTGACAGGCGCAATTACCTACGGCAATCAGCGCCGCCAATTCAACGCCGCATCCGACATCGAGGAACAAGTCCTACTAGACTACGGATTGCACCAGCGGCGTCTTATTGACCGACTCGCCCGAACCTATGCGGATATCTTCACCACCCACGACCTGCTGGTGAAATTCCACGAGGTGATGTCGGGCCAAAACGATACCGACGAAAACCGCCAAGAACTCGAAACCCTCGCAGCTGGCATCAAAGCCATCACCACGTGGAATGCTCTAGACGTCTATCAAGAATCTAGAGAAGCAACCGGTGGTGCCGGATACATCGCTGGAAAGAACCGATTCAACGCCCTGCGGGATGACCTCGACATTTACACCACCTTCGAAGGCGACAACAACATCCTGCTCCAGCTGGTAGGCCGTCGCCTATTGGGCGACTACTCCAAGGAATTCGCGAACGGATCCTTCAAAGTACTGACCCGCTATGTTGCCGAACGCGCAGAGCACAGCCTGTACCAGCGCTCCGGCTTGCGCAGGGTCGTGCAACAAGTCACCGATGTCGGCTCGGACCGGCGGTCTGCTGCCTGGCTGAAAGACACTGAGGTCCAACGTGAACTATTCAGCGATCGGGTACGAACCCAAATCGCTGAAGTAGCGGATGCGTTGCGGCCAGTGACCAAGAAATCCCAAGCTGAACAAGCAAGAGTCTTCAATGAAAATCAGTACGAGCTGATTAAGGCTGCCAAGTCTCACGCCGAACTTTTGCAATGGGAATCCTTTACCGAGGCACTCGAACGCATTGAGGATCCCGACACTCGAACCGTTATGACGTGGATGCGGGATCTCTTTGCGTTGTCGACGCTCGAAAAAGATCTCGGATGGTTTATCGAATACGGCCGGATCTCTCAACAGCGCGCTCGTACGCTGCGCCAGTACACCAGCCGCCTCGCAGCACGGCTCCGTCCCCACGCCCAAGACCTGGTTGATTCCTTCGGTTTCACCCAGAACCATCTGCGCATGGATATTACAAGCGGCAGCGAGCAGGAGCGCCAAGAAGAAGCAATGGAATACTACCGACGTCTCCGGGCTTCCGGTAACGCTCCGATTCCTGAAAAGGTATACCGCGCTCGCAATAAATAATCGCGCGAAGCTGTCTCGTGACAGCGTGTTGTTGGACCAACCGGTTCAGCAACACGCTGTCGTGTTGGGTATTGCCGTGTCATAGGTGCTTGAATGAGGGGCATGTCAGAAGTTGCACCCCTGGATAATGCCCGTCTAACCCGCGACGAGGCTGCGATACGAGCTGAGCTCATCGATATCACAAATTATGAAATTGAACTCGACCTCTCGAATGCTCTGGAGCTAGACGAACCGACCTATCCTGTCACCACCACGATCAATTTCACGGCCACCACCAGTGGTGCCGAAACGTTCCTGAACTACCTTGGTTCCTCTGTTGAATCGGTCATGCTCAACGGAAAAACCCTCGACGTCGCAGAAGTCGTAGGTACAGCGAGGATCGCGCTGCCCGACCTGGCAACGACGAATCAGGTCGTGATTCGTTCCCACAGTGCTTACTCCCACTCAGGTGAAGGACTCCATCGTTTTCGCGACCCAGTCGACGGTCAGGTCTATCTCTATTCCCAGTTCGAACCCGCAGACGCGCGTCGCGTGTACCCAAACATGGAACAACCTGACCTCAAAGCGGAATTCCGCATCTCTATGATTGGGCCTGATACGTGGACGCTGGCATCGAATGGCATAGAAACCGGCCGCCAATCATTGGATCACGGGATCGTTCGTGTTGAGTTCGCCCCCACAAAACCCATCTCGACTTATTTGACGACGTTCCTCGCAGGACCGTATGCGATATTTGAAGACGCTTGGTCCGGTCACGGCCCTACGGGCGCGGAGTCGATTGATCTTCGCATTTTCGCGCGCCAGTCCCTTGTGGACCACGTCGATGCGGCACCACTGTTTGAGCTAACAAAACAGGGCCTGACATGGTTTCATGATCAATTCCAGGTCGCTTATCCCTGGGGTAAGTACGATCAAGCCTTCGTGCCTGAATACAATCTCGGCGCGATGGAAAACCCAGGCCTGGTGACATTCAACGAAACCTATATCTTCACTTCGCGAGCCACCATCTCGCAACGTATGCAACGAGCGACCACCTTAATGCACGAGATGAGCCACATGTGGTTTGGCAATCTCGTCACCATGAAATGGTGGGACGACCTCTGGCTCAAAGAATCATTTGCTGACTTTTACGGGACAAAAGCTGTAGCAGAAGCAACCGAATTACCAGGTGCATGGCAGTCCTTTGCTCACCAGCGCAAGGCATGGGCGTACCGGCAGGATTCCTACCCCACGACTCACCCGATCGTGGCTGACATCGTCGATCTCGAAGGCGCCAGCCAAAACTTTGACGGCATCACCTACGCCAAAGGTGCCGCAGTTATCAAACAACTCTTCCATTACGTCGGCGAAGAAGCGTTTGTCCAAGCGTGCCAAACGTATTTCAACCAGTATGCTTATGGGACGGCTCAGCTCGCCGACTTCCTCACCATCATAGAAAAGACCTCAGGCTTGGCGATGCGTGAGTGGGCCGAAGCATGGTTGCAAACCTCTGGACCTACAACCTTACGAGCAAGCATCGACGAAGCTGGTGCGGTCACCGTGACCCAGCACGCTACCGATCCGATCACTGACGAAGAGGTCCTACGTCCGCACGCTTTATGTGTTGCGGTCTTTCTGCTCAACGACGATGATCAATTGGTCAGTACAGCAGAAGCCGACGTAGTGCTGAGCGCAGACCAAGCCTCGGCGAAGGTTGCCGATTTGCAGGTTCCGACTGATATGACGCGGGCCGTTATCGTCAATCAGCATGATCAAGCCTATGCCCAGGTAGAACTTGACGCTGCGACCTTAGCAGCGGTGACGACCTATCCGATTGTTGATGCTGAGTCCACATCAGTGGCGACGGTCTGGTCCACCTTATGGACCATGGTGCGTCAAGCCTCGCTGCCAGCGGCGGATTTTATTGGTGCGGTCACGAACCTGAGTCCGTCGATCGAAGACGTCTCCATGCATGCCAGAGTGTTAGACCAAGCGGTAGAAGCGCTCAAGGAATATGCTCCGACGGGACAACGGACTCGACTGACGAAACAGTTGGCTGCAGCTCTTCTGGATGCACTGGTTGTGTTGGAGCCGGGCTCAGATCGGCAACGTTCCGCGGCGCGAGCGTTTGCACGCTTAGGTCAAGGGACCGAGGCAGTAGCGGCCGAATTGACGTTTTTGCTCGCTGGAGACGAAACCTCCGCGCTGTCACCCGGACTGGAAATTGATGACGAACTAAAGTGGTTACTGTTGACCAGTCTGGCTTCGTTGGGACGCATCGATGTGGAACGCCTACAACGTGAGTTGGCCGCCTCCCACACTGCGACGAATGAACTCAGATATCGCACAGCGTTAGCCGCGCTACCTGATCGAGCACACCAAGCCCAACTATGGCAAGAGGTCTTTGACGGGACTGATAGCGCAGGCACCGCTCTGTCAAATGCGGCATTGACGGCGACCGCTACGGGACTCAAGGCTTCCAATAATTTGGACGGCACTGATCGGCTGCAGGTGCTGCTTGAAGGACTCACGATGATTTGGAACTCTCGTTCCAATAATCTGGCGACGCGCACGATCAACGGCCTGTTCCCGATCCGGCACACACCCGTGAAGGGCGGTCCCCAGGCACAGGATAGACATCCCGTCGTGACCACTATTGATACGTGGTTGACCCAACACCAGGACGCACCGGCTGCTCTGCGCCGAATAGTCATCGAACGCCGCGCTGATATTCTCGACCGGCTCACAGCCCAGGCAGCAGGCCGAAAGTAACATGCACCGTGCAGATGGCCGCGAGGCCGCCCCGTGCTGGCACATGTGGGCCGTTAGGGCACTCGATGAATCCACTCTTGGGTTTTGAACTTCTCTTCGGCAAGGGCTTCAGCACGAGAAAGCTCATCGTCTGTGACCTCACGCGGGGTAGCGTCATACCGTTCGACGAAGGTTTGTGTCATCACATCCCATATTTCAGAGCGACTCATACCAGTCTGGCGGCGAAGCGGATCCACTCTGGCTTGTGCTGAAGCGATACCTTTATCGGACACCTTCTCCCGTCCAATCCGCAACACTTCGGTCATCTTTTGGGCATCGATATCGTAGGACATCGTTACATGGTGCAACATTGATCCCGACGCGAGTCGTTTTTGGGCGGCACCTCCGATTTTGCCCTCTGGTGTGGAAATATCGTTGAGCGGTTCATAGAACGCTTTGACTTCCATACGGTCCAAAGCGTCCATAACCCAGGCGTCTAAGAAAGGGTACGAATCGGTGAAACTCATGCCGTCAACGAGCGAGGTTGGGGTATACAGCGAATAGGTCACACAGTTATCTGCTTCCATGAACATCGCTCCCCCACCCGAGATTCGACGGGCCACATGAATACCATGCTTCGCGGCGGCTTCGGCATCGACTTCGTTGCTGAAGCTCTGGAACGATCCGATCACCACCGCAGGTTCGTTCAGTGGCCACTTCCACAGTCGCATCGCGGGACGAGCTCGGCCCGCGCCGACGTCCTCGGTCAAGATCTGATCAAGTGCGACTTGGGTATAGATCGGAATCTCCGTGGGCAAGATAATGTCCCAAGAGTGGTCCTGCCAACGCGTAGCGAACCCGGTGGCCCTCCGTACCGCAGTAGCGACTGCTTCCGCGTCGAAACCAAACATCACGACCGATTCATCAACGGCTGCCTCGACGGCTTTGACGATGCTGCTGTGGCTGGCGCTCTTTGGTAACCCAACGAGTGCACCGTTAAGGTCGTTGAGCGCCTCATCGGGTTCAAGAAAGAAATCGCCATTAATATTGGCTCGTGTGATCGTGTCTTCCACCACGTCGAGATCGGCGACGACGAGTTTTCCGCCGGGCACCTTAAACTCACCATGGAAGTGCTTGTCGTTGTCAGGGTGTAAAGCATTCATGATGCCAGCTTACTTCGCGACGATCTAGAAGGTGGTCTCCAGGTCAAACTTCGCGCCACGACTCTTATGCAGGGCGTCTGGAATGTCACGTAGCTCACGACGAACATTTCTTGCGTGGAACTTCCAGCTACCCTAAGAGTATGGGAAATTCATATCAGGATGCTCCGGTTGGATGGCATAAGTTTGGAATCTATGCCGGCTGGGTGGCCACATTGGGGTTCGCCGCATGGATACTGTTACCCCGACTCATCATTGGAACGTCAGTCACCGGTGCGATGATCGTGACCGGCATTTTCACGTTGGTCCCCATCGTTATCGGTTGCATCACCCTGGGTGTGCCAGCAGCTCGTAAAAAAGTTCCCTCGAAGCGTGCGGTTGGATGGTTATGGTTCGCATTTGCTGGAGCTTTTATCGTCGGTCTTTTTCTCCCTGATAACACCATCTTCTCAGCGATCAACCAAGAGCAAGCAACGGCATTGGTCGCAGTGCTATTTGGTGTCGGTTGGGAAGGCGCTGGTTCCGCAATTGCCAACCCTGCCGCAATCATTATGACGGTTTCCGGAGGCATCGCGTCGGTGTTTTCCGTGTTGGATTCACGAGCAGGTGGCCCAATTCGAACCGAAGATGAGGATCATCTGCAGGGGTATGGCCCGTTTGCCATCCTAGGAGAGGACGAGTATTACCAACGATAAGCGCAGTTTATTCGGTCCAGAGACCTCGCCTCTGCGGAAGATCCGCCAGGCAGCGATCGCCATTGGACCACATGCTGGGGCGCACCGGGTCGCGCTGCGTGCCGCCACCTCAATTGCGGTGCCACTTATCGTCTTATTTCTGTTCGGCAGGATGGATTTGTCCATCTACGCCTCGTTCGGCTCGTTGACTTCGTTATACGGGCGGTTTCACTACTACGGTGACCGGTTACGAATGCAGCTTGGTGCCGGGCTGGTCTTTATCAGCGTGATGTTAGTGGGGACCCTGTTATCGGTTCTCGATGCCCAAATTACTACCCGGATCATGGTGGTCGCCCTCATCGCGACGCTGGTCACTGGCATAGCCAGTGGATACAAGTGGCATCCCGGTGGAGCAACGTTTGCGGTGTTTGCTGCCGGTGCCGTAGCCACGATGCCCGGTGAGTGGATTCATCTGGCCTATGTGCTCGTCGTGGGGAGCAGTAGCGTCCTGTTCTCATTGACCTTAACCGCTATACTCGGCCTTCTTCGTACTAAGAGTTTAACTGCCGTGGTCAAGCCATTGAAACCAGCCGTCTATGAATCCGACTGGTCAGTGCCAATCACTGTTGGGGTTGGAGCGCTTTTGGCCGGACTTATTGGTCAGACATTTGACGACGATCATTGGTATTGGGCAATGGTTGCGGCAAGTGTTGTCCTGGCGGGTAAGGCGACGACCTCGCGCATAACTCGCAGCCTGCAACGGTTTGTCGGGACCTCGCTTGGGGTGTTGATCGCCGCAGGTCTGCTATGGCTCGATCTTCCGACCCTGGGCCTCATCGCGATTGTTGTATTGTTGCAAACGTCTGCAGAGCTTCTTATCGGTCGAAACTATGGGATCGCGATGCTTGTGGTAACTCCCCTGGCATTACTGATGATCAGTCTCGCCAGCCCCATCGCCCCAGAAACATTAGTTCTGGATCGAGTCTTTGAAACGTTTATCGGATCGCTCATCGGCACGATTATCGCTCTCATCTCCGCAAAGCTTCGAACCGAACGCAGTCACTGACGCAGCAACATATCTTAAAGTCAGAGCGCCACACCGAAAACGATGTGGCGCTCTGCTAAAGCTAGGGTTTAAAACCGCAGGGTTAGTTCTTACCGCCGAAGCCTTTGAAACGAGCATTGAAGCGCTCGACACGACCGGCGGTGTCCAAGATGCGCTGCTTACCGGTGTAGAACGGGTGTGACGCAGCTGAGATTTCAACATCGATGACCGGGTAGGTGTTGCCATCTTCCCACTCAGCGGTACGTTCGGAGGTCGCGGTTGTACGTGTCAGGACGCGTTCACCTGACGACAGGTCGTTGAAGATTACATAGTTGTAATCAGGATGAATATCTTTTTGCATGTTGTGTTCCTTCGTTGGTGCAACTGGATTTTGCCAGCCGCACGAAGACAATTAGTTGAGTGCAGTCAATAGACCAAGGAACTATCTTACACGCTTCGCGGCCGCATAGCATCTTTTCCCGGGTGCAATTGATGTGTCAGTATCAGACGCGCCAGCCCAGAAGTCATCCGTTGACAAGGCGAACCAGCATGTTGACCAAACCGACGGAGCCGACCAAAACAATGACGATACGTAGAACGTGAGGTTTGATGCGTCGACCTATGTGAGCTCCGACGGAGCCGCCGATGACTGACGAGACGGCAATCAACAAGACAGCGGTCCAGTCGATACGATCAAAGGCAAACAGCACGTATCCGGCGGCAGCTATCAGATTAACCGCCAGCGACAACCACGTTTTGATGGCATTGGCATGCACAAGGGTTCCGCTGGTCATAAAGACGCCAAGAATGCCCATGAGTAAAACACCTTGCGCTGCGACAAAGTACCCGCCATAGATCCCGGTGAGAAATACCAGAATAAATAAGACCGGCGAGACCCGGTCACTCGGTACTGGCACAATATCGTCGCGCACGGGTTCGTCACCGTCGTCGATTCTGCGGCGTCGGACCCAGGTGTTCAATCGCGGTTGAAAGACGACAAACATAATGGCAAAGACGATCAATGCCGGCGCCACGTAGTCAAAGACTGTCGGCGGCAGTTGCATCAGCAGTGTCGCACCGATGAGCCCGCCCAGAAGTGAGCCCCAGGTGAGTTTCTTCGCGATGATGCCAGCTTCTTTGAGCTCGCGTCGGTACCCCCAGGTACCAGAAAAGCCTGCAGCCACTAAGCCAATGGCATTCGACATTTGGGCGGTGACGGGTGGGAACCCAACCGATACCAGCACCGGGAAGGTGACGAGCGTACCGGAACCGACCACTGAGTTAATGGTGCCAGCCCAAAATCCGGCCAACAGGACCAAGAGTGCTTGCCACCATTCCAACCCCAGGATTTCCACAGGTCTCCTTGAATGGTCTAGGTGCGAGCAAACGCGGTGAAACGGCCGTCGGAATTGCGACGAACGTTTAGTGGTAGACGGAACGCCTCTGACAAGGTTTCTTCGGTCAAGGCGGACTCAATCGGTCCGGCGGAGATGACCTGTCCGTCTCGAAGGACCATCGCATGGGTGAAATTCGGTGGGACTTCTTCGACATGGTGGGTCACCAAAATGGGTGTCGGCGCCATCGGATCGGAGGCCAGGTGATTCAGCGAACGCACCAGTGTCTCGCGGCCGGCAAGATCCAGACCCGCGCCTGGTTCATCGAGGATCAGCAGTTCGGGGTCAGTCATCATGGCTCGAGCGATTAATGCCCGTTTTCGTTCGCCTTCTGACAGTGTGCGGAATTTGCGTTCACTGTAGCCCGCGATCCCCCAGCGAGCTAATAACTGATCGGCACGTTGCAGATCTTCGGGGTCATATTCTTCACGCCAGCGACCTGTGACCCCGTATGCGGCGGTCACGACGAGGTCTCGAATGGTCTCACCACCGGGTAGCTGTTCAGCTAGTAAGGTCGACGACAAACCGATGGACGGTCGCAGATCGAATACATCGACGGCACCGAGTACCTCACCCAGGATGCCCACGTTGCCAGAAGTTGGATGAGCGCGTGCCGCTGCAATATTGATCAGCGTTGATTTGCCAGCGCCGTTGGGGCCCATCACGATCCAACGTTCCCCCTCTTGGACGTGCCAGGAGACATCGTCCAGCAACACATTCTGCCCCCGACGGACGGTTACGCGTGACATGTGGACTACGGAATCGTCAAGGGGGGTAAATTCATGGGGTGAAACGATGGGGCGTTGCGCAATTGTTGCAGACGAAATCAGTTCGGATGAGCTCATACGATCCAGACTAGGCTAGATGTAAGACAAATTGTTGAAAGGAATCGGTAAATGCCGACAAATATTGCCAACATGAAGATCGGTGACCGCGTGGTCGTTTATAACAATGTCGGCCACAGTCATCTTGTTGGCGTTCCTACGTATGCAGAAACGCTAGAGGGCGTTGGCTTTACCGGTCACCGGTGGGTCTCGGCGGCAGATCGACTCAAGGACCTCCCCGCGGGTTGGTATCCAGCGATCATGGCGAAGGCCACCGTTGAGGCTTTGCAGAAGTACCCGCCATTGGTGGTTTTCGATGTGGACTCAACACTGATTCACGAAGAAGTCATTGAACTCCTCGCTGCGCATGCGGGCAAAGAACAAGAAGTAGCCGAAGTCACCGAAAGAGCTATGCGCGGTGAAATTGATTTTGCTGATTCGCTGCACTACCGGGTTGCCACGCTTGAAGGCTTACCCGTCAGTGTTCTCGATGAGGTCGCGGCCGCGGCAACGATCCACGACGGTGCCCGGGAGCTTGTTACCGCCGTGCAACAAGCTGGTGGTTTTGTCTATGCCGTCTCTGGAGGGTTCACCCATGCGCTAGCACCTCTGGCAGCCGAACTGGGGCTGAATGGGTATGCAGCTAACACGTTAGAAATCGTCGACGGTAAATTGACCGGGAAAGTCACCGGCCAAGTTATCGATCGGGCCGCCAAGGCAGCTATGTTGAGCCAATGGGCGGAGTCAAACAACGTGGCGCTTGAAGCAACCATTGCTGTTGGGGACGGAGCCAACGATCTAGACATGCTCGAGCTGGCGGGCTACGGTGTTGGTTTCTGCCCCAAACCGGTGGTGCGCCAGCACGCCGACTGCATCATTGAAATTCCCACTCACGATGTTTTGCGCGCTGCGCTAGGGCTGTAGAACTCAGCCTCTGCAAAGCCCGGTACATCCATTACACCAGGATGGGACGCTGAGTGAATAATCCTTCGTGAAATCCAGCGTCCAAGCATCGGTGGAACCACTCATGGCCGGTCAATTCCCGGTCAAGGATGCGTTCAAGCTCTCGCCGATAGAGCGGATAGAGGCCGAGAAAGTGTACCGTTGTCCCGGCTACTTCCATGGACATTGCCTCTGGAGGCAGTGAGGTGACCGCATCGAGGAGTAGCGCTGAGAACTCCGAACCGTCAAAGGTCTTATCCGCGGCGTCTTGGCCTCGAATCGTATGACCACGTCCTAGCCATGTGTCGGACAGGTATGGAAGCCGTGCTGCAGCAGCCAGCTCCTCAAATGGCCACAGGTACGTAGCAGCTATCTCGGCTGGCATCGTTTGAATTTCTGCAAGGGCGGGCCAGTCGGCAGGGAGGGTGATGACAAGTTCGGCACGCGAATAGTGGCTAAAACCAGGCGGGGTGTTCATTCGATGTGCTGACATCCCTGCCGTTGAGATCGTCCACACATTGCGCCGAGGCGTTGGAGCCCACATATAAAGATGCAGGTGCATGTGATCGGAGATCGGCTCGAAGACATCGACGGGTTCCGCATCGAGAAACTGGCCAAAGTGGTTCGGGAGTGTGCGGTGGACCGCTTGTTCGAAGTCTTCCATTTCAGGATTGCGATGATGGGGAGAATAGTATGTCATGGGTTCAACATAGGCGAGATCGAGTCGCCGAAAGTAGGCCGCGAGGCGCCTGTGGATATCTGCCGTATCCTCCACATCTTCGGATAACAAAACACGCGCCGAATTTTGAGGATTCGGCGCGTGTTCGTGCGAAGTAGTTCAGTTAGTTTTTGTTGAGCTGCTCAAAGTAGTCGTGTGCTCCCCCGACATATTCGGTGTGCCCAACTTCGAGATCATCGCGACCCACAAGTGCTGCGATCTCGTCGGCGAATTCTTCGACGGTATAGAGCTTACCCGCGGCTTGGCGGCGCGATTCGATGGCATCAGGGTTCATCCGGTTCAAGAGCGTTGCGGTGATTGTGCCTTCGATCATATCGGCGGTGACCACCACAAACCCGAGACCTTTGTCTTTCAACATCGGGATCCGCTCTCGTAGAGCAACTTCGCCCGCACGCTTCGACTTTGCAACCGGTTCATATTCAGGCATGGTGGGGACATCATCAATGAAGTGGGCCTGATGGCTTGTGACGTAGATGATTTGGCCACCCGGTTCCATGACCTCGGCCGCCTCTTCTAGCATCGCGACTTGGGCGTCACGGTTGAGCCGCACCGCGTAGTCTTCACCGAAATCCGATTCCATGCCGCCGGAAGCGTTGAGTACCAGGACATTGAGACCCCCAAAGGAGTCTTGAGCGGCATCGATCATCGCTTTCCGACCGTCGGCGGTGGTGATGTCGCCACCGACAGCAACTGCTTTTCCGCCTGCTTCTTCGATTTGCTTGACGACCTTATTTGCGCGAGGGGCTTTCTGTCGGTAGTTGATGACTACCCCAGCGCCGCGATGAGCCAATCGCTGGGCAGTGGCGGCACCTACACCGCGTGATGAACCGGTCACTATGATGCCGGTGTTCGCTAAATCTTGTGTTTGTGTCATTTCTAGTGTCCCATCCCAAGGCCGCCATCTACCGGGATGACTGCCCCTGAAATATAGCTTGCTTCATCCGAGGCTAACCAACGAACCACGTCGGCGACCTCCTCTGGTTCTGCGAAACGCCCAGCCGGGATCGCCTGTTTGTACTGCTTTTGTAGATCTTCGCTGAGCTGCTGAGTCATTTCGGTATCAATGTAGCCGGGCGCAACCACATTCGCGGTGATATTGCGAGATCCGAGCTCCCGGGTCAACGAACGAGCCATTCCCACCAAACCGGCTTTTGACGCCGCATAGTTGACCTGCCCAGGCGAACCATAAAGACCGACGACGGACGATATAAAGATCACCCGTCCACGTTTCAACCGGATCATTCCACGAGTCGCACGTTTCAACGCCCGAAATGAGCCCGTTAGGTTGGTGTTGATGACTTGTTCGAAGTCTTCCTCCGACATACGCATAAGCAATTGATCATTGGTCACCCCTGCGTTATTCACCAAGACTTCTACCGGACCATGAGCTTCTTCAACTTGCTCGAAAGCTTGATCCACCGAGGCCATATCCGTCACATCAGCTTTGACCGTGAGTAGCCCCTCCGGACCCTCCCCGGAACGCGAGGTAATGGCCACCTGATCTCCATTGGCCTCAAAGGCTCGAGCAATGGCCAGCCCTATCCCCCGGTTGCCTCCGGTTACCAATACACTTCGGCCTTGCGCCACAATTACTCCTCAAGATAGATCAAGACGTTTTGTCACTACTCTAGGCTGGAAAGTGAGACAATAGAGGCTGCAACCCGTAACGTAACGAAAATAATTTCTCGCGATTGATTGGCGTGGGAAAGGAGATGCCATGGCTTATAAGTCCAAATCCTCCTCCAAACGTCACCGTGATCACGCGCGTCAAACTCGTAAAGAAGACGATCAGGTTTATCTCATTACTGGCGCTTCGGAGTCCCTGATTGCGGATTCTGAACGAAAAAACCGTCTCTATGCGGTAATGATCGGGGTACGTATTGCCTCGCTGTTTGTGGTCCTGTTCACCGACGGGTGGGTGCAGCTTGCGGTGTTTGTTGGTGGCATGCTCGCGCCATGGATTGGAGTGCAAATCGCAAATACGCTGCGACAAGTCCAAGCCAGGTCCATTCAGACGGTCCCACCCCAACAGGCCGCGCTGGAAGCTGCCTCAACGGAAGCAGACTCCGATACCGACACGGTGATCGTCGGCGATGTCGTCAGTGACGACTCCAGCGCCGATACCCCCACGCCATCCGCTGAATCGCCTGCACCCGGGGCATCATTTGGTGAAAATGAAAGGGACAATGATGACAAACGGTCCTGATCTTCTTGGCAACCTGATGCAGACTGGGTCGGCTGCGACTGAACCCGATGCCGTAGAGGTGCAATGTTCTCGTAAGGGATGCAATGCAGAAGCCATTTGGCAGCTGTTATGGAATAACCCCAAAATTCATACGTCCCAGCGTCGAAAAATCTGGTTGGCTTGTGATGATCATAGGAAATTTTTGGCAGAGTTTTTAGAGTCCCGGGCGTTTCTCAAAGAGATACAGCCGCTACCTAGGTAATCCATATCTATGACACATGAACACGTCGATAACACCACCAAGAAACCGAAACTGAACTTCAGGTTTCTCCTCTCCGGTGCTTGGATTGGTGGTTTCGTCTTTTGCATCATCTTCGCAATCGCTACGGTATTTCTTGGCGAATGGCAGATGGATCGACGCATGGAAAAGGTCGACGAGATCAACAAGATCGTCGATAACTATGACATCGATCCTGTGCCCTATGCCGAGGCCGGGCACCTATTTGACGACTTCGACGAGCAACAAAAATGGACCCCGATCATCGTTCAGGGTGAGTACATCCCTGAGGACACGTTAGTGGCCCGGAACCGTCCTCGTGCCGGGGTGCCGGGTTTTGAAATCTTGGTCCCCTTCGAAACAAATAGCGGCGAACGTCTGATTGTCGACCGAGGATGGGTAGCTACCGGTCGCGACGCCTCCGAACCAGAATCGGTGCCGGCGCCTCCAGAGGGGCAAGCACGGATCATCATCCGAGTCATTCCAGGTGAAGAATCTTTAGATCGGGATGCGCCGCAGGGCCAAGTCGCATCGATCCACTTGCCTACGATTGAAGAGCGACTCGGCTATGACGTTGCTGATCAAGCATATGGTTTGATGGCGGCTGAGTCCCCGCAGATGGAAGTCACGCCACGGCAGATGCCTGAGCCGCAACGGGATGAAGGCCCCCACCTGTCGTATTCGATGCAGTGGTTTACGTTTGGGTTGATGGGCTTTGCTGTGTGGGGCTGGTTGGCTTACCAGAAGGCGGTACGCAACCGTGAGGACGAACTCTATGGTGAGCGTGAAGAGGACGGTTTCATTTCGGCTCATCGGGTTGAACGGGCGAAACCGATTAAACGTCGGAAGGGCCAGCTGACCGATGAGGAAATCGAAGACGCAATGCTCAATGGATAGGCCACATCGCGTTTATCTCAGGGCTATGCCAGTTCGACCAGCTCAAGATAGTCGTCGGACCAAATGTCTTCATCTGCGTCCGGGAGGATGAGTACTCGGTCGGGGTCCAATGCTTGAACCGCTCCCGCGTCGTGGGTGACCAGGACAATCGCACCTTCGTAACTGCGGATCGCTGCGAGTATCTCTTCTCGAGACGCCGGATCAAGGTTGTTCGTGGGCTCGTCGAGCAGTAGGACGTTCGCCCCAGAGACCACCAAAGTGGCCAAGGCCAACCGGGTCTTTTCTCCTCCGGATAATACTGCTGCTGGCTTGTAGACGTCATCGCCAGAAAACAAAAAGGATCCCAGCACTGTACGGGCTGACGTTTCATCAAGATTCGGTGCGGCCGATTTCATGTTGTCCAAGACCGATTGGTTCATGTCTAAGGTTTCGTGTTCTTGAGCGTAGTAGCCCAATTTGAGCCCATAACCTGGTTCAACTTGTCCGGCGTCGGGCTCATCGTGGCCGGCGAGTAAGCGCAGGAGCGTGGTTTTTCCTGCCCCGTTGAAGCCCAGCACCACAACACGGGAGCCTTGATCAATCGCAAGATCCACCCCGGTAAAGACCTCAGTCGAGCCATAAGACTTCGATAGGCCACTTGCCGTCAGTGGCACCTTTCCACATGGGGCCGGCGTTGGGAACCGCAGGTTGGCGACTTTTTCTTCGACCCGTTCATCGGCGAGGCCAGCTAGCATTCGGTCGGCCCTGCGTGCCATGTTCTGGGCTGCCACAGCTTTCGTGGCTTTTGCGCGCATTTTATCGGCTTGGGCATAGAGTGCTGCCGCCTTCTTTTCTGCTGAAGCGCGCTCTCGGCGCCGTCGCCGTTCGTCAACTTCGCGCTGTTTTAAATATGCCCGATACCCCATTGAATAGATGTCGATGACTTGACGTGTCGCGTCGAGAAAGAACACTGTGTTGACGACCTCAGCGATGAGATCTAGGTCGTGCGAGATAATCATGAGCCCGCCCTCATAGGTTTTGAGGTAGTCACGTAGCCAGATAATTGAGTCGGCATCTAAGTGGTTGGTGGGCTCATCGAGGATCATCGTATCTGGTTTTTCAAAGAGGATGCGAGCCAATTCCACACGACGTCGTTGACCCCCGGACAGGGTCTCGAGGGGTCGTTCCATGAGGTCGGTCTCGATGCCCAAGTTGGAGGCAATCGATGCAGCTTGGGATTGAGCCGCGTATCCGCCAGCGGCGATGAATTCTGCTTCGGCAGTGGGATACCGCCGCATACCACGTTCCATGAGTTTGGGATCGGTGGAGCTCATTTCCGTTTCGGCCCGCCGCATGCGCCGATTTAATTCGGCAAGATTTCGTGCCGATAGGATCCGGTCGCTGACGGTTTGGCTGAGGTCTCCGGTACGCGGATCTTGAGGTAGATAGCCCACAGTCCCGGAGCGCATCACGGTGCCGCTGGCTGGGAGGACTTCGTCCATGAGCACTTTCGTGAGGGTGGTTTTGCCGGCTCCGTTGCGTCCCACCAGTCCAATGCGGTCACCCGCGTTGATGTGGAATGTGACATCAGACAGAAGCGTCCGAGAGCCCACCACAACAGACAGCTGTTGTGCAGAAATCATTAATGTACTACCTCACGAACATTCTTAGGTATAGCGGCCCGTCCTATTGTAGAGAATCCGATGGCGACTTCACGATTCTGTTCACTGATCGGTGTCGTAGACCCGCCCCATGCCCGCTTCGATAACACGAGCGAGTTCCTCGTGTGGTGTGACACCGCGTTGTTGTGCTCGCTGAACGATTTCATCGGCGAGCTCCTTATCCAGAGGGGTGTGAACCGTTACCCGGGCGGGTGGGGTCTCGTTTTTTGGAGTTTTTAATGCGGTATCAGCATGGTCCGCTGCGGCATGCGCGATGTTCAATCCAGGCCCAGACTCTACGGGTTTGCCTGCTTGAAATGCTGTGGCAGCCGCATTGGCGCGAGCATCGGCTGCCTCATTGAGCGGATGACCAGCGTGTCCTTTAATCCATTGGAAGGTGATATTTCGGCCTGCTTCGCGAGCGGCCGTCATGAGCTCGTCTAATTGGACCATCAGGTCCTTGTTGACAACTGGTTTTCCGTCTGCTTTTTTCCACCCTCGTTTCTTCCATCCGGGAAGCCATTTGGTGATGGCATTGATGGCGTACTGGGAGTCCGCCAGGATGGTGAGGTCATGTTGGGTGTGCTGGGTGGCTCTCAGGATCTCTATGATGGCTGAAAGCTCACCGCGATTATTTGTGGCTTGGGGCCAGCCGCCAGCCGCCCAGTTGGAGTCGTCGATATACCAGGCCCATCCGGCTGGTCCTGGGTTCCCCAGTGCTGATCCGTCTACTCCAACTGTGAGCATGTGTGTCCTTTGTTCCGGTCTGGCAGAGTGTTCTAGTCTAAGCGTTAAATACTCAACCGGTCGCCCACCCGAATGGTGTGGGACGACCGGTTGAGGAGAGATTTCGTGGGTTAGATATTGAAACCGAGTGCGCGCATTTGTTCGCGGCCGTCCTCGGTAATCTTTTCTGGACCCCATGGTGGCATCCAGACCCAGTTGAGGCGCCAGTCATCGACCATGGTCTCAATCGCACGGCCTACTTGGTCCTCGATCACGTCTGTGAGCGGGCAGGCAGCAGTGGTGAGTGTCATATCGACGATCAGGGCGCCGTCTTCGGCGTAGTTCAGGCCATATAGCAGTCCTAGATCGACGATGTTGACGCCTAGTTCGGGGTCAATGACGTCTTTGAGGGCTTCCTCAATGTCTTCTAAGGGTGTTTGTGCAACAGTGGACATGTGATTACCTCCTGATCCGTCTGCTTAGCACGTTAGCAGAAAAGACTTAGGCAGGGGCTTCAGTCTTTTCGTAGTTGACGTAGCCTTCGTCTTCGAGACGCTCAGCCAGCTCGGCGCCACCGGAGTCGACGATCTTGCCGTCAACGAAGACGTGGACGAAGTCAGGTTTGATGTAGCGCAGGATACGAGTGTAGTGGGTAATGAGCAGGGTGCCCATGTTGTTGTTTTCCTGGGCGCGGTTCACACCGTCTGATACGACACGCAGAGCGTCAATATCAAGACCCGAGTCTGTTTCGTCGAGAATAGCTACTTTTGGTTTGAACAGTTCCAGCTGCAGGATTTCTGCGCGCTTCTTCTCACCGCCGGAGAATCCTTCGTTGACGTTACGAGTCGCGAAGGTGGAGTCCATTTCGAGGTTCTCCATGGCTTCACGGACGTCTTTAGTCCAGGTACGAATGGATGGGGCCTCGCCGTCGAGTGCGGTTTTTGCGGTACGCAGGAAGTTCGTCATGGAGACGCCAGGAACTTCGACGGGGTACTGCATAGCCAGGAAGAGTCCGGCTTGGGCGCGTTCGTCAACTTCCATTTCGAGTACATCTTCGCCGTCCAGCAGGATTTCGCCGCCGGTGACGTTGTATGACGGGTGACCAGCAATGGCCTGGGCCAGCGTGGATTTCCCGGAACCGTTCGGCCCCATGATCGCGTGGGTTTCGCCGGAGTTGATGGTCAGGCTGACACCTTTGAGGATTTCTAATTCGCCCTGTTCGGTCTCAATGCTGACGTGTAGATCTTTGATCTCAAGCTTTGACATTGTGGTTTAAGTCTCCTTGTTGCCCGTGGTCAACGGGTCTTGGGTAATGGCTACAGGTGGGGTTACAGTGCGAGGCCGGCGATTTCTTTTTCCATGACTTCAGTCACGGCTTCTTCGACTTCCTCGATGCCGATCTTCTGGATGACTTCATTCAGGAAGCCACGCAGGATCAGCTTGCGAGCAGTTGGCTCTGGGATCCCCCGAGCCATCAGATAAAACAGTTGCGCTTCATCGAAACGCCCCACAGACGAGGCGTGACCACCAGAATCAATGATTCCAGTTTCGATCTCTAGGTTCGGGATCGAATCTGCGTGCGCGCCTTCGGTCAGCAGCAGGTTTTCGTTTTTCTCGTAAGAGTCAGTCCCCGACGTGTTGCCACGAATCAGAACGTCTCCAACCCACACTGACCGGGCACCCTTGCCCTGCAGCGCACCTTTATAGAGCGCATCGGAGGTGCAGTTATTGGTCGAGTGATCAATGAATATGCGGTGTTCCAAGTGCTGTCCGGCATCTGCAAAGTACAGGCCGTACATGTTGGTGGTCGCACCTTCTCCGGCGAACCGGGTGATTGGGGTGAGACGGACGAGTGACCCGCCGTAGGTAATGACGACGTGTTTGAACGTCGAGTCTTTTCCGAGCGAGGCCTGCTGTGAACCGGCATGCACGGATTCATCGTCCCACGCTTGGATCGAAGTGACGTTTACATTGGCACCCTGACCGACCGCAAACTCAATGTTCTGCGATACCACGGCCTGACCGGTCTGGTTGATGACCAGGTTCACCTGGGTATTGGCACCGACTGCTACGTAGATGTGCTGCGCAGCAGGGTCCATGGAGTTGCCTTTGACCGAGATCTCGAGTGGTTTTTCAATCTCGAGATTGTCATCGATAGTAATGACGGTGGCTTCGCTAAACGATGCCCAGGCGGCAGCCGAAGTACGGTCGTCAGGCACCATGAAGGAGCCGAGCCGGCTGTCGTCCCGGCCGACAGTTTCGATGGTGACACCTTCATGTTCGGTGACATTGACCTCCGGAGCAGCACCGGTCAGTAGCGTGTCGTCACCGTCGGGCAGGTGCAGACCTGCCAGTCGGTGCAGCGGGGTGAAGCGCCAATCTTCTTCTTCACCGGTCAGGACTGGGAAATCGGCGAGGTCAAAGCTGGTCTCACGATCCGCACGTGAAGTCCCATATTTGACTTCTTCGGTATCTGACTGCTGGCCAGCAGTTTGCTTCACGACGAGTTGTTCGCCTTCTTCACCCATGCCCGGGATGAGCAGTGCTGGGCCGCTGTCGTCGAGTGTTGTTGCGTCAGTGTTGGCCACGCTTAGCCCACCGATCCTTCCATTTGCAGTTCAATGAGTTTGTTGAGTTCCAGTGCGTACTCCATCGGGAGGTGACGCGAAATGGGTTCTACGAAGCCACGAACGATCATTGCCATCGCTTCTTCTTCTGACAGCCCACGGCTCATCAGGTAGAACAGCTGCATTTCTGACACCTTCGAGACGGTCGCCTCGTGACCAAGCGTGACATCATCTTCGCGGATATCGATGTATGGGTAGGTATCGGTCCGAGAGATGGTGTCGACCAACAGCGCATCACATTCGGTGTTGTTCGCCGAGTTGGTCGCGCCTTCGGTGATTTGCACGAGTCCACGATAAGCGGAACGTCCGCCACCGCGGGCTACGGACTTGGAGATAATGTTCGACTTGGTATTTGGGGCCAAGTGGACCATTTTCGAACCGGTGTCTTGGTACTGACCTGCCCCGGCAAATGCCATGGTCAGGGTTTCACCGTGTGAGTGTTCGCCGGTCAGGTAGATGGCTGGGTACTTCATGGTGACTTTCGAACCGATGTTGCCATCGACCCACTCCATGGTGCCGCCTTCTTCGACGACAGCACGTTTGGTCACCAAGTTGTACACGTTGTTGGACCAGTTCTGAATGGTCGTGTAGCGGACGCGGGCGTTCTTTTTGACGATGATCTCAACGACGGCGGAGTGCAGCGAGTCGGTCTTATAGATCGGCGCTGTACAGCCTTCGACATAGTGCACGTAAGAGCCCTCATCAGCGATGATCAGGGTGCGCTCGAACTGCCCCATATTCTCGGTGTTGATCCGGAAGTAGGCCTGCAGTGGGATTTCAACGTGGACGCCTTTGGGCACGTACACGAAGGAGCCACCGGACCATACGGCAGTGTTCAGTGCGGAGAACTTATTATCACCCACCGGAATGACCGAACCGAAGTATTCTTTGAAGACGTCTTCGTGTTCTTTCAGACCCGTATCGGTATCCAGGAAGATGACACCCTGGCGTTCGAGCTCGTCGTTGATCTGGTGGTAGACAACCTCAGATTCGTACTGTGCTGCAACACCGGCGACGAGGCGCTCACGTTCGGCTTCTGGAATGCCCAGGCGCTCGTAGGTTTCCAAGATATCTTCTGGGAGATCTTCCCAGCGGGTGGCTTGGCGTTCGGTCGAGCGCACGAAGTATTTAATACGATCGAAGTCAATGCCGGAGAGGTCAGCACCCCAGGTTGGCATAGGTTTGCGATCAAAGTACCGAAGGCCCTTGAGACGGGTCTTGAGCATCCATTCGGGCTCGTCTTTGAGCTCAGAGATATTGCGAACAACATCTTCGTTGAGGCCGCGGACCGCTTTTTCACCGGCTTCGTCCGGATCGTGCCAACCGAATTCGTAAGGACCAATGGCTTCGAGTTCTGGGTTGGCGTCCAGAACATCCTGAATCACGCCTGGGTCGGCGGTTTCTTGACTGATTTGATCCGTCATTATCAACCTCTTTAGAACGGGTCGTGGTGGTGGTCACTCAGGAGAATCCCCCTGAAAGACCTCGGTGACTATTTTTGATGACTAATTCGCTGAAGTCTTTGTGCTGCTTGCTGCCCGAAGTGAAGCGTGTGCAGCCCGACCTAATGGTACGTGGGTGTTGCACACATGGCCACCTGTGGGCATCGTCGCGAGTCTTCGGACGTCTACTTCTAGTAAACGCGCAAACAGGTCAGTTTCTTCCTCACAAAACTGAGGGAATTTTCCGGCGAGCTCTTGAATGGGACAATGCCCCTGACAAATTTGTGCCGCCCGAAGGGTGGTGACTTTTGCTGCGCGCCCTGCGCGTCGCGTTGTAGCGGCAAAACCCAAGTCGTCGAGAACACGGGTCAGAGTCTGTATACGGTCGTTGAGTGTCGAAACCTCGCCGATCTCGTCATTGAAGCGCTCTTCAATTTTATGAAAGTACTGGCGGGCAAAACCCCGCAAGGCGTCTTGTCCTCCGAGTTCGACAAGTGCTGACATCGCATCCGAGGCGACATCAAGATAGTCATCGCCTAACTGCACCTGGCCGTGTTGGGTGACAACATAGCGCCGCGAGGGACGTCCCGCACCGCGCTGTGACCCGGAAACGGCTTTGACTTCGACAAGGTTATCTTCTTCTAAAGCATCAAGATGTCGGCGAACTGCCGCGGCTGTAAGCCCGAGTTTTTTGCCGATTGTTGCAGCGCTGACTGGCCCGTGAGCTAATACAGCATGCATAACTTTCTGGCGCGTCGTTTTTGTTGAGCTCGCGCCAGAAGGAGATTTGTCTGAAGGGTGTTCAGCGAATTTAGTAATCATGGTATGCCCTAATTATAGGACAGATCCAATTTTTAGCTACCGTTCAGGGCTATGTTGCTGCTCACGAGCTGATGATTCCGCTGAAGGCCTAGCCGCTTGGGCGGTCTTCATCGAGGGTGTTGCCAGAATGTTTGGCTAAACTGTAGGCCGTGTTTACCCCAGTGTCAGAACAATCTTGTGAGTCCTAATACATGTTGTCGTTATCAAATGTTCACCGTGACGTCCCTGCACGAAAGGGACGCTTCGAGATCCTAAAGGGCATTAGTTTCGAAGCCAAGGCAGGTGAAGTCACTGCGCTTTTAGGCCCCAACGGCGCTGGGAAGACGACGACTCTTTCAATTGCTCAGGGTATCGATCCGGCAACATCAGGTACTGTCCGTCTCTTAGGGGTCGACCCCTACCGGGCTGGTGCGGGTTTGCGCAGTCAGGTCGGCGTCATGCTTCAAGAAGGCGGCCTACCGATGGCTGTGACGGGTGAGCGATTGCTCCAGCATTTGCAGCGATTGTATACGCACCCAGCAGATATCGATGGTCTCATGGACCGTTTAGAGATCCACGATTTTAAGGATCGCCAGATTCGGCGCCTGTCCGGTGGGCAGCGTCAGAGGTTAGGGATGGCTGCTGCGCTCGTGGGCAGACCCAAAGTGGTCTTCCTCGATGAACCGTCCGCAGGCCTGGATCCCGTGTCTCGACGGATAGTTTTCGATCTGATTGAAGAACTTAAAAGCCTCGGAGTGTGCATTATTCTTACAACACACCTGTTGGAGGACGCTCAGCGCCTGGCCGATCACGTCGTCCTGATCCGTGATGGCAGAGTCGAAGCAGCGGGCACGGTGGATGAGCTCACAGCCACCGGTTTGCATCCGCCGTTGTCATTTCGGTTAGAAACACCCCTGACATCCCAACAGGAAGAAGACTTTCCTTCGCATCTGGCATTGGACTCTGAAGCGATCTCTGCGAATTCGACAGTGTGGCGGGTCTCTGGCATTGAAACTCCCAGCGATTTGCACGCCCTGACCGGCTGGTGGGTTCGCCACGATCTGATGCCAATCGATCTTGGGCTGACGGGGAAATCATTGGAAGACGTTTTTTGGGAGCTGACCGCGCATGACCACGCTTGATCTTAGTCCGGCCGACCAGCCACATTCGGCCTCGCTGTGGTCCAAAATACTTGCTCAAGGACGATACGAAACTCGAACCACCGTCGCCAACGGCGAGCAATTGCTGGTGTCCATCATTCTGCCGCTCATGGCTCTTGTGGGACTGCAATTTACAGGGATTTTTGATACGCCGAATGGTCCCTCGACCATCGATATCGCAACTCCTGGGGTGTTGGCACTATCAGTATTGTCCTCCGGATTGACCGGTCAAGGTATTGCCACTGGATTCGACCGGCGTTACGGCGTACTGCAATACCTCGCTACCACTCCCTTGGGCCCAATCGGCTTGCTGCTGGGCAAAGTCGTCGCCGTCCTGATGGTTCAAACCACGCAGCTAGTGGTCATCGGTGTTGTAGCTCTACTACTCGGCTGGTCGCCGAACCTTTCGGGTCTAGCTCTGGCGTTGGTCTTCGTCTTTTTGGGCGCGGTGGCGTTCACCGCGTTGGGTCTGCTTATTGCCGGGACGGTCCGCCCCGAGGCCACCCTTGCGATCACCAATATTTCGTGGGTTATTCTCGGCGCTTTAGGCGGTGTGATCTTTCCGGTAGCTGAATTCACCAGCAGCGTCATCATTGAGTACTTGCCCTCGGCAGCCCTGGGGAATGGTCTCAGAGCCGCGCTTGTCCACGGCACATTTGACCTCACGTCCTGCGTCATTCTGCTGGTCTGGGCGGTGCTGTTGAGTTTGTGCACTGTCCGTTGGTTCAAGTGGCGTTAGAGCAGCGATGACAATCCGGGTACCGTATGTAGTGACCACATACTTCAGAGGACTTAACTCATGACAACAACAGGTAACCTCACGAACCGTCGCTGGTTCGACACGCTGATGCCACGCACGTTTACCCTGTGGACAATGGTGCTCGGTGTAGCTTCCCTTGTATCGCAAGCCGGCATTATCGTCACCGGTGGCGCAGTACGGCTCACGGCCTCAGGCTTAGGCTGTCCCGAATGGCCCAGATGTACAACCGATTCTTTCGTCAATACCCCTGAGATGGGAATGCACGGCGTTATTGAGTTCGGCAATCGACTTTTGACCTTTGTCCTTGCCGCCATCGCCGTGTTAACCATCCTGGCACTGATTCGGTTGCGTGAAACGCATCGCGATTTGTTTGTCATGTCGATCGTGCTCTTCCTAGGAATTCCGGGACAGGCGGTCATCGGTGGCATTACCGTCTGGACCGGTTTGAACCCCTGGGTCGTCATGTTGCACTTCTTACTTTCTGCGGCGATGGTGTCCATCGCTGCGCTGCTGGTGCATCGAATCGGTGCCGAACGAAGAGCACGAAAATTTCGAATCCAACCGGTACGTTTGCAAGATGGCGCCTCCACACCGCTGACCAAAGCCGCCGCCGTATTGGCCTATCTCGCCGGATGGGTCACTCTCATCGTCGGGACGGTCGTCACTGGAACCGGGCCACACGGTGGCGATCCTGGAACGCCCCGTCATGACTTC
>DATBUK010000181.1:0-2050 GCA_036516155.1 Yaniella sp.
AGCGCAGCATCGTCGAGCTGGTGGAGGAGGTGTTCACCCGGATTGATTCCGAGGGGCTCGACACAATTTCGCCTTATAAGGGCCATCCCGGCCGGTTGGCTGCACCACGCCTGCAAGAGGTCGTGGCAGCGATCAACCGGAACCGGGATCTCAAACTCGTGGACTAGGGGTTACTCGTCCCAGGTTGCATAGGTTTTATAGTCATCCGACAGTACACCCAGGAGGTTTTCTACCTGACCGTCTGAGACCGCTTCCATGAGCACTGAAAACGCGGCGTGGGTTCGGGTCTGACTTTCATCCAGTGGGGCGTTGATGCGTTTTGCGACTCGGCGCACCATATCGGAGGCAGCAAAGCGCTCTTTGACTTCGGGAGCGTCCTTGGTGAGCACTTCGGCGTAGTCTTTGGGTAGTTGTGCGGCAAATGCCTCACGCTCTTCGCCCAGATCGCGGTAGGTCAGCACTTCTAACAGTGCGATCACGGTATCGTTGGCCTCTTCGAATGAGTCGAGGCCGGCACGTTCTTGTACTGTCTCGGTGATTTCGGTGGGTTGCATGATTCCTCCTTGACTCGGCAGGAGTTATCGGGCGGTCCCGCCCGGCTGGTCGACGCCTTCTGGTTCCTGTGGGACTGCCTCAATAACTTCGTCCATGTTGTTGAATTGCTGATCCGGCAGCCCGTGGAGTGCGTCCAGGGTTTTCGTGTCGGCACTGCGCGTTTGAGCGTAGTGCAGCAGTTCTTCTTTGGTCTTGGGGAAATCAGCGCCTTGGAGCGCTTTGGCTGCACGTAGGTCGTCACGTTTCGTCATGGCGTTCCTCCTAACCGGAGACGGGAGCGGCTTCAAAACGCAGCAGTGCCGCGACGCCGTCATCCACTTCGGTATCAATTAATTCGGTGTCCGCGCCGGTACGGATTGCGGCAGCGATCAGTGCTGGCTCTTGGGCTGCGGGACGGTCATATTCCAACAGCAAGGTTTGGACCGCACCTTGTTCTGCGGCTTGTGCCACAAATTCCGCCCCGGCCAGGGCCGTATCATGCGCCTGACCGTATTCGTAGCGATCCGCGTTGTCCTGCGCCCGCTGGTCGATCAGCTCTTGGGCCAGTTCAAGTAGTTCCTCGGCCAGGACTGCTTCAGCGGCCTCGTCGACGGTGCCACCCTTATCGATCCCAACAAGGGGTAGCTGATCTTCTGCTAGTTCATCGCGCAATGCGCTGCTGCCCTGGACTTCTCCGGCAAGCACGACGACGTCCGGGCGCCAGTCGCGGACGGTCTGTCGTACATGGTCAGCAACCTCCCGGAGGTTTTGTTTGATGACTTCATCGGCGTGATGCTGGATCTTTGCGTGAGGCAGTCCGTTCTCGCGCGGTTTTGACACCGCATCATCACCGTCGATGTGCTGGCTGGCGCGCTGCTCGACTCGATGGGACGGCCCCACGATCTGTTGGCGGATGGTCGCGCCGGTCTGGTCGGCGATCACCACCAGCATCTGTACGAGTCGTTCACGTTCGCGCAGGTAGTCACCGAGTTCAGGTTCGTCTTGCCAGTACGCCTGGTCCCCTGACCCCTGCGAGGCGTCAAAGGCTTGATCGAATATGACGCCTCGGCTGTTGGCAACCAGGACCTTGCCGGTGGCTTGGACCTCGGTCGGTTCCGGAGCACGAACAGCCTCATCGAGCTGCTCCAGTGCGCTCTCGGTCGCGCCATCCTGGGCGAGCCGGTTGCGAAGTTCATCCCAACGTAATGCCAGTTGGTGTTCGGCGTCTTCGGCCGGTGACCGCGACTCAAAATACACGGTCGCAAATGGGCCCTCGTGGTCGTAGATGTTCCGTAGAGTTGCAGTTTGCAATGCTGTAACTCCTCACCTCATATCGGTTCAATTCGGACACTTTTCCATTGTGAACAGATGAGACCCCACCTTGGCAACAGCTGATACGGTCACTGAGGCAGATGAGCTTCACTCCCCTTGTCGGAGCGAAACACTATGATGGGACCTAATGTCTACAATTACCCGGGATGAGCTCAGCCGCGTCGGCCTGCGTTTGCTGACCGAT
>DATBUK010000182.1:0-1864 GCA_036516155.1 Yaniella sp.
TTCGATAACCACGCCCGCAACGCCGACGACGACCAGTCCTCTCGCGGGCTGCGCCTGGAACTTGATGAACAGGCCATGACCGCGAGCGTCGTGACCGAATATCTGCCACCTGAAGACCGCCCCGCCGGTTCGATGGCCAACACCCAACCCCTGGAAAACGGCAACATGTTCATCGGCTGGGGCCAGCAACCCTATTTCTCGGAATACACCCGCGACGGTGAACTCATCTACGACGTCTGCCACGGTGATGCCTGCCACGAGGGCACCGGGGGAGGCGGCGGCAGCTATCGAGCATATAAAGGCGCCTGGAGTGGTCATCCGACCACCGATCCGGACGTAGTTGTACAACAAAACGACGAGGGGGTCGAGTACGTCTACGTCTCATGGAATGGTGCCACCGAGGTCGCCCAGTGGCGTCTGATCGCAGGCCCCACTGAAGCTGAGGCTTCTGAGGTCACTGTGGTGGACAAAACCGGCTTCGAAACCGCCATCGAGTTTGCCGACCCCGCCGATTATGTCGCGGTCGAGGCTCTGGATGTCAACGGCGACGTCCTGGGCACCGGGGCCCCATCGCGATGATCTCTCGCTGATCAGAAGTTCTCGCCACGCCGGGGGCTTGCCTAGGATAGGAAATCACCAACCGCAGTACCACGTGGAAAGGACACAGCATGTCGGATCAGGAAGACGACCGCAAGCCCTCCGATCCGGAGGTGCCGCACGAAGACACCGAGCCCACGGTCAAAACCGACCCCGAGGTCGATGAGGTGGTCGAAGACCTCCAGGCCCAAGACCGCTCCGATAAGCTGCCGTCGGATATCCAGATCCGCAACCTGGATTCTGATGACGCCACGACCATGAAGCTGCTGCGTCAAGGCGTGCGGCTCAAACGCGGACTGATCACCCCGCGCGTGTTCTATCCGGCCATCAGCTTCCTGTTGCTCACCGCCCTGATCTCGATTGTCTTCCCTGATGCTTCGGGGAAGGCCCTGCTGGACGCTCAGTCCTGGATCGTGGACACATTGGGCTGGTACTACATCCTGATCATGTTCGGGTTCATCATCTTCTGCCTGTACGTGGCCCTGTCAAAATACGGGCGCATTAAACTCGGCGACCCCGACGACAAACCCGAATTTTCTCGCGGCGCGTGGTTCTCAATGCTGTTTGCCACCGGTATGGGCATCGGCCTGATTTTCTACGGGGTCGGCGAACCGCTGACTTATGCGACCGTGGATCCCAAACCCGGGTGGGAAGGCACCCCCGAAGAACTCGCGCAAATGGGCATGGCTCAAACCTTCTTGCACTGGGGCTTACACCCCTGGGCGGTTTACGGTGTGCTTGGACTCGGGGTGGCCTATACCATTCACCGGCGGGGCCGGCCCGTGTCCATTCGCTGGGTCTTTGAGCCACTCATCGGCCCAGACCGCGTCCGCGGCTGGATGGGTGACACCATCGATGTCCTGGCTATCTTCGGCACCATGGCCGGGGTGGCCACCTCACTGGGCCTAGGCGTACAGCAAATCGCCGCCGGCCTGCAACACTTAGGCATCGTGGCTCAAACCGACAACCTGCTGTTGATCATCCTGATCGTGATCATCACCTTCATCGCCACCGCCTCCGTGGTCTCCGGAATCGGTCGCGGCATGAAATGGCTTTCCTCGATCAACCTGTCCTTGGCCGCAGTCTTGACCATCTCGGCACTGCTGTTGGGCCCCACGCTGTTCTTGGTCGAAAACTTCATCGAGTCGCTGGGCATGTGGTTGGCGAATTTCTTTGAAATGTCCTTCGATATCGGTGCCTACGCAGGCCCTGAAGGCGGCTCGTGGTACTCGACCTGGACGTTATTCTACTGGGGCTGGTGGATCGC
>DATBUK010000183.1:0-6085 GCA_036516155.1 Yaniella sp.
CTGCGCATCGATCGACAGGCCGGAAGATTGGGCGAACCACGCTTCATCGGCCGGACCGTCAGTCAAACCTTCGAGTGCGGTACCCGCATAGATGGCGAGGTCTTTGGACACCGGGTCATAAGAGAACAGCTGGTGGGTGCCGGCCATCGCGATGATCGCGAGTTCTTCGGCTGGTGAATACTGCACATCCCACGGGGTCGACAGCGAGGTCTCAAGTGCCCCGGCAGCAAATGGTTCCAGATCCACGACGTCACTATCCTGGTCGGCTTCTGCCTGAACGCGTTCGGAGTCGATGAGACGTTGGACGCCGTTGCCTGCCACTGTGGTGACCTCGCCGGTGGTCAGGTTGACTGCCCGGAGGCGGTGGTTCACGGCGTCGGCGATCAACACGTCATAGCCGACGGTGGTGGCGATGTCTTCGGGGAGCAGCGCCAGACCGTGAGGTTCATTGAATAACGCAGTGTCCCGGCCGCCGTCCGCGTAGCCACGTACCGCGATCTTTTCTCGATCAGCCTGGGCGGTTTCAGCGGAGATGGCCTCGCCTGTGCCGTTGCCGCCGATGGCCTGCAGCACGGTTTCTAAATCATTCGCAACTTCGACCAGACGGTGGTGGCCGGTATCAGCAACAAGGAAGGACCCGGGCTGGCTGCCACGGGTGCCCAATGCGATGGCTTTGGCTGGGAATTTCAGGTCACGGGCGACCGGTTTGGGCGCCACGTAAGGTCCCTCACCGCGGTGCAGGGTGCCTTTGGCGTCATGTTCTTCGATGAGCTGATCGATCAACGAGTACAGGCCAGACACGTGACCTTCCCCGGTCAAGTGCGCGACAACATACCCCTCGGGATCGACGACGACCAGGGTGGGCCAGGCGCGTGCGGTGTAAGCCTGCCAGGTGATCAGTTCGGGGTCATTGAGGACCGGGTGAGCAATGTCGTAGCGTTCGATGGCCGCAGCGACCGCTTCAGTTTCGGCTTCGTAATCAAATTTTGGGGAGTGCACGCCGACGGTGACCAGCACATCGGAGTATTTGGCTTCCAGCGGGCGCAGCTCATCTAGCACGTGTAAGCAGTTGACACAGCAAAACGCCCAGAAGTCGAGAATGACGATTTTGCCGCGAAGGTCTTTCAGGCTGAGGTCTTTGTCGCCGATATTGAACCAGGTCTCACCGACCAGTTCAGAGGCGCGGATACGTGGAGTTGAAGCTGCCGAAGTCATGGCTAGTATTCTTCCCTATCCGTCTGCGCGTGCAAGCCAATGCGTCACACGGAGTAGTCAGTTTCACCATGGGCAAATCGCCGCGGTCGTGAAATTCCCACCGGTGCGCCCAGAGGGTGTTAAGATGTTCCCTAGGCCTTCGACGAGAGCGGTCGTTCTCGTGACGGTTTCGCGGGTGTAGCTCAATGGTAGAGCGCTTGCTTCCCAAGCAAGATACGCGGGTTCGATTCCCGTCACCCGCTCTGAATTTCTCTACTCACGGGTGCAGCTGGCGCCAGTAGGCTTCCCAGCCACCGGCAGCTGTGGCCAGTTTTCCGGCCTCGACGATGAGTCCGTGGAAGCGTTGCTGTTCCGTCGTCGTAAACTCAGCCTCCAGCATCGCCTTGGTAAGAGCTCGCCGCGCTGGTTCATATCCCTGTGGCGTGACATACCCAGCTGCGGTCAGAAACCTTCGGGCATAAGAATCCCATATGAACACCGGTCGGTCATACACGTACAGCAGTAGCACATCGGCGGTTTCTGGGCCGATGCCTCGCACCGCCATCAGGTTCGTGCGTAACTCTAGGGTCGGAAGTTCTGCAGCTGATGTGTAGTTTGCCAGGTACCAGGTGGTGTAGTTTTTGAGATACTCGGCTTTGGCATTCATGAACCCGGCGGGCCGAATGAGTTCTCGCAGTCCCTCGATGGCTACGGAGGCGATGCCCATCGGGGCGAGTAACCGATTGGCGCGCAGTGCGTCGAGCGCTTGTTCGACGTTGACCCAGGCCGTGTTCTGGGTCAAGATCGCTCCAACGCCCACTTCGAAGTCGGTATCAGCTGGCCACCAGGTACCCGGGTCGACCGAGCGATTCAACAGCTCATAGAGCTGGCGGAACGAGTACTGAGGTGCCATAGGATCAGCTGACGTCTTTGGTAAAGACTTGCTGCCGGCTGGTCAGCAGTAACGACGAAAACGTCACTGTCTCTGGGTAGACATCCACGAGTGTGGCCCAGCCGTCTTCCATCCCGCGCAGAATCGTCGGGGAGGAAAACAGGTCAAAGTTATAGGAAGCGGCACCCGAAACCCACACCGGAATATGCCCGAGGGTGCCGGCAATCTGATGGTGGTAGTGGCCGGAGAGGATCGCGCGGACATCGGAATGTTTGATGATCTCGTGGAGCGTTTCTGGGTCCTGCAGGCCCGAGCCACGCTGTGAAACCGTCGTGGACGGGATGGGCGGATGGTGCAGCGTCAGCAGCGTGCCGTGGGTTGCGGGTTCGTCGAGCACTTCCGCCAACCACTTGTGTTGTGCCTCGGTGAGGTGCCCGAAGTTGCGCCCGACCCCGTGCGAGTCCAGCCCAATGATTCGAAGGCCTTGAACGTCGTGAACGGTGTCGCACAGTTCTGGGCCCGAAGCGACCTTGTCCTGGTTGAAGGCCGTGCCAATTGAGTCGATCGGATCGTGATTGCCACCGACGGTGATAAACGGAATCTTCAAATGATCTTGGAAATGACCGAAGTATGCGGCGACGTCGTCGTGCACATAGTGGTTACGCTGACCGAGGTCTCCGGACACGATGATTGCTGCCGGGTCGAGTGTGACGAGTTTGTCGAGCGCCTGACGCATCCGTGCTGACGTGTCCATGACGTCGCGAAGAAGCTTGCCTTCCTCGACAAGGTGCAGATCGGACAGATGAATGAGTCGCAGTGTTGGAGACGGTGTGGTCATAATGGTTTATCCTAACGCCCCGACCGTCATGGCGTGTTCGAGGTGAAAGGTTGAGCTGGAATTCACCTTGTCGCTACGCGGGGTTTAGGCGAACTGGTTAGCGTGGAGGCTGTTCCAGTGACCTAAGGAACGCTCCAACTGACATGATGCACTGAACGGTCAGGCTCGCAACGGCCTGGCCGTTCAGTGTTTCAGGCGTTAGTCGAGTTGGGCGACCGCTGAGGCGAGGATAGCTTCGGTGATCTCGGTGAATTCGTCGTCTGCGATTTCTTCGCTGCCGATGAAAGCGACTTGGATGGCGTACCCGTTGTGCTCGGTCATCATGGTGAGAGCGGTGGTGGATTGCCCTTCTGGATCCTCGGTTGGGTACCGCTGCCATCGCAGTCCGGAGCCAGTTTCGGTTTCCACTGCCTCGGCGGTGAAGGTGTATTCGATCTCGGCCCAGTCAGGTTCGGTTTCATCGGCAAGCATCATGGTGATGTCGTTGCAGTTGGTGACGATCTCTTCGACCGCGTTTTGGTGTGCTGCGACCTCGTCGGCGGCCTGTGCTGAGCCGCCGGTGTCTTCCGTGATGCCAGCGACTTCAACGCTGCCGGCACCCCTGAAGTTGCTGCGGCCGAAGTCGACCCGGGTGATCGCATCGGAGGTCGCAAGGATCGGTGACCAATCGAGTTCGGCAATAGGTTCGGCACAGGTTGTCGGTTCCACGTTCAGTTCTTGGGCTGCGTCGGTCCGCTCGGCCGCATTATCTCGCACGGCGGCTAGGTCCGTCTCGGATGCGGTCTGGACCTGGTCAAAACCCAGTTCCACGGCCATCATGGTGGCCCCGCCCGCGGCGCGCTGATCGTCTCGCGCATCGGTGGCCATGAGACTTTCGACCTCGTGGGCCTGTTCTGGCTCGGCAGCCTCGTCATCGGATGAGCAACTCGTGAAGGCGAGCCCTGCAACAAACAACGTGGCCAGCGTCGGGGTGATCTTACCGGGTCGTGTCATGCGGGGTCTGCTCCTGGTGTGTGGCCGCCATGCGGGCGTAGTATTCGTTGAGTTCATCAAGGTCGGCGTCGCCATATTTGTCGATCCGCGCGTCCCGACGCTTGGTGTGTTTGACGTCATCTTGACGCCAACGGAACAACACGATCAGCACCATGGCCAAGGTTGGGAATTCACCGGTCCCCCACATGATGAGCCCACCGATTTGTTGATCCTCGATCGCCGACGGACCCCAGTCGCGTCCGATAGCGGAGAACCATTCAGACATCAACAATGATTCTGATCCGGTCAACGATATGGCGATAAAGGCGTGGAAGACCATGGTGGCCAGTAGCACGAGCAACCGCAGTGGGTAGCTGGGCCGGTTCGGCAGCGGGTCGATGCCGATCATCACGGATGCGAAGATGAAGCCAGTCAGCAGGAAGTGGATGTTCATCAGCTCGTGGCCGATGTGGAAGCGAAGCGCAAATTCGAAGACCGGCGTGAAATAGAAAATGATGAGCGATCCGGCGAAGTTGACTGCAGCAAAGATCGGGTTCGTGATGACCTTCGAGTATTTGGAATGCAGTACAGCCAGCATGTACTCGCGCGGACCTCTCGTGCCGTCCTGGCGCGGTTCCATACTGCGCATCGCCAGCGTGATCGGTGCTCCCAGGACCAAAAAGATCGGGATGAGCATCGTCAGGATCATGTGGTTGACCATGTGGGCCGAGAACATGATCAGCCCGTAAATGGCCGGAGCACTCGAGGTATCCCATACCAGGATGGTCAGCCCGATGAAAAAGAAGATCGTCCGGTGGACGGGCCAGGTATCACCGCGATCGGCGAGCTTGCGAATCGCGCGAATGTACCAGATGGCCAGGAAAATCGTCACGGCCACCCACAGCCAGTTGAAGCGCCACTCGGTGATCCAGCGGATCGCGGTCAACTCGGGTGGGAGTTCGTACTTCGTCGTAATGCGTGCCGGAGAAGCATCCGGTGGAACCTCTTCGGGTTTCGGTGGCTCGGAACTGCCCAGCAGGGTCGCGGTGACCATCACCCCGACCATAATGACAACCTCGACCGCGATCAGACGCCACAACGTCCGCCGGGCGTTCGCTGGTGGCTGGGTCGTACCAGTCTTCAACCGCGGAATGACCCGCACCCGGTGGGCCAAGCCGATCAGACCCAACGCGATCGTCAGGACAAATTTGAGTAACACCATCTGGCCGTAGGGCACAAAGAAGTGTTCGATACTTTCCATGCGGATGGCCGCGTTGGCTATGCCGGAACCGGCTACCAAAAAGATCGCGACCCCGGCCACCGCCGAATAGCGGCTCAGCACAGTATAGACGAGGGGTTGGGTATGACCCTCCTTGACCTTGGGTTTCAACTGCGAGGTGCCCGTCAAGGTGGGTGCCAGCATCGCCAACAGGACGAGGCCGCCGACCCATAGCAGCACTCCGAGCAGGTGCAGTCCGATCGAGTTGACTGCCGCGAAGTGATCGTCACCCGACGACGAGTGCCCGACCAGTGCCAGTGGGACGACGCCCACCAGGGAGAGCACCGCGCCCCAGGCCATCCCGACGGGACTGCGCAGCGCAAAGACCAGGGTGGTGACCACGGCTGCGATGATCGTCATCCAGAACCAGGCTCGGCCCACCGCAATGGACAATACATAGTCCAGCATCCCATCCGAAAATCCTTCGGAGGTATTGACGGGCATCCCTGCCACATCCGAGTAGGTGAACACAATTTGTGCAATGGCGCTGAGCGTCCAGACGACCGACGAAACGCTGGCGATCTTGACGGTCCGCGTATAGGCCGGGTGCTGTTCGGCATCTTCTGGCGGTCGCTGCTTGCCGCGTTTTGGCATTTTCGTCCAGCGGGGCAGGATGACCGCAGCGAACATCAGCGCGCCGAAGGTCAGGGACCACGCGATGTTATGCACGGCCTTGGTGGCCGGCAACGCCCAGCGGGTGAGTGCACCGGGGTCGGACAGTTGTTGCACCCCGGTGACTCCCGATTGGATACCAATGACGACCAAAAACAGCACACCGGTGATCACCGAGACCGGCCAAAGCCAGTTCGGTGCGGACGTTTGTTGTGGTGCGATTTTCGTCAACGGTGCTCCTAGGTGTTGCTAGACGAACAGTGGTTCGCCGATATAGCCATCCGCGTCGCAGCCGGGC
>DATBUK010000184.1:0-6125 GCA_036516155.1 Yaniella sp.
AGCCAGCGGACCAGGATGTCAAAGACGACGGCGGAACGAATATGTCCAACGTGTGGTCTGCCTTGTACTGTTGCGCCACAGTAATAAATCGAGACTTCTCCGTTGTTGATCGGTTTGAAATCTCGGATTGCACCGGAAGCAGTATCATAAAATCGTTGTCCCACGCTGCCTGATTTTAGCTCAGTGGGCTCGTTTCAAGGTAATCTGTCACAATCCAGGCGAAATACCATGCAGCAAGCCTCTTTCTGGTGCGAGATATCTTGTCGTAAAGTAACCCTCTTTTGAGCTAATACGATAACCTCGTGTTTGAAGCTTCTTGCATCGACGGTGCTTGGGCGCCCGCTGCAAGGTATAACATCACCTCTAGCGCACCTTATTTTTACGAGGAGAACCATCGTGAAGGTCAACACAACTCGCCGGAACGTATTTGCCGGCTTGGCATTGGCTGCCGTTCTGGGCACCACCGGTTGCTCTGCCATTAACCCACAGGCAACAACGTTCGAGTATGCACCCTCCGACGGGACCCAAACCACCGTTTACGCAGACGAGAACTACCTCGACGGCATGGTCGAGTTCGTCAACATTGCCGTCATCACCCAGGACGCGAACGATGCTGGACGTCTCATCGGCAGCATTCACAACAAGTCCGATAGCCAGCAGAACGTCGAACTGCAGATCAATAACAATACCGAGCAGTTCAGCTTAGACGCCGGTGAAGTCTTGAAACTTGAAGACGAAGAAATCGTACTGGAACCGGTTGGTACCGAACCCGGTGGCCTCGCTGATGGCACCGCAACTGCCTTCGGTACGTCCCAGGACTTCAACGTTTCGATCTTGTCACCTGTTCAGGAGCACTACCGTGACCTGTACCCCGGTGATCTTGACATCGAAGAAGAGGCCGGGCACCTCTATGATTTCCAAGGTCAGTACCACCGCGACGAGTAGATCGACATTATTTTAACCCCTGAGGGCCGGTCTGTTTGGACCGGCCCTCAACATTTAACCCTTCGTGGGTGTCAGCTTTCGAATTTATAGCCCAGACCGCGTACGGTCATAAGATACCGCGGCGATGATGGGTCGGGTTCGATTTTGGAACGCAATCGTTTGATGTGCACATCCAGAGTTTTGGTGTCGCCCACATAGCCAGGCCCCCACACGCGGTCGATCAGCTGGCCGCGGGTCATGACTCGCCCGGCGTTGCGTAGTAACATCTCGAGCAGATCAAATTCTTTGAGCGGCATCGTGATCTCATCGCCATTCACGGACACCACGTGGCGTTCAACATCCATGCGCACCGGTCCGGCGGCAATCGTGTCGGGGATGAGTTCCTCGGAGTCCGCGTTGCGACGCATCACAGCACGAATCCGAGCGATGAGCTCTCGAGCCGAGTACGGTTTCGTCACGTAATCATCGGCGCCGAGCTCCAATCCGACGACCTTGTCAACTTCCCCATCTTTGGCGGTCAGCATGATCACCGGTACTTGCGATTCCTGCCGGATTTGGCGGATGACATCGGTACCTGGTTGCCCCGGGAGCATCAAATCCAAGAGCACCAGATCAGCGCCATTACGATCGAATTCTTCTACGGCTTCTAGGCCGTCTTCAACGACGGTCACCTCATAACCTTCCCGTTGCAGCAAATACGACAGCGGGTCGGAGATTGAGGGTTCGTCTTCAACGACGAGAATCCGAGTCATCAGTGTGTTCCTTTCCCTTCAGCAGGGTTATGTGAATGTGAGGAATTGCCCACAGTATTCATATCAATTTCCGTTCCTTCGGTGGCGGCTTCATGCGCTTCTGTATCGAGGGCCGGTAGCCGGACGAGAAAGGTTGATCCCTCGTCAACGACCGACTCAACGGTGACTTCACCCCCGTGGTTTGAAACGGTGTGTTTGACGATGCTCAGCCCCAAACCAGTGCCGCCAGTGGCACGGGAGCGGGCCGAGTCAACGCGATAAAACCTTTCAAAAATGCGCTCGCGGTCCTCCTCATCGATCCCGGGTCCCTGGTCGCTGACCGAGATGTGGACCACGTCATCGTGTTGGGTGACCTCAACCCATACGGTTGAGCCCTCGGGCGAGTACGTGACAGCGTTATCGATGAGGTTGCGGATGGCCGCGATGAGCTGGTCATAATCCCCGAACACGGACAGTGGTTCGGGCGTACGCTGGTGGATCGTGACGTCGCGCGCTGAGGCTTCGGTGCGAACACGATCGATTGCCTCAGAGACCAGTTTGGTGATATCTAAAGGTGCTGCAGTCTCTACGATGTCTCGGCCCTGAAGCCGGGATAACGAGATCACATCTTGGACCAGTGCAGCGAGCCGTTTCGATTCAATGGACAGTCGATCCGCGAAGTGCCGGACGGCTTCTGGGTCGTCTGCGGCGTCTTCGATGGCTTCAGCTAACAGACTCATCGCTCCCACTGGAGTTTTGAGTTCGTGGGAAACATTGGCCACAAAATCATGCCGGATCGCTTCGGTGCGGTGCTGTTGCGAGCGGTCTTCGGCCATGATCACGATGTATTGATCACCAATCGAAGCGGCACGCAGGTGGACGACCCAGTGCCCTTGGGTCGGCGATACCGCAGGTATTTCAAACCGGTAGTCGTAGAGTTGACCCGCGGTTCGAACCCGGGAAGTCAGTTCCGCCAGCTGCTTGTGACCCAGCTGGTTGCCCCGCACCAGGCCAAAGGCGTATGCAGAGGGGTTGGCGCGGACGACGGTGTCAGCGACGTCGACAATGACATAAGCCTGCCCGACCACCGCCAGCACATCAAGGGCCCCTTCTGGGATGGATTGTTCCCGGTCCGCCAGGCGTTCAATGCGTGAACGCGACGAAACACGGAAGGCGACCATGGCGCCCACCGTGACGATGACACCGGCGAGCCCGAAGAGGACTGCCACTGAAACTAGACTTTCCACATGAGTAACAGTACCCATACTTTTGGTTACGCGCCGACCCTTTTTCGTGCTTTGGGGGTCAATACACTCATTTGTCTGGCAGAATTCACCCCTCGTTTACTTTGTTTAGAAACAGTAGACAGCGTCGGTCAGGTATATTGACCTGCAATCAATCACCGTATCAACGAGGACTTATCACATGCGCAAACTCTTTATGGCCGAGATGGAGGCCGTCGGCGACGATCTCGTCGAGATGGCCACCTTAGTGAATCGGGCTATGAAGCAAGCACGGGTGGCCCTGGAAACCAGGGACACAGGGCTGGCAGAGACAGTCATCGTGCAAGATGCTCGAATCGACTACCTTCAAAATACTCTGGACGAGCGCACCATTGAGTTGCTGCTGTTGCAGAACCCTGTGGCCACCGACCTTCGCTTACTCGTAGCGGCGCTGCGTGTGTCGTCCTCGATGGAACGCATGGGCGATTTGGCTCGTCACGTGGCGGCACTGGTCCGGTTGCGTTATCCGGCTTCGGTCATTCCCGACGAAAGTCGTGCCGATGTTGAGGAGATGGCTGAGCTGACCGTTTCGGTGGGTGAGCACCTGGAGCGTTTGATGACCAATTATGACCTAGCTGAGGGGCGTGAGATCGTCAAGCTCAATAACGATATTGATATCCTGCACTCGCAGATCATGCATAACGTCACCGAGGGGACGTGGGATTTGACCGGTCCACAAGCCCAAGATCTGACGCTGCTGGTCATGCGATTGGAGCGTTTCGGTGATCACGCCGTGTCCATTAGCCGCAAGATTGCGTACTTAGTAACCGGTGAGTGGGAACCACCCGTTATCTCTTAGGTTTTTGGCGTTGCGGCTCCCCGGGAAAGCGCTGCCACCAAGCGCGCTGCCACAGGGCTGTATCGGGGTGCGACGCCACATGTATTTCTCCGTGCGGGCCGCTGATCGCGGTGACAGGAGAAATACCGTGCAGGGTATTTGTGCACCACACCGGGTACTCTCCGGTGAGCACCTGTTGGATGGTCACCGGCCGGGAGGTCACCGCGATGTGGTGTGACCTAGCGTGGTGCACGATACGTTGCGCGGAAATCGAAGCTAACTGTTGAGTGGCTTGGCAGAACACTAACTCTTGGGGTGTCTGCCACATCAGCAGTGCGCCGGTGGTTGTTTCGATGACGTTGGTGCCGTCATGTAACACCACATCATCGGTCGCGGCTTCGGCCACCAGCCTGCGCATCAGGTCAATATCCGGTCCTTTGACCGTTGGCCTGATGCGCGGGTCGGTGTAGTCCGGTATCGACAGGCTCGTCGTCGTGCGTACTGGCGGCGCCGGTCGTACCAACAAAACGATCCGGGGGCTGCCGTCATGTATCTCAACGCTGAGCCGGGGAAATAAGTCCGTACCGACGTGCTCTTGAGCAATATCGCCCAGCGTATCCTCCACGGCTGCTGTCAGATGCCCTCCGTCGAAAATGTTCAGGGTATCCAAGTCCAGCCCCTGTGCGACCACCCCGCGCAGAAATCTGTCGATATGATCAGGAAGTCCCCAAATCCTGCCATTCCGGACTCGCCACGAATCCGCGACCAGCAATTGAGGTTGAGTACTACTGGGTGTCGTCAATGCGAACCCGTGCGAAGTCCATTCGAACGCCAGCGGCAGAGAGCTCATGTTTGACCCCAGAGACTGTCCAACAGCGCCTGAGCTTTGAGCTGTTTTTCAACAACTTCTGCTTGCGGGTCGGAATCCACGACGATCGCTCCCCCAGCGCCGATGCTCAGGTGCCCGCCGTCGAGCACGATCGTGCGAATCACGACGTTGAACTCTGCGGTGTTGTCACCACCCAGCCATCCCATCGCCCCGGAGTAAATGCCGCGAGGTCCAGCCTCGAGCTCCTCGAGGGCTTCGATACTGGCCACCTTGGGAGCGCCCGTCATTGAGCCACCGGGAAACAGCGCGCGCAAGGCATCCGTTGCTCCGACATCGGGAAGCAACTGGCCAGTGACGGTTGTGACGAGCTGGTGGACGGTCGCGAACGTCTCGACTGCCATGAGTTTGGGTACCTGGACCGATCCCGGGACGGTGACTTTGGCCAGATCATCACGCAGCAAATCGGTGATCATCAGGTTTTCGGATTGATATTTCGGATCCGTTGCCAGCTCCTTGGCCCGTGTACCATCCACGACGGGGTCGCTGCTGCGTGCCACAGTGCCCTTGATGGGTTTGGATTCAACGAGCCCGGAGGCATCAATGCTCAAGAACTTTTCCGGCGAGGCTGACAGAATCTCCAGGTCGTCTCCAAAAGTGTTGAATCGGAAGTATGCGGCATAGGGGGCCGGGTTGTTCCGTCGTAGTCGCTCATAGAGGGCAAGGCCGTCCCCGGCATACGGGTACAGTTCGAAGGTATCGGTCAGACAGATCCCGGCGGCTTGACCGGTCTCCAGCATGGTTTGGATGCGGTGTATCCGATCCTGATACTGCCCGTCGGTCAGCCGCCAGTGACCGGAACTTTTAGCAGGGCTCGGGCTTGGTGGAGCGACAGCCGCATCGAACTGGAGTGCTTCTTCGAGGTGGTCCAGCAGTGCCGCATCGGCGACCGCGCAAAGTGTCGTGACCTGTCGGGTGTGGTCGTAGCGCAGAAATGCTTGCGGCCGGATCCAGTAGGCATCCGGGGTGGTCGCCGGCCATCGGCTCGCCCGCCCGATAGCTGTGGTGTGGAGCGCCTCGTAGCCGAGATAGCCAACCCACCCACCTGTAAAGCCTCCCAATACGGTGTCTGCGGTAGTCTGCCATGTGTGGGCATCCAGGTACGCTAACACGTCGCCGGTCAGCTGGCTGGTCGTGCTGTCCTGGTGGATATGCAGCTGGGTGGTACTGGCATCCCAGCGCACCGTTTGCGCGAGCGGACCGGCGTTGGTGCCCATGATGCTCAGGTTTCCCTGACCCCGGTCAGCGGCAGCAGAGTCTAACCAGAACGCAGCTGTCGCATCGCGCTGAAGTCTGCGAAACGTCGCCGAAGTGTTAAGCTTGCCTGCCACGGTGCGTGTCAGTAGCTGAACCTGGCGAGGAGCTGGCCGTGGGCCGGGTGCGACGTCGTCGACGGGTTTCGGCTGCGCTAGGGCCAGAAAGTTGTGCAGCAGCGTGGCGCCCTGGGTCGACAACAAAGCGGCCGGATCGGCGTGCATGCCCCAGTGGTTGGTCCCGTTGAC
>DATBUK010000185.1:0-7963 GCA_036516155.1 Yaniella sp.
ATCTGGTACGGCGCAGGCTGAATCGAGTGGATCTCAAATTCAGCGTTGTCGTTAACAACCCAGGTGCCACGCAGATTCCACTCGGGAATGCCAGGAGCAAACTGCGAGTAGAAGCCGTCATTGTCCGCGTGCCACATTTCGACCTTGGCATCCTTGAGCGGAGTGCCATCGGTGGAACGGACCTGACCGTGGAACTTCATCGGAGTACCTGGCTCATCCTCACGCATTGGGATGGTGCCGTTCCATGGCTGTTCTGGTGCGTCTTCGATGTAGTACGGGCCCTCGATGGAGCCCTTGTTACCTTCGCGGTGGCTGGTAGCAACTTCTTCGACCGAGTGCTCGAGCCAGACGTCGAGGAACAGTGGCCATTCGCCATCTTCGCCGACCTTGATGAGCCAAGCCTTGAGTGCGTTGTACTCGTCGTAGCTCACGCGCTCTTCAATGATGATGTCGTTGAGTGCCTTGATTGCACGGCCGGCCAGCAGGTCAACACGTTCGGTATCGACCACGCCGTTACCGGAAGCTGACTGCATGCGCTCGGCAAAGCGCTCCGATGCCAGGTTGCCGGAGGTCGCGGCCGCTGGGGCTTCTTCGAGGTAGCCATCTTTTGACATGATTTTTCCTTCTTTCGTGATGGTTTCACCAGCTGAATGACAGCCGGATCAAAATCGACTGAGTTGCGGTATGAAGTTATGCGGGGTGTTGCGACAGCTCTGCCTGCGGACTCAGCCCGCGGAACCGTGCTGCTGCGATAAAGACATCCATTGACAGCTCAACCTCGCGATGGGCAGCCATACGTAAGGCCAGGCGCAACACCATCTTGATGTCGCGCGGGGTGATGCCGTCGAAGACATGCACGAGGTCATCCAGCAGGGCGGGATCTAAGGTGATCTCGTGTTCGGCGGAAAGTGTCTGCCAGATCGCCCGGGCATCTTCCTGGTCCGGTGGCAGGTAGTCGATGACCGCAGCGCATCGGGCCAGGATCGCTTCGTCAACCCCGTGAACACGGTTGGTCGTTAGGAACAACAGCCCGTCGTAGTACTCGAGGGTGCGGAGGAACTCAGCCACAATCGCGTTCTGGACCAATTCGAACCCGCGCTCAAGCACGAATACATCAGCCTCGTCCAAAAGCAGGACGGCTTCCCAGCGTTTGGCGCGCTCAAAGATTTCTTCCAAATTCTTCCGCACATGCTCGGCGGTGATACCCAATGATCCGGTGTGAATCGAGTACAGGGGTTTGCCAACGACCTCCGAGTAGACCTCGGCGGTGAGCGTCTTACCTACACCGGGGCGCCCACGAGCCAGGATCACGTTGCCGGCCGATTTACCTTCGATGATGTCACCGGTAAACACGCTGATGTCAGTGGTGAGAATATCGAGCAGTTCGCGCTGATCGGCTGGCAGGATGAGTTTATCTTTAAGAGTCTTGTCGTAGACGTACTCTGTGAGGTCTGCAGTATTGACGTCGAGGTAGTCTTGCGCGGACAGATCAAACACACGCACCGCGGTGACCACCGGAACGGCACCGTGCTCCCCTTCATCAAAGAGCGTCGAGGCGGTGACCATCCGCAGGGGTGCGATTTCATCCGGCGCTACGTCGTGGACGACTTTACGCTGCGTGCGCTGTTTAGCAGAGCGGAAATCTTCGGTCCGAATCGCCTGACCGGTAAAGAGGTATTGTTTGCCGAAACCGTGGTCAATGATGTCTTGAAATTCATCCCGACGCTGCTGATATTCGGCCTTGAGGCTTTCAGTTTCCTTGTACACCCGATGACGCGTGAGTACATCCACCGGGGTTTTGGCGACCAGCTCAGTTTCTTCGAAGTACAGCACGCGTGGAGCACGCGATGGACGCTTGACCGTCGGGTTGTCAGCCTCCATGGTGATTTTTATGCGCGCTTCGCGGGTGCGGTCGGCCTGTTCATGTTCAATCTTGATCACCAGGTACGGGTGGACATACCCGTCTGGTTCTTGAACGTAGAGCCATCCGTCAATGAGGTCAGCTTTGAGGAATTCCCGGAACATCTCGGTCGCCGAGTCGATGTGCGGAATGGGTTGAAAGTTCCCGCTGCGAGCATCTTGGACGGCTGCTACGGTGCGGGCAAAGGACTCCTGGTCGAGCTTCTGGGCGGTGGCTCGCAGGTCAGCCAAAGCTGCATCGGTCAGATACTTTTCGGCAATACCCATATCTTTCGAACGCCAGCTTTCGGCCTGGCGGCGGGCTCTTGCAAGATCTGGTGACGAGGTTGCGGCGGCTACCTCGGTGGGCACAACAAACATTTCTCACTCCTCTAACGGCACTCACACCTTCCGGTGATTGCCGTCACGCTGTTCCGGCCAGCATACCGCCTTCTTTCAGATGTTTTAAATACCTTATGTGCCACGATTAGTAGCTTTGGGATATAGATCGGATCGTATCTAGCGGCTCGCGGGCCGTAAGCTTCAAACCACCAGGTCAGAGTGTCATAGTGGAAAACTAGAAAACACCTGCAAGGACCATCTATCTCAGGAGATGCTTCCATGATCTTTATTGCCGCAAAATTTAAGGTAAAACCCGAACATGCTGATCAGTGGCCCGAGCATAGCCGCGCGTTTACTGAGGCCACCCGCAACGAGCCCGGTTGCCTCTGGTTTGACTGGTCTCGCAGCATTGAAGACCCCAATGAGTATATTCTGCTAGAAGCGTTCAAGGACGATGCTGCCGAAGCACATGTCACGTCTGCGCACTTCAAACAAGCTCAACAAGACCTCCCACCGCTACTGCAAGAGACACCCAAAGTGCGCAACATGCTCGTCGAGGGCGAAGACTGGCATGAGCTTGGTGAGATGGCCGTTTCTTAAATCTGCTAGGCCGAGCTGTGCCTCGACGCGGAAAGCCCGCCCCTCCTGGGTCAATGCCCTATCCCACCCGCATGCTTGAGGAGTAGGATTTAGCGTGAGCTGGCCTGCATCAAGACGACCAGCACGACCCGAGGGAGTTCCCATGGCAAAGTCGGCAAAAGACATGGTGTCAGATGCAAAAGATCGGATTGAAAACCTCGATCCGGCCCAGGTAGCGCAGGAGCAGGAAAGCGGGGCCCTCCCCGTGGACCTTCGGGATGGCCCTGAGCTTGCCGAGAATGGCAAGATTCCAGGCTCGGTGCATATCCCGCGTGGAATGCTTGAATTTCGGGCAGATCCCACTAGCCCGTATCACGACGCTGCCATGGACCCCGAGAAACGGATCATCCTGCACTGCGCCAGCGGTGGACGTTATGCACTTTGTGCCGCGACATTACAAGAGATGGGTTACTCTCATGTCGCGCATCTCGACGGCGGATTCAAGAGCTGGGTGGAGCAAGACCGACCGGTCGAACACAGCTAATCCTCGGCATCCGACGGTGGTGAGCTCACCCGGGACGTTTGGCCTGACAAACCGGGTGAACCGCCTTTACACTCCAGGGCTACCTCTTGAGCGCAGCCTATCTATAGAGAAAGAGTCGTGATCGGTTGACGATAAATCGTGGGATCCTTGGAGCGATCCTGTTGATGCTACAACCGTTGTACATTCTTGCTGAGCTCATGAGCGTACTCGCCGTGCGCGCCCCCTACAGCTTGCTCGACAGCACCATCAGTGCAGCTGGTGCCACCACCTGCACCACAATCGTTGATGCGACCGGAACCGTAGAGGTTTGCTCTCCGCTGGGATGGGTCTTAAATTCAGCAATGGTGCTCGCCGGAGCTGGTGTGGCGGTCGGCATTGTGCTGTTGCGTCCGTGGTTACCTACGCGTCGAGGACGAAACGGCATTGTGGTCACCGGCATAATATCTGGAGTGTCGATGGCCGCGACAGGTCTCGTGCCACTCGATCTGAACATGGACCTACATGTGCTGGTCGCACTCCCACAGTTCATATCATTCCCAGTCATGTTGGCACTGCTTGCGGTCATACTGCGGCACGAAGCCCCGGGGACAGCAATCCTCTCTGGGCTAGCAGCCTGCCTTTGCGTGCTGGGAGTTGTGCTTTTTATTGTCTTCCTTGAGGCACCCCATGGCGCAGGCCTCTTCGAACGTCTCGCACTGTGGCCCTGGTCCCTCGCTTTGGGTCCTGTCGGTCTGATGATGCTGAGTCGCGTGCGAGCAGTCTCGTCACCTCAGTTGCAGCTCTAGCGACGTACACCGCAGGCAGCACGGAGGTTCACTTACTCATAGTTCGCACGTTTAATTGCGTCCAATTTAGTGCGCAGTTCGCTAGCTTCGCTAGCTCGGAGGGCGAGCAACTCGGCGCGATCGGTTTCCTCTTTCGCGATTTGAGCGACTTGAGCATCATGCTGTAAATCCCCAGCATGGTCTTGCAAAGCTTCCTCTAGGAGGTATAACTCATACACCGATAGCTCTACATTTAACTTGTGATCTTTAGGCATAACTTCTTTTCCAGTCCGAAGTTCAGTTGCGACTGCTTGTATTCTAAAGCACCTTTGACAAGCTCTTTCAAGGTACGCAATTGTGTAGCGTTTGGACTTGCTCAACATATCAAGCTTTACCAATGAGCAACGCTGGGTTCGAGGATTCGAGGGGCATCAACGAACCCTTTTTTTGTGCTCTATGACCCGTAGAGTGGGTCTATGACTGTTGATGTTTCAGCCCAATCGCCGACCAAACTCGATGACCAGAATTTCCGTCGTATCCTGGTGGTGGTTGCCCACCCTGACGACGCCGAGTACGGCACCTCAGCAGCCGTATCGATGTGGACCGAACGCGGTATCGAAGTCGGGTACGTCCTGGCCACCGCCGGAGAAGCCGGCATGCAGCGACCGCCTGAAGAGGCTCGCGAGATTCGTGCGAAGGAACAACAGACCGCATGCGACATCGTCGGAGTCGATTACCTGCGTATCTTAGACTTTCCCGACGGTCAGGTGGAATACGGCATCGAGTTGCGGCGTGCCATTGCCGGGGAGATCCGCACGTTCCGACCCGATGTCGTCATCAGTGGTGCAGGCGAACTCGTCGTGCCATGGGGCTTAGACCATGCTGACCACCGGGCCGTTGGTCTGGCCACCATTGACGCCGTGCGCGATGCTGGGAATCGGTGGCTCTATACAGATCAACTCGACGAGACCGTGACTGCTTGGGAGAGCTCGACCCTCTTACTGACGGGGACTCAGGCGAGCCACTATATAGAAGTCTCTGAGTCGGCCGTAGGGCAAGCTGTCGCGTCATTGGCGGCACACGAACAGTATCTAGCTGATATAAAAGATCATCCGGCACCGCAGGACTTTATTCCCGAGATGCTAGCTGAACAGGGCCGTGCTGCCGGAGTCCCTTACGCCATGACATTTCAGCTCCACGGCTAAGGGTGCGGCCGCGACGCATATCTGTGGCGTGGCTCATGCCGTAGACTGCGATACTAGTAGCTCCGAGATTTTCGGTGCTTTCGACTCATCGGGTCGCCAATTGCAGTACAAGGATGACACGCTTGAGCAGTACCCCTTCCACCCGCCTTTCTTCGCGGTCAACTTCCCCAGCCACCTCGGATAGCACGATTCGTCCGGGTGATCCAAAAACTTTCTTTGTGATAAAAGACCTTGTTCGTGACGCCGGTCTGACCGGTCGACGTCGAGGTTATTATCTGATCACCGGTGTGGTCTTGACCTTGATGCTCGGCGGCATCACCACCGGCTTCATTTTATTGGGTGACAGCTGGTTCCAGCTGCTCATGGCCGCTGCCCTTGGCATCGTGCTGACCCAATTTGCGTTTCTTGCACACGAAGCCGCGCACCGTCAGATCCTTTCCTCTGGCAAAACGAACGACAAACTGGGACGCTTCCTAGCTAATGCGGTCGTGGGCATTAGCTACCAGTGGTGGCTCAATAAACACAACCGGCACCACGCCACTCCGAATACGATCGGTATAGATCCTGACATCGAATGGGACACGATCTCCTTCCAGCCGGTCGATGCGCAACGCCAAACAGGCTTTCTACGCTGGATCACGGAACGTCAGGGGTACCTATTCTTCCCACTACTGACGTTAGAAGGTTTGAACCTGCACTATCAGTCGATCAAATACCTGTTTGTCGCACCGAAGGTCAAGCGTCGCCGTCGCGAATTGGTTACCATCGCAATACGCATCGCGGTCTATCTAGCACTACTTTTCATCTTCCTGCCATGGGGGATCGCCTTGGCGTTCCTCGGCGTGCAGTTGGCGGTCTTCGGGGTGTACATGGGTGGGTCTTTCGCGCCCAACCACAAAGGCATGCCGGTGGTCCCAAAAACCGCGCGGATCGATTTCTTCACTCGCCAAGTCATGACGAGCAGAAATATTATGACTCGTACTCGGTGGGGTAATCACGTGCTCGCAGTGGTCTATGGCGGGTTGAATTACCAGGTCGAACACCACCTGTTCCCCTCAATGCCGCGCCCAAACCTGCACGCAGTGTCGCAAATCGTGCGCAAGTACTGTGCTGAACACCAGATTCCATACACCGTCGCAACAGTTCGCGAATCGTATGCCTCGGTGATTCACTACCTCAACAAGGTCGGCTTATCGGCCCGTGACCCATTCGAATGCCCGATGATTAGTTCGCTGCGGTATTCCTAATCTTCTTCGCCCAGGCACCGACAGTGGATGTCGAAGACTGAGTGCGGGCTGGACATCTGCTGAATAGCTTTTTCAGTTTTGACTGTTAGTCTCGCCGGGACTGCAGAATTGTTGTACAGAAAGGGGCATTCATGCCCAAGAAACTTCTCCTCAGTATTGCCGCTGTGGCAGCGGCATTCAGCCTTGCCGCATGTGGCGGCGACGATGACCAGGCAAAAGAAGAAGCCCCGCAAAGCCAGGAACAAGGTGAACAGGCTGCACCAACACCGGAACTGGACAATATTCCAGATGTCGTCGCAGTCGTTGATGGCGAAGAAATCTCGGGGGACGATTTCTCCGAGAACTACGAAGCCCAGTTCCCACAGCTTTCCATGCAGGCGCAGATGTCCGGCGAACAACCGAATCAGGATCAGCTCAAAGAGCAAGCCTTGGAAATGATGATTAACAGCGAACTGTTGGTCATGGAAGCCGAAGACCAAGGTTTCGAAGCCTCTGACGAGGACGTTGAAGACTACTTGTCCGAGATGGCTGAGGCCAACGAGATGGAATCTTCCGATGCGCTCATGGAAGAGCTCGAAGGACAGGGATTATCGGAAGAACGGATCCGAGAGGACCTCCACAACCAGGTTCTGATTGACCAGGTCGTTAAAACCCTCGAAGCTGAAGAGCCTTCGGAGGACGAACTGCAGCAGATGTACGATGCGCAAGTCGAACAACTCGAAGCAATGAACGAACAACTCGAGGATGAGCAGGCACAAGAGACTCCCGAGTTCGAAGAGCTGAAACCGCAGCTGGCAGAGCAAGCGACCCGCGAAAAGGAAAACGAAGCCATTACCGCACTGCTTGAAGACCTCCGCGAAGACACGGAGATCGAAATCAAACTCTAAACTGCAATTCAACGCATTCGGGGCTGAGGATCACCAGTGGATCCTCAGCCCCGAATGTATTAAACAGGTTCGCTGCTGTTAGTTGTCGCCGAGCTGGCTCACAATTTCGTCACGAACGGCCGCGACCTGTTCTTTTGCTAACCCGAATTGCCGGTCCGTGCCGAAGTCGATCACAATACCGGCATCGGTGATGGACTGAATAATTGCTGAGCCAGGCACCACACTCACGTGTGGGGCAGCTTCAGCGAAGTCTTCAGGAATGCCTTCGGGTGAAGTAAACAGGGGCATGACAGGGTTGCCCTCGGTGTCTTGGAGCATCAGCGGGCTGACAGAACCATCTTCACCGGCTTTGTCGACGGATGGGAACACCACTTGCGAGTTCAAAAACGCATTGATGACGTCCACCACTTCATCATTACTTGTTTCCCCATCGGTGGCGATCGTGAGCTTTTCGATCAGATCGGTTTGCTCGGGGAATCCGGTGTCCTGTGTCATC
>DATBUK010000186.1:0-1695 GCA_036516155.1 Yaniella sp.
CGGCAGGCGTGCCAGGCGCCGACCAATCGGCGTGATCGTTCCGGCGGGGAAGGTCCGGGTGACCCACCGGCCGCCACGTCCTCGAACTCGTACCGGGTTGCCGGTGTTGAGCGCGCCCAATTCGGTCAACAGGGTCACGCCATCGGTAATTTGCTTGTGTTCGGGAGGTTGAAGGAACGGGAAGTCTTCTAGCTCATCTGCCGTGGAGATGATGTTGATGGAGGCCATGTGTAAGATGACCGACGCCAAGGAGGTCCGTAGAATCTCGGGGTCCGTGAATTCCGGGCGAGCGTTGAAGTCTTCTTCGGAATACAACCTGATGGCAATGCCGGGGCTGGTTCGGCCTGCACGGCCAGAGCGCTGCTGAGCCGAGGCTTGCGAGATTCGCTCAATGGGCAGGCGTTGGACCTTGGTGCGTTGCGAATAGCGCGAGATCCGCGCGGTCCCGGTATCGATCACATATTTAATACCTGGCACGGTCAGGGAAGTTTCTGCCACATTGGTCGCCAAGACAATGCGGCGGTTTTTGCCAGGACGGAATACCCGCTGCTGGTCCTGGAGCGACAACCGTCCAAACAGCGGGAGGATCTCAGTGTTTACCAGGCGTGGGTTTCGTGCCACCCGCGGTTCCAGCACTTCGGCGGCATCTCGGATTTCGCGCTCGCCGGGAAAGAAAATCAGCATGTCGCCAGGTTCTTCGCGGCTGAGTTCATCCACGGCGTCCGCGATCGCATCGAGCGGGTCGCGGGTTTCTTCCATATCGTCAGCGTCATCATCTGGGTCATCTGGCAGAGCCTCTTGCTGCAGGGGCCGATACCGGATCTCTACCGGATAGGTGCGCCCAGAGACCTCGATGATCGGTGCGGGTGTACCCTCGCTGTTCTTGAAGTGCTCGGCAAACGATTCCGGGTCGATGGTGGCGGAGGTGATGATGATTTTGAGATCGTCACGTTTCGTCAACAACCGCGTGAGGTAGCCCAGGAGAAAGTCGATATTGAGGCTGCGTTCGTGGGCTTCGTCAATAATGATGACCGAGTATTTCGACAGGTTCGGATCGTGCTGAATCTCAGCTAACAAAATCCCGTCCGTCATGACTTTCAGCTGAGTAGCTTCCGAGACCTCGGAGGTAAAACGCACCTGGTAGCCAACAGTGGAGCCGATCTCCTGGCCCAGTTCGTCGGCCACGCGCTCGGCAACAGAACGCGCGGCAATGCGACGTGGTTGTGTATGCCCGATCATGCCGGTCTCTGCTAATCCCAGCGCGAGACACATCTTGGGTAGCTGGGTGGTTTTTCCAGAACCCGTTTCACCGGCGACGATCACGACTTGGTGAGTAGAGATCTGCTCCATGATCTGTTCGCGGTGTTGTGATACCGGCAGATCTTCGGGAAACGTGATGCTAGACAGCTCAAAGGCGGAAGTGTTGGACATGATGCCAAAATTCTACGGCAGTCTCTGGTCTTCTGCGGCCTGACGTCGCGTAGGGCCGAAAACGCAGCAGCAAACCTCCACCGTTTCACGCACAGGTGGCTGAAACGGTGGAGGTCTCTGACGAGGCGAGCGGTGAACCTTATCGTGGCTCGTTAATCGTCAAGAGCTGTTTATTGACGAACTCGTCCATCCCCAGCGGACCGAGTTCTCGTCCAAAGCCCGAACGTTTGACCCCACCGAAGGGCAGGTCTTCGCCACCGACGT
>DATBUK010000187.1:0-6417 GCA_036516155.1 Yaniella sp.
GGGTATGCTGACAGAGGATCAATTGTCGTCTGAGGTAATATCTGCGCGGGCGTGGGCGCTTATTGAGGACAATAGGCCAAGACCTACGCCACTTGCTGATGCTGAAAATGAAAAGGATGTCATGGCAGAACACAACTTTGGGTTCCGCACCCGCGCGCTCCACGCCGGAGCTGTCCCGGATGCCGTGCACGGCTCCCGTGCAGTACCGATCTACCAGACGACGTCGTTCGTCTTTGAAACCCAACAGGATGCCGCCGACCTGTTCGCACTGCAAAAATACGGCAATATTTACTCCCGGATTTCCAACCCGACCGTTGCGGCGTTTGAAGAACGCATCGCCTCGTTAGAAGGCGGCATCGGGGCGGTTGCCACGGCCTCCGGCCAGGCCGCAGAGTTCGTGACGTTCGCCGCGCTCGCCGGGTCTGGGGACCACATTGTCGCGTCGTCGAAACTCTACGGCGGGACGGTCACCCAGCTGGATGTGTCGCTGCGTCGATTCGGGATCGACACGACGTTTGTCGACTCGACCGAAGTGGAGGACTTTGCTGCCGCAATCCAACCGAACACCAAAGCGATCTACACTGAAATCGTGGCCAACCCCTCGGGCGTCATCGTCGATCTGAAAGGACTGGGCGAATTGGCCGCCGAACACGGGCTGCCACTGATCGTCGACTCGACGCTGACTCCCCCGTACCTGATCCGCCCGTTAGAACACGGCGCAGATATTGTCATCCACTCGGCCACCAAATTCTTAGGCGGCCACGGCACGACCATGGGCGGTGTGGTCGTAGAGTCGGGCAAATTCCCGTGGGATAACGGCAACTTCCCGCTCATGACCGAACCAGTACCGTCCTATAATAACCTGTCGTGGTACGGCAACTTCGGCGAGTTCGGTTTCTTGACCAAACTGCGCAATGAACAACTGCGCGACTTCGGGCCGTCCCTACCGGCACAGTCGGCCTTCCAGCTGCTCATGGGGGTTGAAACCCTCCCCCAGCGCATGGATGAACACTTAGCCAACGCCAAACAGGTCGCCGAATGGCTGGCCGCCGACGAGCGCATCGAATACGTCAACTATGCGGGTCTCGAAGATAACCCGTACTACGAACGCGGTAAAGAGCTCCTGCCGTTGGGCGTGGGCTCAGTATTCAGCTTCGGTGTGAAAGGCGGCCGGAAGGCTTCCGCCGAATTCATGACCAACCTACAATTGGCCTCACACCTGGCAAACATCGGGGATGCGAAAACGCTGATGCTCCACCCGGGTTCGACCACCCACCAGCAGCTGTCTGCAGAGCAGCTCGAAGCCGCAGGGATCCCAGATGACCTGGTCCGCATTTCGGTGGGAATCGAAGACGTCGACGACATCATTTGGGACCTCGACCAGGCGTTGACCGCAACCGTGAAGAACGCCTAAGGAGATTCATGACTACAACCACCGAACGCAAATGGGTCAGCCCGGGTGCTGTTGAGCGCCTCAAGATCCTGCAAGACACCAAGACAATCGCGATCGTTGGCGCGTCCGATAAGCTCGAACGCGCCTCATATTTCGTCGCAACCTATCTGTTGTCGTCGTCGACGTACGACGTGTACTTTGTCAACCCGATCCTGGCCGCAAAGGGCGGAACCATTTTGGGACATGAGGTTTACCCGTCACTGGCGGACATTCCCGTCAAGATTGACATGGTCGATGTGTTCCGTCGTGCCGAAGACACCCCAGATATCGCCAAAGAGGCCGCCGAGATTGGCGCCAAATACTTCTGGCTGCAGCTGGGCATCTGGTCCGACGAGGCAGCCGAGGTCGCTGAAGACCTCGGGCTTGAGGTCGTGATGGATCGGTGCGTCAAAATTGAGCACGCGCGTTTCCACGGTGGGCTCCACCTCGCCGGTTTCAACACCGGCGAAATTTCCTCGAAGCGCCAGCGCATCGACGCCTAAGTTTTTAACCCCTCTGACCGGTCGCTGGACTCAGTTCCGCGGCCGGTCACCACGTTAACCCACTCTCACCGAGATTTTGGTCATGTCACCACACCACCTCACCCATCTTGAGCCCATCGTCACGTTCCCGACGAAAAAAGGCCGACGGGTCTTTCTCTTTGTGGGTTCTGTCGTCTTCGTCCTGGTCCTGCTGTTCTTAAGCTGTGGCGGGATACTTCTCGTCGCCACCACAGACGAGCCAGAATTTATGATGTGGGTACTGCTTGCCGGGGCACTGTTCGGCATGGTGTTCTTTGGCGCCATTGCATTTGGGGTGGCAAAAAACCAGCTGGGACCACCCGGCGACATCGCTTTGGTTCTCAGTCCAATTGGCATCACCGATCGAACCCAAATCGTCGGAGAACTCCCGCTCATCCCCTGGTCATGGATCACGCAATATAATGTGGTGACGTTTCACGGCCAAGCCCTGCTCATGTTTCAGCTTCGCGATGCTGAGGAATTCCGACGCCTGCTTGGAACCTCCACCCTCATGCGGTGGTCTTTTGCGATGAACTCAAAAATGTTCCGGGCACCTGTGCATTTGATCGTCTTGAAACACTTACAACATCACGAGCAGGACCTGCTGGAAACAATACATCACTTCACCGGTTTCCCACCGGGGTCGCGCTCTTAGCGGGCTTCACACTCACTGCGGAATTTAGCCATAGCTTCGTCCGTCATCTCGGCATCCACTCTGTTAATGGAGTGCACTAGATCCCGGCTCGCTTCAGACAGCTCGGGGGCTTCAGCCAGCCGTTGACCGTTATACGCGCCGGTCAACGATGCCGCTGCCAACGCGAGGTTCACCACAGGGCCGTCAAGCGCATCCGACCACTGGTTGGCAGACCCGTACTCTTGGTCCAGATGAGCGGTGAGATCGCACGCGTAATCCAGCTGACCTTCATGTGACACATCAGGGTACTCGCCAACATCCAGATCTGCGCACGCGACTTGGATCTCCTCCAGGCCGCTGCCCATCATTTCGGTATCAATCCGACTGACACTTTCCAACAAGTTCTGTGCCTGGACGCCTACATGATCGCGGTCAACTGCGCCCGTTGTGGAAGCAGCCACAAAAATATTGCCGACCGTGGCAATTTCTCGCACACCCGGATCAGCATTGTCACCAATGTACATCGACCAGCTCTGGGGGTCACCGTGCTCCTGATCGATGTGCTCTGCTAGGGTGCAGCCAAAAGCCAGTCTGCCCTGCTCTGTCACGTCGTGATTGGCCGCAGCTTCGCTACAACCGGCGAACAGTCCAACAGTACTCAGCACCGCCATCGCAGAGATCAGACGGCGCTTGATGGAGTGAGGATGAGAATTTGAAACCATACTCATTAACGTAGCAGTGCTCACGAGGCGGGTCGCCAGTAGGTCGCGGGCCGGAAAACCGCAACGTATCACCCCTTGTTATGAGCCGTTCAAGATTGCAATAATGGGCGGCATGAAGGCAACATCAGGAGCCGGCAACCGTCCAAGCACAGCTGTGCAGCTGGACCAAGCAGCAAGCGACTGGCGTACAGCTTTGCGAAATGCAGGTTTACGGGCCACAAAACAGCGTCTTGCGGTCCTTGAGGCCATCAGGCATCAACCGCACGGCACCGTCGAGGAAATCCACGACCAGGTTCGTACGGACCTTCCAACGATCACGATTCAGTCCGTGTACGTGGTGATCAGTTCGTTAGTCTCTGCGGAATTGGTCCGCAAGCTGGAACTTCCTGGCTCGCCTGCACGATATGAACTCGAAGGCCACGACAACCACCACCATGCGGTCTGCCGGTACTGCGGACGGATCGAAGACATTGCGTGTGTGACAGGGAAAGCCCCTTGCCTTCATCCAGAAGCCCATCCCGGCATGACCATCGAAGTCGCCGAGGTGGTGTACTCAGCCGTCTGCCACGAATGCGCACTAGCCCATCAGCAGGAGGGCGCCAAGAGCTAGGCGGACACCACAGACCACCCCGAACACACCACAGAACAACACGCTGCGCGGTTGCGTCGCAACTGCGCATAGGAGAAAGGTAAAACTCATGGCAGAGAAAAAGACACCACATGCCACCGGATCCACCACGATGGCCGGCATCCCCGCAGTCAGTGACCGAAACTCACTGACCGTTGGCCAGGACGGCCCGGTTGTGCTGCATGACAGCCACCTGGTCGAGACCCTGCAGCACTTCAACCGCATGAACATCCCAGAGCGTCGCCCCCACGCCAAAGGCTCGGGCGCATTCGGGAAGTTCACCACGACCGAGGACGTCTCCCAGTACACCTCGGCTGCCCTGTTCCAGCCCGGTGTTGAGACCGAGATGCTGGCACGGTTCTCGACTGTTGCCGGTGAGCTCGGCTCACCGGATACCTGGCGCGACGTGCGCGGGTTTGCCCTGAAGTTCTACACCGAAGAGGGCAACTTCGACCTGGTCGGAAACCACACGCCGATCTTCTTCGTGCGCGATCCGATGAAGTTCACCCATTTCATTCGCTCGCAGAAGCGCCTGCCGGATTCCGGCCTGCGTGACAACACGATGCAGTGGGACTTCTGGACACAAAACCCAGAGTCTGCGCACCAGGTTGCCTACTTGATGGGTCAGCGTGGGCTGCCACGCACCTGGCGTCACATGAACGGTTATGGTTCCCACACTTACATGTGGGTCAATGCCCAGGGCGAGCGCTTCTGGGTCAAATACCACTTCCTGACGAACCAGGGCATGGAATTCTTCACCAACGAAGAAGCCGAAGAGATGGCTGGCGTGGATGCTGACTACCACCGCCGCGATCTGTTCGACTCGATTGCCCGTGGTGACTACCCATCCTGGGATCTGTGGGTACAGATCATGCCGTTCGAAGATGCCAAGACCTACCGCTTCAATCCATTCGATCTGACCAAGATCTGGTCGAAGAAGGACTACCCGCGCATCAAGGTCGGCACCATGGAGCTCAACCGCAACCCGGAGAACTTCTTCGCCCAAATTGAACAGGCGGCATTCTCCCCGGCCAATATGGTCCCGGGCATGGGCATGTCCCCAGACAAGATGCTGCTGGGCCGCAACTTCGCCTACCAGGATGCGCAGCGCTACCGTATCGGTACCAACTTCCAGCAGCTGCCCGTTAACGCACCGAAAGTTGAGGTGCACAGCTACAACTTCGAAGGCGCAATGACCTATCACCACACGGGCAATCGCTCGGTCTATGCCCCGAACTCGTTCGGTGACTCCTGGTCCGATGAAGAAGGCACCGTCGATGCTACATGGGAAAACGACGGCGAACTGGTCCGTCAAGCCTACGCACTGCGTGAAGACGACGACGACTTCATCCAGGCTCACACGCTCGTGCGCGAGGTCATGGATGATGCCCAGCGCCTCGAGCTTATCGAAACCGTTGCTGGTGCGCTCGAGACCGTGATCGAACCGGTCTTGTCCAATGCCTTCCAGTACTGGAAGAACATTGACCAAGAAGTCGGGGAGCGCATCGAAGAAAAAGTTCGTGCCGGCAAACCACTGGGCGATCAGCAGCCAGGTGGCGACCCACTGGATCTGAAACGCTAACCGCACCTTCTGATTCCAGATAGCACCCGTAATTCCGGTGTCCCAGCACGGGGCACCGGAATTACTCTTTTCACGTCCAAAGGATCCCGCATGCCCACTCCCCTACCAACGACCTGGTCTGCCTGGCGAGCCGAGCCACCGCTGGCCGGACGACGTCCGACCAAAGCTGATATGGCCGCAGCAATTGATTCGGGTTTAGGCCGAGAAGATGTGCTGCCCTACCCGAGTGATGAGCAATCAGCAGGAATGCTCCGAATGCTTATTGTGGGGATCAATCCCAGCCCGTGGACGGCCTCAGTCAACGCGCCATTTGCCCGACCCGGTAACCGGTTCTGGCCATCACTGGCAGCAGCGGGCATCCTGCCCCACGTCGTGGACGCTTCCACTGGTTTGTCCCGGGAGGATGAACGGCTGCTAGCGCAGTTAGGGATTGGCATCACGAATTTCGTGTCGCGTCCCAGTGCTCGGGCAGATGAACTCACCGTCGATGAACTCCACGACGGCGGGCAACGGCTTGTGCAACGGGTGCAGGTCTTGCAGCCCAGGGCGGTTGCGGTCGTGGGGATTACTGCCTTCCGTACGGCATTTGGCCTCCCGAAGGCCAAGCTTGGACCTCAGGATGTGGAGACCATTGCGGGATGGCCCTCGGCGGTTCAACTGTGGGGGTTGCCGAATCCCAGCGGGCTCAACGCGCACGAAACCATCGAGAGCTTGGCTCAGAAGTGGCGGGCCGTCTGGGATGCTACGGCGGAAAAATAAAAAACCAGGGCCCCCAGAAAACCGGGGGCCCTGACACTCATCACTCACACCTTGAAGAGGTAGTTCCTACTATAAGAAACCTTCATTGGGGAATACTTGAGAATTCCTGTAAATTCCCTCTGAGAAATGTTATGCAGTG
>DATBUK010000188.1:0-4875 GCA_036516155.1 Yaniella sp.
CGAAGACTATCTTGGTTTTCGCGGCGGCTACAACCTCCAGCCAGCAACTCTGGACTCGTACGCTGACCACCGGATGGCGACATTCGGAGCGATCATCGGACTGACAGTTGAGGGGACTGTCGTCAACGACGTCGCCACGACCGCCAAGACGATGCCAGACTTCCCCATCGCGTGGACACAACTTGCCGCCGGAGAAAGTCAGATCCGCGCATGAGTCGTTTCAGCATCGATTACTCACGGTATGACGAGTCGTCGGTTCCGAAACGGCCTTCCAAGCACGGCACTCGTCCCCGCACCAAGGACCGGCCAGCACACGAGGATGCCATCACCGGGCGGGTCACAACCGTCGACCGAGGGCGCTACACCGTCTACCTACCAGCCCAGCGCAAAACGAAAACCACGCCTCGGACCAAAGCTCGATACGTCACCGCAATGCGAGCCCGCGAAATGCGCAATACCGCCATCGTCCCGGGAGACCTCGTCGATATGGTTGGGGACACCTCCGGGGCTGAGGGTACCCTGGCCCGTATTGTGCGTCTTCAACCACGACAGACCGTGCTGCGTCGTTCAGCCGATGATGCCGACGCGTATGAGCGCATTGTGGTCGCAAACGCCGATACGTTAGTCATTGTGGTGGCGGCAGCTAACCCCGAACCACGCACCGGATTCATTGACCGCGCCCTGGTGGCTGCCTATGACGCGGGTATCGAACCGGTCCTGTGCATCACCAAAACCGATCTGGCCGACTCCTCGGGGCTCATCGCGCACTATGACCACCTGAAGCTCGATATCTTTACCATCGGGCCGATGAACCCCGACGAAGAGGCAGGCGACGTCGCCCCGATCTTGCATCCCACCGACCTCGATGCCATTCAAGAACGGTTAGCAGGTCACATCTCCGCCCTCATTGGGCCATCAGGGGTGGGGAAATCAACCCTGCTCAACGCCATGACCGGGGCAGATCGTGCCGTGGGACAGGTGAATGTGGTGACCGGCCGCGGACGTCATACTTCGTCGTCGGCACTGGGCATTCCGCTAAATCAAGCGGGTACTTCGATGCTGATCGACACCCCTGGTATCCGTTCGTTTGGGATGGGCCTGGTCGATCCAGATACCGTCGTGGCCGCTTTTGAAGAACTCGCCGAGGCCATTGCCAATTGCCCACGCGGATGCACGCATACCGCCGACTCCCCCGGCTGTGCGCTCGACGCCTGGGTGGCTGCCGGTCACGCCGGTGACTCCGGCCCACAACGACTTGCCTCACTGCGAAGGCTCTTGGCGAATCGCTTAGAATCCGACGACTTCGAATAACCCCAACAGGAAAGACACTCCATCATGCAGCTGACACCCTCCCGCCAGGGCTATCGCGAGGATCTCAATCTCGCCCTAGTGATCGCCGACTCCGTTGATGCGCTCACCATGTCCCGATTTCAGTCGGTCGATCTGAAAGTCGACACCAAACCGGACATGACGCCGGTTTCGGACGCAGACCGAGCCGCCGAGGAACTAATCCGTCAGCAGCTCAAACGTGCCCGGCCACGGGATGCTGTCACCGGTGAGGAATACGGCACAACCGGTTCGGGGAAACGCCGTTGGATCATTGATCCGATCGATGGCACCAAGAATTTCGTCCGCGGTGTCCCCGTCTGGGCCACACTGATCGCGCTGGTCGACGACGACCGCCCTGTCATGGGTGTGGTCTCTGCTCCTGCCCTGTCGCGCCGGTGGTGGGCTTATGAGGATGGTGGCGCCTATACGGGCAAGTCACTGTCGAATGCCACGAGAATCCATGCGTCGGATGTGACCGATATTTCGGATGCGTCGCTGTCGTTTTCCTCGCTGGAGGGCTGGCGCGATCGCGGCAATATCAGCGAATTCTTGCAACTGACGACCGACGTATGGCGCGTCCGGGCATTCGGTGACTTTTGGTCCTACATGCTCGTGGCCGAAGGTGCCGTCGATATCGCATGTGAACCTGAGCTTGAACTCTACGATATGGCCGCCCTGGTCCCAATTGTGACCGAAGCCGGCGGGACATTCACCTCATTAGACGGCGAGCCCGGACCGTGGGGAGGTCACGGTTTGGCCACCAACACACATCTGCACCCTGATGTGCTTGAGCGTCTGAACCCGGAACTACGTGGCCAATCCCGGGCCTAAACCCCAACCCCTGACCATCGTCGCAGTGGCACTCGGGGGTGTCATTGGGGCCATGGCCAGGGTCTATCTTCCCTGGCCTAACTTCACCTCACCTGCAGCTTTCGGCGATCCGCTGCCCACACTGCTTGCCAACCTCATCGGTGCCATACTCTTAGGCTTCTTCGCAGGCTATGCTACGCGCCACAACTGGCCAGAGGCTTTACATAAAGGCATCAGCGTAGGACTACTCGGGTCGTTCACCACGATGTCGGGTCTTGCGCTCTCCATCAGTCTCATCGCCACGGGACAGTATGCTTTTGACGTCGAACTATCGTTGACGACGGTCTGGGTTGGACTATTGCTAGTTCTCGCGCTGGTCATGCTTCTGGGGCTGACTACGCTGCTGACTTTGGGCAGTTACCGCTTCGGTCTTCGTAAGGCTGGGACATGACGATGCCAATGGTTTTCATCTTTGCTGCGGCTGTCGGCGCTGTGCTGCGATACCTGGCAGACTTTTACCTGCCGACCCGGGGCATATTGCTGGTGAATGTCTTAGGGTCGTGTCTCGCCGGCGTCATAGTCGGCTTGACCTGGGCGGCGGTTGTTGACACCTTCCTAGCTGAACTCTTACTCGGTGGCTTTGCTGGCTCCCTGACGACCTATTCCACCGTCGCGCTGTCGACCGCCCGTCAAACTGCAGAGAACCTGAAAACAGTTGTCGTCACCTGGTTGGGACACGTCGGCTGGTCGACTGCCGCTTGTGTGATCGGCTTACTTGCAACAGTCCACCTGTGGTGACTCGGTGACTACTGGTGGTCTAAAGGTATCCGATATGTTCTGGCAAAGGACACTTCATGGCATGAAAAAACCCGCCATCCTGCGATGGCGGGTTCGTTGTGGAGATGCCGAAAGTCTAAAAGAAACCACGTGCATATTGGGAAGAAACACCGTCACGACACCCCTGAACACGGTTTAACGGCCCCTGCTCAGTCCATTTCCTAGAGCACGTCTAAGTTTGAGTAAGACGGGAACTGGCTGGTCAGGTGGAACCAGCTACGTACATTTCAGCACTTTTACAATTGCGGGGAGCCAGTTGTTATGGGTGAATATAGCAGAAGAGGAAACGGGGCGGGTGTTTTCGGGATCGGGCGACGATCTCCCACCCCGACGTAGGGGATCCTTGACTGTGCCAGGTTCACCAAGCCCCCAGCGTCTAGCAATGCCAGTGAGCGCACCTATCCTATAACTCGAATAATACATCGTAATGGGAAATAACCCAGAATAACCTGAGAGAACCCTGAGTATACTGAGTGATATGAGCGACACCAATTTGGACCAAGAGCCCCCGAAACGCAAATCACGGAAACGCACGATTCTCATTGTCATTGGCGTCGTCCTTGTACTCGCTTTCTTTGGGAATCTCATCGATGACGACAGCGACGAAACCACCATCTCCGAAACTGAGGAGACTCAAACGTCTGAGACCACTGGACGTGAGGAAGATTCAACCGAAGAAGCACATACCGAAGAACCAACCGAAGAAGAACCCACAGAGGAACCAGCCGAAGAAGAGCCAACCGAGGAACCCGAACAAGAAGCTGCTGATCCACTACAAGCTATTGCCCAAGCAACCGGAGACGATCAGGCAGAAGCATACCTTGAGCCCGGAGAAACTGGCGAAGTTGTTTTCGTGACATTCGATATTTCCGATAACTTCACGCAAGGACTTGTAATCAGCGGTGCACAACGGGCGACATTCGACGTCCTTGAAGCACTGGACGCCTCCGATATCGAATTCTCCCGCGTTTTTATCCAAGGTAACCTACCCATGCAAGACCAGTACGGGAATGTGGAAGACTCGATGGTTCTAAACGCTGGGTACGACGCCGCAACTGTCGAGCAAATTAATTACGAGAACATTCTTGTTCAAGACACTATCTGGGACCTCCGAGATGCGGGCATGGTCCACCCTGAACTCCAAGAATAAACCACCTTGTGGGGAAATAGCCCCGCCGATATTCCTAATCCACAACGCTTCTCAATCGCCCAATACTTATCATTCGAGTATTGGGCGATTGCTCCTATGAGTAGCTTCGATTATCAGTATTGAGAGCGCTCAACCAGCTAGCCCCGAACTGTCCTAAAAACTGTCCGTATCCCAAGCGTGTGCTTTTTGCTGCTTGCTTCGGCATGGTGGTGCGCGAATTTGGCATAGAAATAGGCGTCGGGCTACTTCCGCTTGCTAGCAACGAAAAAGCCCGCCACCTCAAGGGTAGCGGGCTTTGTCTTGTGGAGATGCCGGGAATTGAACCCGGGTCCGATGTGGTATTCATAAGGCTTCTCCGTGCGCAGTCTGCATGGAGTTTTATCGACCTCAGTTTGCTCGCAGACGAGCAACTGTTAGGTCTAGTCGGCTTCAGGTCTTCGTCGCTTCCCCCGACAGGGGCGACGAACAGTGGCTATTTAAACGACGCCAGGATCTAGGCCAATAGCAAGCCTAGGCTGACGGACTCGGTCGCTAGTTAGGCAGCGAGAGCGAAGTCAGTGCGTTTAGAATCGGCACTTGATTGTTTGCAAAGGGTGTTTACGAGATAACTTTGCGTCCTCGGCACGCTTCCCTTACGGCAACACACATCGTCGAAACCGATCATCCCCATATTCTGTTATCTAACAGCACCTGGCTTGACCAGGACCTTCTACTCTAACGCAGAAGCTCACTATGTACAACTCGTATGG
>DATBUK010000189.1:0-3054 GCA_036516155.1 Yaniella sp.
TCTGCCGGTGTAGTCCAAGAGATGTGAAACCCGTGGTCTTCTGGCAGGGTGGCTTCAAGGGTTTGGGCAAAGCTCGTCAGCAGTTGCTGGACGCCCGGTGGGACCATGAGCCCGATGAAATACCGCGCCATAGCTGATGCCCTCCCCCGGTATTATGCGTCGGGTTTTTGGGCCCAGTGAATCGCCATGGTCCCAAACATGTAGGACTTGTACCCGGTCGCGACGAAACCGGCTTCTTGCATCATGTGTTCGACGCGGTCAGCGGTGTGGAAGGCACGCGAGGTACGCGACAGATACTCGTAGGCGTCGGGGTTTTGCGTGATCGCATTGGCGAGACGCGGCACGACGTATTTGATGTACGCGGTGGAAAACGGTTTGATGATGTCTCGGGGTGCCGGTGACATTTCGAGGCAGCTCATCATCCCGCCGGGTTTCAGGACCCGGTATTGTTCGGCTAGCGTCGCAGCGATGTCGGTGACATTGCGCAACAGGTACCCGTGGGTGACGGCATCGAAGGTGTTGTCGTCGTAGGGCAGCGCCATGGCGTCGCCGGTTTGCCAGGTAATCTGCCGTCCGCCCGGACGACGGCGGGCGACCTGGAGCATTTCAGTCGAGATGTCCAGGCCGTGGATCTCCGCCCCGTAGCGCTGGTTGGCGACTTCGAGGGCGAGATCGCCCGTGCCGGTCGCGATATCCAAGACTTTCGGGGTTGGGCCGAGCTTGAGCGCTGTGACCGTGTCGCGGATGAACCGGGGTTCTTGGCCCCAGGTCATGACCAAATTCATGAGGTCATAGCGGTCAGCAATCTGGTCAAACATTTCGGCCACGGTGGCACCGTGGGAGTCTACGGCTGCATGATGTGTCGTCACAGTTGCTAAGCCTAACACCCACGGTGCGGCCGACGGATTTACTCTTCGATGATGCCGTAGACCGTCAGGGTTGCACGGCCGACGGTGTTGCCGAAGCGATTGAAACCGAAGAACGCGTTGGAAGCGTCCTCTGGCAGGTCGAGTTTTTCAACACCCAGGGCGTGCACGGTGATGATGTACCGGTGTGCGCCGTGGCCTGCCGGTGGCGCGGCACCGATAAAGCCTGGAGCGCCTCCGTCGTGTTTGAGTTGGAAGGCGCCTTCGGGCAGACCAGAACCGTCAGCGGCACCGGCGTTTTCTGGGAGTTCAGTGACGTTGACCGGAATATTGCCGACGGACCAGTGCCAGAATCCGGAACCGGTGGGTGCATCTGGGTCAAAGATCGTCACCGCATAGGATTTGGTGCCTTCGGGTGCGCCGGACCACGCCAAATGCGGCGAGATGTCCTGGCCGCCTGGGACGCCCATGGCGCCCGAGTACTGTTCGATTGGCCATTCTTGGCCGTGCTGGACGGTGTTGGACACGACGGTGAAGTCGGGAACTTCCTCGAGACGGGCGAACTGATCGTTGCCGATCCGAGTGAGCTCGTTGATATCTACCATGCTACTCCTTTGATGTTGAGTGGTGATGGGGTACATATTCAGCCTATCGGACCCATACAGCAAAGGACCCGGGTCGGTGCGCTACCGTCCCGGGTCCTGCTGGATTGGAGAATTATTTGTCGTTCTTCATGCCGTCAACAAAACCTTTGGCTTTATCTTTGGCGTCCTGGACGCCTTCTTGGGCTTTGCCCTTCATGCTCTGACCTTTGCCTTCGGCCTGGGTCTTTTCATCGCCGGTCAGTTTGCCGGCGCCTTCTTTGAGCTTGCCTGCCAACTGGTCTTTCTGGGCATCTGCTTTGTCATTCATTCCCATATTTCACCTCTACGGATCGGGGACATCTTCACTTACGACGCTAACGGCCCGCACCGCAAATGTCACCCGATTTCAGTGAACTTTGAGACAACTGTCAGCAACTACCAGGCTGCTTCAACTGATGGTTGCATTGAACTCCACGATGCGTTCGATGGCTTGCTCCACGGCATCGTAACCCGCGGCAAACGAGATCCGAATGAACTGATCTCCATCGACGCCGTCAAAATCCACCCCAGGAATGACGGCCACGTGGGCCCGTTTCAACATATCTGCCGCATAGTCCACAGTATTGCCGTAGTGGTTCAGGATCTTTTCGGAGGGTTGTGCATAGTAATAGAACGCACCGTCGGCCGGGGCGGCGTTGCGCCATTCCAGACGATCCACATTATCGAGTACCAGCTGCCGGGTTCGAGCGAATTCTGCTACTTCGGCATCAGATTCGGCGTAGGCTTCGTCGCTGAACGCTTCAATCGCCGCATACTGCCCGGCCGCCGGTGGACATAGCGAAATCGAACCGGCCAGCCCAGACACGGCCGGGGCGAGATCCTCGGGCATCAGCATCCAGCCCAGCCGCCATCCTGGCATTCCCCAGTATTTGGAGAACGACGAGATCACAATCCCGGTGCGGTCAAATTCCCATGCTGAGGTTCCGCGGTCGTCTCCGTAGGTGATGCCGTGGTAGATCTCATCGGAGACGAGGCGTACCCCGTTTTCGGCACACCAGGTGGCAAGCTGACGCATGTCGTCACGGCCTACCATGGTGCCGGTCGGGTTATTCGGGGAGGCAAGGATGAGTCCGTCGAGCGGCTCTCGCGCATGCAGTTCGGCCAGTTGGTTCACGTCGAACTTGAAGTTCGTGTCCACACCGACCGGGATGTCCACGACCTCTACATCAAGTGCTCGCAAAATGTTGCGGTAGGCGGGGTATCCGGGTCGTGCCAGTCCCACTCGATCGCCGACGTCGAAGGCCGCCAGGAAGCTTGCGACGAACGCGCCAGAGGAACCGGTCATCACGGCGACGGATTCGTAATCCACGTCGAGGTCATACCATCGGCGGTAGTGACCCGCGATCGCTTCGCGGAGTTTTTTGGCCCCCAATGACGGGGTGTAGTTGAACACTGGGATGTCGCGGTTGTGCAGCCGGGCGGCCTCGCGATTCACCGCGGCGGGTGCTCCCCCACTGGGTTCCCCGGCACCGAGCGAGATCACGTTCATGCCCAGGGCTTTCATGGAATCAACCTCACCGACGATGTCCATGACTTGGAATCGC
>DATBUK010000190.1:0-10162 GCA_036516155.1 Yaniella sp.
ACCCGCAAAGCGGTCTTTCCATTTCATGGTTTAGACCCGTGGTTTGATTAGTGACGTCTTGCAATCTATTTCGTAAGCTATTATTAATGTCTAATGGTGGTTGCCGCCTACACTTAAACTTCCCCTCAGGCGTAGCACCCCGTGCTCGAGGGAATGTTTAAAGGAGTAGCAATCGTGGCGGAGAATTTCGCAGACGCTCAATTCATGACGGTCACCGAGGTCGCAGACATGATGCGGGTGTCGCGTATGACCGTATACCGGATGATTCATTCCGGTGAGTTACCAGCTGTGCGATTCGGACGCTCGTATCGTGTCCCGCTCGAAGCAGTGCAGGCCATTGTCACAGATACGGACGCAGCCACCGGTACCGACAACGACTAACATCGAAGTCTTTTCTCTCACAAAACCGCCTCCTGTAGGCGGTTTTGTGTTTATCCCAACCGAAAGATGTGCTCGTGGAACTGAAACTGCTGACGAAACCCGAATGTCACCTGTGCGCTGCTGCGCGTGACACGATGGATGAGGTCACCGCCGACTATGACATAAGTTGGGAAGAAATCTCGACGACCGACCACCCGGAATTGGCCGAGCAGTTCGCCGAAGAGATCCCCGTGTTGTTTATTGACGGAAAACAGCGTGACTTCTGGGTCATCGACCCCGCCCGGCTGCGACTGATGATTGAGACGGGACATTCCGCATGACAGAACAGCCAGGTGCCAAGAAGGTATCGGCCCGAACCCTGTCTCGACTGCCACAATACCTCCAGTACCTCGAAGCTCTCCATGCCGATGGCATCGGGTATGTCACCTCAGCGCAGCTTGCTCAAGCACTGGGGTGTTCGGATGCCCTCACTCGGAAGGATGTCGCGGCATTAGGCCATACTGGACGCGCCGGACGCGGGTACTCGGTCGAAGCGCTGCGCCACACGATCGCCCACATCCTCGGGGTCACCAGCGGACGTCGGGTGCTGTTGGTCGGCGCCGGGAACCTCGGAACAGCCCTGATGTCCTATGAAGGGTTCGGGGACCGCGGCATGCATATCACAGCGGTTGCCGATAGTGACCCAGAAAAGATCGGACAAACTATCGGTGGCTACACGATTTTGGATATTCACGACATCGGCACCGACCACGATATGGAACTAGCCATCGTGGCGGTGCCGGGAAATGTCGCCCAGGACGTCGCCGATCAACTCGTCGACGCTGGAATTACTGGCATATTAAATTTTGCGCCGCGCAGATTGCAGGTACCCGACCACGTCATTGTCCAAACCGTGGACCTGTCAGCAGAGCTGCAAATCTTGGCATTTCATCGCAAAGGCATATCCGGATAAGCCTGCTTCGCGGCTTTCTGCCAAGCCTTCCGACGGAAGTATTCAGTCGAAGCCGGCAGCCAAGCGTAGACGATCCCGACGATGCCAAGAATCACCGACCCCGCGGAAAACACCGCGGCTAACGGCGAGACAAAACTAAAACTTAACAGTGAGAACACTGCAAAGATAGTGCCAATAACGCGCATCGAACGCCACCCGTGCCGAATCCCAAGGGCCACCAAAATATAGATCACCAACGTGATGACCGCCAGGACGGTCATCGAAGCGGTGACCATTGATGAGTTGAGCATGGTGGCAAAATCATCGAACGGGGCCTGTTCTAGGAAGCCACCAAATTCTTGTTCGAACAGCTGGATTTCTTGTTCAGAGAGTCCGCGGTTGGGCAATGACAACACGATGAGTTGCGTGATCAAATGCGCAATACCTGCGGCAATGATCGACCAAAACGCGATATTGACCGTCTGCGGGCGCTCCGGTTCCTTGGCCATATCGGGGTGAAGCTGTGGCCCACCGAACCCAGGTGGCTGCTGGTATCCAGGCTGTTGGTACCCAGGTTGCTGATAACCGGGCTGCTGGTACCCAGGTTGTTGGTATCCGGGCTGTGCGGATGGCGGCTGAAAGCCAGGATACTGCTGGCCGGGCTGTTGCCCGCCCTGAGGGCCATACTCAGATGCATTATATTGACCCGATGTGCCCTGCGGCCCATATTCGGAGGCAGCATCGGCGCGAGGCTGTTGGAATTTTTGTTGATGCTCGGCGAGCTCTTCGCCGGTTAACCGTACCCCGTAGTCGGGGTCGTCCTTCGGATGTTTTTCAGTCATAACAAGCCTTTCGATAACAACTTTCTTCCATCCTAACGAGTCAGTCCTCACGTAAATGTTTTGCGGGTCAGCAAAATTCTTACCCGGTAGCTTAAGCACCCCCTCCCAACTAGTCCGCGGCAAAAGGAAGATGAACTGTATGCGAAAATAAGGTTCATGACTGTTAGCGTGCATATGGTTCGACACGGTGAGGTGTTCAATCCCGACAAAGTGCTCTATGGGCGACTCCCCGGCTTCGGGTTGTCGACACTCGGGCACCAGATGGCCCAGGAAGTCGCAGACGGCTGGGAAACGACCCCACAGATTCTGGTAGCCTCTCCACTTCAACGGGCTCAAGAAACCATTGCGCCGCTGGCACAAAAGTTTAATGTTGAGGTCCGAACAGATGAGCGCGTTATTGAAGCGGAAAATAAGTTTCAAGGGCTCTCGGATATGCGCCGTCAACTACGCAGCCCGAAATTGTGGCCCCTGGTGCTCAACCCGTTCCGCCCATCCTGGGGCGAACCATATCTCAACCAGGTGCTGCGAGTGGCCGAGGCGATCCAGGATCTTCGCGATGAACTGATGCTGACCTACGGGCCAGGATCATCGGCCGTAGTGGTTTCTCATCAACTCCCTATCTGGGTCACGCGATTGTCGGCCGAAGGGAAAAAACTTGCCCATGATCCGCGCAATAGACAGTGTTCGCTGGGCTCGGTGACCAGCTTTTCCTTCGCCCCGGGGCAGCAGGTGCCCACCGTGTCATATGCCGAACCGGTCAAGCATCTCAGCCAGCGTGCAGCAGCGCTACCGGGCGCCTAAACACTCAGGAACTACACAGTAACCAGAACTAGACTCTTCCGCGGTATTTGAAAGGGAGAACTCGTGAGGAACAAGACGTCACGCGCTTTGATCGGCCTAGCCATTGCAGGATCGGTCCTGTTCACCGCGTGCTCGGGCGATGACCCACTGGCCGCACAGGCCGGTAACTCTGGCGGGAAGAATTACATAGCCGGCGACGGTTCTGTCATGGAACTCGATGTCGCAGAGCGCGGCGAAACCGTCGAATTTTCGGGTGAAACCTTCGAAGGGGACACCATTTCGACCGAGTCCCTCGACGGGCCGACCCTGGTGAACTTCTGGTACGCAGCATGTGCTCCCTGCCGGGTTGAAGCCCCCGACCTTGCGGACCTGAGCCAAAAATACGCCGATGACGTGACGTTCCTGGGCGTCAACGTGCGTGATGCCGCCGATACTGCGGCCGCATTCGAACGCAACTTCAACATCGAATACCCTTCCATCGAGGGCCGTGACGGGGAGATCCTGCTCGACTTCGCCGACTACGTCCCACCACAGGCTGTCCCCACCACGTTGGTCCTCGACGATGAGGGCCGGGTGGCAGCCCGCGTCTTGGGGGCGGTTGAACGCTCAACCCTCGACTCTCTACTCGACGGCGTGGTGAATGAATGAATAACCCATTCGCAGAAATCGCACTAGACGGGTCCATGTGGCTAGCGATGCCGGTTGCGGCGCTGGCTGGGCTCGTCTCATTTTTGTCTCCGTGTGTGCTGCCACTGGCCCCCGGGTATCTGGGCTATGTCTCCGGCCTGTCGGGTGCCACTGTTGAAGATACCCGCCGCGGCAAAATGCTCACCGGTACCGGGTTATTTGTCCTGGGCTTTACCCTCGTCTTTGTGACCGCCGGGATCCTGTTGAACCGGGTGTTCATTTGGCTCAAGGGAGACGGTCAATGGCTCACCCAGGTGCTAGGGTTGGTCGTTATTATCATGGGCATCGTTTTTATGGGCGGCCTGTCGTTTTTCCAACGCGACCGCAAGATCCAATACCGCCCGACCGCAGGACTGTGGGGCGCACCAGTATTGGGTATGATTTTCGGGCTGGGTTGGGCCCCCTGTATCGGGCCGACTATGGCGGCCGTCATCGCAATGTCGACGGCAGGGTCTGACAACATGTGGCGCGGTGGCATTCTTGCCGTCGTCTATTCGCTGGGGCTGGGCATTCCGTTTATTCTGCTTGCGCTGGGCTTCTCCCGCGGGATGAAACGTCTGGCGTTTTTCCGCAAACACCGCCTGTTCATTATGCGCGCCGGTGGTGTCCTGTTGATTCTGCTGGGCTTAGCCATGGCTAGTGGCCTGTGGACTGACTGGGTTAATCAGCTTCAGGGCTGGTTTGCCAACGAGGTGACGCTTCCAATTTGAGTACCGCACAACGACAACAACAGCGCCAAACACCGCAGCAGCCCAGCATGCCCAAACTTGGGTTCAAGGGCACGCTGCGCTTCATCTGGAACCATCTGACCAGCATGCGCACCGCGCTCATGCTGCTCTTACTGTTGGCGGTCGCCGCAGTTCCTGGTTCGCTGTTCCCGCAGCGTCGCGCCGGAGCCGATGTCGTAGAAACCTGGATCGAAGATAATCCCACACTGGGTCCGATTCTGGACGCCCTGGGCATGTTCGACGTCTACTCGTCGCCATGGTTTTCGGCGATCTATTTGCTCCTGATGGTGTCTCTGGTCGGCTGTCTGTGGCCGCGTGGACGTCAGCATCTCAAAACGTTGCGTCAGCCACCGGCCCGCACCCCACGGAACCTGAAACGCCTCCCGGAATACGGCCAGCTCGTGTTAGAGCCCAACGGGCCCACCCCGGACGAGGCGCTTGTCGATGCCGAACGGATCCTCAAAAAAGCCGGCTATCGGACAGAACTGCGCGACGGGTCCGTCGGCGCCGAACGCGGCTACACCCGCGAGATTGGGAACATCCTGTTCCACTTTGGGCTGCTGGGTGTCATTGTGTTCATGGGGATCGGTGGGCTCTACAAATACGAGGGTCAGAAGATCATCGTCGAAGGTGAAGGATTCGCCAATAACCTGGTGTCCTACGACTCGTTTACTCCCGGGACTGCCTTCTCCGAAGACCGCCTGCATCCATTTTCCATCAAACTTGAAGACTTCGATGTGGTGTTCGACCGGGATTCCGAAACACACTTCGGGCAAGCCCTCGACTACACCGCCACGATGCAGGTCACCCCTGGGCCGGGTGAAGAAACCTATCAGGATACGATCAAAGTCAATGATCCCCTGACCATTGACGGTGTGCGCATCTTCTTAGTCGGTAACGGGTACGCACCCAACATCACCGTGACCGACGGCAACGGGGATGTTGCCTACTCCGGACCCGTGATCGCCCAAATTCAAGACCCCAACGTGAACAGTTCACTGGTGGTCTTGAAAGTACCCGACGCCCGACCGCAACAGCTCGGCTTCGTCGGCATGTTCCTGCCGACCTCCTACACCGGTGACGATGGGGTCGCGATCTCGATTGACCCTGACGCATACAACCCAGAAATGATCCTGAACTCCTACTACGGTGACATCGGACTGGATTCCGGGATCCCACAAAACGTGTATGTGTTGGACACCGAGAACATGACCGAACTGAACTCCAGAAATAACGAAAATGGCGGCATCACCCTCGGCGTCGGGGATACCTACGAACTGCCCGAGGGCATGGGCACGATTACCTTTGATTCGTGGGATCGCTACGTCGGCCTCGATCTGCACTATAACCCCTCCAAGTGGGGTGTCGGTTTCTTTGCAACACTTGCGCTGAGCGCCCTGGTCGTCTCGCTGTATGTCCGTCGTCGGCGCGCCTGGGTCAAAGCCACCGAACGTGACGGTCACACGGTCATCGAATACGGCCTGTTAGCCCGCGGTGAGACATTCGGACTGCGCGATGAAAACATTAAGCTTCGTCAGACATTTGACAACACTTGGCCGGTCATCCCGCCAACCACCTCGGAGGACTCATGACACCCGTTAATGAAACGCTGGCACAGTACAGCGAATTATTCATGCTAATCGCATCCTTTATCTATCTGGCTGCGTTCCTGCTATTTACCTGGGATATGGCTACTGCTTCGCGGTCCATCAAGAAGCTTGAGGCCGAACTTGAGACCCAGAAATCGAAACAATTAGCAGGCGCCGGTGGCCCAACCGTCGACGAGCCGGTCGCAAAGCGGCAGTTCGTGTCCGACGACATGGAATACACCGACGGGATCAAACGTCCAGCTGCCAACGTTGCGGTCGGCATTATGGTAGTCGCGACCCTGGCCCACGCCTTTGCGGTGATCGCTCGCGCGGTGGCCGCCTCTCGTGCACCCTGGGGCAACCTCTATGAGTTCATGACCTCCGGTGCACTGGTGATCTCCGTGGTCTACTTGCTGTTCTTGATTCGCAAGGACCTGCGGTTTGTCGGGACGTTCGTCTCCGGCGTGGTGTTGCTGATGATGATGGCCGCCACCGTGGGTTTCCCGACCCCGGTGGGCAATGTCCAGCCGGCCCTGCAGTCCTGGTGGATGGTCACCCACGTGTCGGTGGCGGTCATTGCCACCGGGATTTTCTCGTTGACGTTCGCCATGTCCATCCTGCAGCTGATCAAACAACGCACCGAGAAAAACAATACGGTCTCCGGATTTCTGCGCCTGGTCCCGTCGTCGTTAGCCCTAGAAAACTGGTCGTACCGCCTCAACGCGATTGGGTTCGTGCTGTGGACGTTCACGCTGATGGCCGGATCCATCTGGGCCGAGCAGGCATGGGGCCGGTACTGGAACTGGGACGCCAAGGAAGTCTGGACGTTTGTCATCTGGGTGATCTACGCCGGCTACCTGCATGCCCGGGCAACCCGCGGTTGGACCGGGACGCGCTCCGCGTGGTTGAACATCACCGGGTTTTTGGCCCTGGTGTTCAACTACACGATCGTCAACGTCTACTTCCCGTCGTTGCACTCCTATGCCGGGTTCTGATCCTCATCTGAATCTGCGTCAGGATCGGTTTTATCCTTGAGCTCTTGCTCGCGACGACGAAGCTCTGCTTCACGTTCACGCAGTTCCCGGGCCTTGCGTTCTTGGGCCCGCTGGATATCTAGTTGGCGCAGAAATTCGTCGTCGTCGTCAGGATTCGAGGGACGAACCGGACCGGAAGCTTTCTTGAAGCCTTGCACGGTGGATGCCAAATACGCGTTCTCGTTGCCAAATAACAGCCACAGGACACCACCAACTAATGGAATGAGCACAATGACCACGATCCACAGGCCCTTCGGCATAATCCGAATGCGCTCCTTCGGCGTCGAAATCGCCTCGATGAGGGCATAAATCATAATGCCGAGAGAGACGAGGATCAGTGGAATCAACAAACGTGGCATGGCACCATCTTACGAACTCGTAGGCTTTAACGCACACTTAACCCGAATGGAGACGTTATGAAATTCTGGCTGTACACCGGCCTGAGATTCCTATTATTTGGGGTCGGATTTTTTATCACCGTATTCTTTACCCAAAACGTGTTCTACGCACTCGCAGTCGGCCTTGTGACAGGGTTTGCTCTGACGTATCTTTTCACGCCTAACCTGCGCAAAGAAGCATCAGAAGACCTCGTCAAAGCCCTGGATTCGCGCAAGCGCAACAAGGTCGCGATGGACGATGCGGACGCCGAGGACGCCTATACCCGGGGCCGTTTTGCTGATGCCCAGGATCTACAGGACGACACCGAGAGTGAACACAATGGCGTAGAGGATGCCAAATAATCCGGTCATTTTTAGGACCGGAATCAGCTCAGCGCGTTCTTCTGCTTCGAGCATGATCAACGACGGGCGAACCGAAATGATCAGGAGCACCAGCATCAGCCACATCCCGGGGTACTGCTGAGCGTAAAGTAACGGCACCCCGACCGCGATGGCCAACATCACCGGATACGACCAGCGTGCTTTGGTATCACCCAGCCGCGCCGCCAACGTCATTTTGCCGGCTTCGATATCCGTAGGAATGTCGCGAACATTGTTGGCCATGAGTAATGCGGTTGAGACCAGCCCGGTCCCGACGGCACCGGTGACCGCCAGACCTGAAATCTGATCAGCTTGGGTGTAGGTGGTGCCCAGCACCGCAACCAAGCCGAAGAAGATGAACACAAAGACTTCGCCCAGGCCCAGGTAGCCATAAGGTTTTTTCCCACCGGTATAGAACCAGGCGGCAATGATCGCGGCAATCCCAACGACCAGCAGCCACCACGCTTGTGACCAGATTGTGAGCGCCAGTCCCGCGACGGCAGCCACCCCGTAGAACGTAAAGGCCATGTTGCGGACGGTGTGCGGTGCTGATGCGCCAGAGCCGGTGATTCGGAACGGGCCAACGCGTTCGTCGTCGGTGCCGCGAATCCCGTCGGAATAGTCATTGGAATAATTGACCCCGATCTGTAACGCTAACGCCACAATGAGCGCCAGGATGGCCTTGCCGGCGTGAAACGAGTCCAACGCTGCGGCGGCAGCACTCCCAACGACCACCGGAGCGATTGCCATGGGCAGGGTACGTAAGCGGGCGGCTGCCACCCACTGGGAAAACGAAGCCAATACTATTCCTTTGCTAACCAATCAGAAAGTGTGAGACGGTCGGGCTTGCCGTTGTCTAACATCGGCAGGGACTCTACACGCATCCATGTCTTGGGTACTGCCGGGGCCCCGAGAGCCGAACGGACCGCATCGGCCAGCACTTCATATGACGTGTCGCCGGTGACGACGGCACTGACTCGCTGCCCCCAGTGACTGTCGGCGATTCCGGTGACGAAGGCCTGAGGCACCCAGCGTTCTAATACCCGCTGCACCTGGGAAGCCGAGACTTTCACGCCTCCGGTATTGATCACATCATCTAAGCGTCCAGAAACCTCAACGATGCCCTCGGCGACCGTCCCGTAATCGTCGGTGAGGTATGAACCGTTTTCGAAGTGAGCGGCGGTGAGTTCCGGATCATCGAAGTAGCCTGCGGCCACCATGGGGCCGGTGATGCGAATCCGGTCGACACCGTTGTGCTTAACCGTATCGACGGTGACCCCGGGCAGGGGAGTACCGTCGTACACACATCCGCCACAGGTCTCCGACATCCCATAGGTCGTATAAAGGTGCAGCTCGTAGTGCTCTGTCGCCTCGTGGATGCGTTCCGGAATAGCTGCACCACCAACCAGAATTGCAGAGTAGGACTGCAGGGCTAGGATGGCATCTTCGTGTTCGAGCAGTCGCAGCAGTTGCGTTGGGACCAAAGAGACCGCGGTGAAGGGATGATCCAGTTGGTTGGTCCCGGCGACGAATTCTGCCGGGCTAAAACCGGGATCGATGATGACCGGGACGGTGCCGGCATGGACAGAGCGCGAGACCACCGCTAGGCCGGCGACATACTGGGTGCCAACGGCCAACAACCATTGGCCTTGTCCGCCGATATGTTCGGCTGTGGCTTGCGCGGACGCGGCCAACGCCGGGGCGGTCAGCAGCGTTTGTTTGGGGGTTCCGGTCGAGCCAGAGGTCCTCACCACAGCGACTGCATCGGGGTGACCGCGCTCGGGATCGGTGATTTCTGGCCGCTCGATGACGCCCTGGGCGGTCGCCTCACACGGGATACCGGTAGAAAGTGCTTGGTAGAGGTCCATTTAGAAGTAGTACGGGTATTTCGACCAGTCTGGATCGCGTTTTTCTAAGAACGCGTCGCGGCCCTCGACCGCTTCGTCGGTCATGTATCCCATACGGGTGGCTTCTCCGGCAAAGACCTGTTGGCCGGCCATGCCGTCATCGGCGAGGTTGAACGCGTATTTCAGCATCCGAATGGCCTGCGGGGACTGCGCATTGATGTCGGCGGCGTACTCCAGGGCGACCGTTTCGAGGTCGTCGTGATTGACTGACTCGTTAATCGCGCCCATCTCAAGCATCTGATCTGCGGAGTATTCGCGGGCGGTGAAGAAAATTTCGCGAGCGCGCTTCTGGCCAACATGGCGGGCCAACAGTGCTGAACCATAGCCTGCATCAAACGATCCAACGGTCGCATCGGTTTGTTTAAACTTCCCGTGCTGTTTGGAGGCAAGCGTCAGGTCGGCGACCACGTGTAGCGAATGTCCGCCACCTGCGGCCCATCCGTTGACCACCGCGATCACGACTTTGGGGCTGGTGCGCATCAGGCGCTGGACTTCAAGAATATG
>DATBUK010000191.1:0-2580 GCA_036516155.1 Yaniella sp.
GTATTCGTCCGAAGCGACTTCCGGGGCGCTTTCGAGTTTCTGTTCCAACTCGGCGATGAGTTTTTCTTGCGCTGCACGGAGCTGCTCGCGGACTTCTTCGCGCCATACCGGTTGCAGCGATGGGGAACGATCCAGGTGAGAGCTGTATTCGTCGTAGATGTCCTGATAGATCACGCCGGCGTTGGCACGGACGTCACGCAGTGCGGTTTCCAGATCGTGCAGGGTCAAATCTTCGACCTTTCGAGGGGTTTCGAGTTTCTCGCCGCCCAACCTGGTGTATTCCAGGTAGAAGGGGAACATGCTCTTGATAACCTTGCCGATCGGCGTGATGGTCGCATGTCCATCTTCCCCAATGCCTTTCGGCTGGATCCCTTGGATTGCTGCTAGCGCACTTTCGGGTCGGACGATCTCCTTCGGTGGCATGTATCCGTAACGCAGCAATTCGCGAATGCCGGTACCGGAGATATTTAATCGGTACCGGATATCGTCCTTCCCGACCGTCTGCGAGGTCGCGTGGGTGGCCGCGCGGGTATCGTAAAACACTTCGTGGAAGAGTCGGACGTCGATACCGAGTTCTTCTTCGGTGTATTCATTGAAAACGTTGTGACCGGCATATTTGTCGTAGAAATCCCCGATGCCCGCATGGTCGCGACCAATGAGCGCGTGAGTGCACCCGTAGTTTTTCATGATCAAAGCATGCAGTACCGCTTCGCGCGGCCCAGCAAAAATATACGTGACCCGAAGCGGGGAGAGAATGGAGCGATCCGACGGATAGTAGGTATCCAACACGTTCTGGTAGCCACGGATCCGGTATTCGTGGCGCACAAACTCGCGTTTGGCCATCTCAACGAGCGGCTGCAAGAACAACCCATCGACTTCTTCTAGCGCGTTGCGGTGGATATACTCGTGGCCTCGGTGCAGGGGGTTAGCACCGGTGATAAAACCGGCGACCGAGGCGAATTCTTTTTCGTCGTAGAACAGCTTCCAGGTGTCTTTCGGTTCCAGACGGAGCCGCTCGAAAGGTCCCCAGTCCACGCGGTTCAAGAGATGTAGCGTGCCGCCCAGCGCGGTATCGCCCATGCGCCGGTAGATCGAATCAACGCCGGGGTGCTTCCGATCAGTTGTGCCAAAGAGGTGCTGGGCCCGGTGCTCTCGGTCGTAGTCGAAGATGTCTTCAACCTCGAGGATCGCGACCGGTTCGTTGTCACCATCAGTGAGCGCAACTTCCTGGCCTACGGACAGCTGCGCGATGATCTCTTTGTTCATGTCGCCGGTGGGTGCGAAACTCAAGGGAACTGGCCACACTGTTCCGTCGGTCAGTCGACCTTTTTCCAACACGGAGAGGTAGTCTTGCTCATTCATGAACCCGCGATTTGGTGACAACACACCCGTGGTGATCATCTCGATGGTAATGACCGCTTCAAGGTCCACCCGAATGCTTGGCAGTGACCTGGCCCGTTCGATTTCGGCGGCACGGGAGGCTTCCGGGACCACCTGGTCAACGAGGACCCCGCCGTGGGGTGTTTGTGGATAGGTGCGCGTAAGAGTCTGAGAAGAGGTTGGCATATGCTCTGCAGATTCCTTTCAAGATGCTCAGTGATGTACTTCACATCATAGTCTGGTCGAAAAGTGTGCTTCTGTCACTTATCGGTCACCCCTTGCGGCTCTGAACGATTGACGCGGCTTGTGTTGGCCCGTGATCCTGGATGCAAATGATCTTTGCGACAGGAGGCCTACATGTCTTATGTTGAACCGCCCGCCGTCATTGATTCAATGCTTGATTCTGGCTCCACAAAGACTGATCTCAGCGCTGGCCAACTCGTTTTACGTGCAGCTTTTTCGGTGTTTCTGCTCGCCGGCGCCACGGCCTTGGCGATCTTCGCCTCTGAAGAGACTGGCTTCGGAATTGTTGGTGCACTGCTATTCCCACTGGGCCTGGTCGTCGTCGTATTACTGAATGTTGAGTTGCTGACGGGTAACTTCGCGCTGGTGCCCCTGTCCGTGCTACACAAGCAGTCGACGATGCGTGACTTGTTCCGAAACTTTTCTTGGGTACTTCTCGGCCATATTCTTGGCGGACTGCTGGCAGCGTTCCTTTTCGCTGCGCTGTTATCTCAGTGGTGGACGAGCACTTCTGATATCACCGCGCAGGGTTTGATCAACCTGGCTGTTGCTAAAACCTTGGACTATCAGTCGTTCGACTATCTCGGTGGCGCCGGTCTGGCCTTTCTCAGCGGGATCTTGTGTAATTGGCTGGTCGTTCTGGGAGTCGTGATGGGCATGACCAGCGAGTCCACTAGCGGCAAGATTTTGGCGATTTGGCCACCTATTGCAGCGTTTTTTGCACTGGATCTCGAACACAGTGTGGTGAATCTCTTTGCTATCCCGGTTGGGATGATGTTGGGGGCACCGATCGGGGTCGGAGATTGGTGGCTGTGGAATCAAATCCCCGTGTTGCTAGGCAACCTCGTTGGCGGTTTAGCACTGGTCGGTCTGCCGCTCTATTACGCGCATAGATCTCGTGTACCAGCCAGCTCGGGGCAGCGTTGAACCTCACCCGGTCAGAAGGTTACCGTCTCA